>CAZZAX010000010.1:0-72773 GCA_964653075.1 uncultured Pirellulales bacterium
CTTTATTACATACGCGTTGACAGGGTAAGCTACAGCGATGGTTCTCATCCTGAGAGCTGCCCCGGCGGTGTTGACCACTGGCCTACCGAGCCGGATGGTGACGGCGAATCACTGACTCGCAAGGTCTCATCCGATTACGGCAACGACCCCGACAACTGGACCGTCTCTTCACCATCACCCGGTATCATCAACCAGTAAGGTTCTACGATAAACAGCCTGGGCACTTGAATTTTCAAGACAGACCTGATATTCTATCGAAAATGAGACGTGGTAACGTAGCTGAGCAGGGATAGATGGGAAGTCTCAGTTCATATATATTCCTGAATATTTTTAGATTGAAGAGTAGCATTAGCAGGAGGAATATGAGGATGTTTACAATGAAACAGTTGGCTATTGTGCTTATTGGTGTAATGCTGCCTGTGGGTCTGGGTTGTGTGGCCGGGGCCAAAGAAAAGGTCATTCTCGATACGGATATGGTTATGTTGTATGACGATGGCGTGGCGATGATGATGCTCGCAAACCATCCGGACATAGAGCTGCTTGGGGTGACGATTGTGCCGGGAAATACCTGGGTTTCAGAAGGGGCGGCATATGCTGTTCGTCAGCTTGAGGTGTTAAATCGCAGGGACGTTCCGGTGGCATTGGGTATACGTTATCCGCTTCGGGCCGGACGGTATGAGAGCTTGGAAGTCGAGCGGAAGATGTTTGGTTACAGTTCAAGCTTTGTCGGCTGTTTCAGCAGGCCCGAACCGGAATCGTATCTGCAAGTGTATCGCAGGGAATTTGCAAGCAAGCCGACGATTAAGCCGGTGAATAAGCACGCGGTGGATTTTATTATTGATACTATCAAGGCCAATCCGGGACAAGTAACCGTTATGCCGATAGGACCATGTGCTAATCTGGCAATCGCCATAAGAATGGCTCCGGAGATAATTCCTTTGATAAAGAGAGTCGTTTACATGGGCGGGGCGTTTGATACTCCGGGAAATACGACTCCGGCAGCCGAGTTCAACTGGTGGTTTGATCCTGAAGCGGCCAAGATGTCTGTTCGGGCCGCCTTTGCAGAACAGCTCATCGTAAGTCTGGATGTCTGTAAGAAATATCGTTTTAACAAGAAACTCTTTGAGCGAATTACTGCTGTTCAGACACCAATTACAAAGATGTTTCAGCAAAAGTACGGGCCACGCTTTGAGAAGGACGTTGGCTATACTCGATTGGTTTGGGATACTATAGCCGCTGCCGTTGTTATTGATCCGACGTTAATTGTTGAAGAAGAAACCCGGTGGGTCGATGTCAACTCAGATTATAATCTGGATTATGGTCGAAGTCTTGGCTATCGAAAACGAGGACCTGCCGGTACTCAAAAGGCCCGCATTCTTATGGAGATTGATGAAAAGCGTTTCTGGGATCTGATGGTAGGTCTGCTCAGAAAATAAGCCAATCATGCAAAATGCCGAAAACTGTTGGGGGAATGAGGTTACAGCTTTTTTACACGGAGAGATTTCCTGCCGACCTGGATTGTCTGCTCTGTTTTATTTCCTTTTCAATATGCCGGGTGTTGCGTTCAATAATGCGGTGAGTTCCCGCATACGCTCCAAATGTATGCCGGATATCAAGCCATTCCTGTCCGGAGGTACGTTGAGCAGATAGTTGGCATTTCTCTTGTTGCAAAGCCTGAGCATCCTGACGATTTCCTGTGCATCTTTTGTGTATTCAGGGCCGTCCGCCGTGTTCCAGAACCATGTGCGCGAGATTTTATCACACACCTCTGCCGGTGCCGTGCTTCCTTCCGGTGGCATACTCTTGGGGTCCCAGGGAAATTCACAACTGTAAACGTCGGAATCCTTGAGATTGTGGGCGTTGTTACCGATGACCAGGCAGCGCCGTTGTAATGATTTGATGTATTCCTGAATCTCCTGCCAGCGTGATCTGGTGTACTTATTGCTATACTGGTCGATCCACAGCAGGTCGATCGGGCCGTAGTTGGTTAGCAGCTCCGCCAATTGTTTTTTGATAAATCCGACATAGTCTCCGGCTGCCTCGGGAGGCAGTCCGTGAAGGTCCGGACGGCCTTTCGGAATTGCGCTGCCGTGTCCGGGTCTTGAGAAATCACCGGGGAAGCAATAGTAAAACCCGACTTTGAGCCCGCGCGCACGGAAAGCGCTGACAAATTCACGGACGATGTCGCCCTTACCGTTTTTGTAGTTGATGAAGCGGCTGATGTCGTGTTTGGTATGGTCACTGTCCCAGAGACACCAGCCGCCGGTATGCTTGACGGTCAGCACGGCGTATTTCATGCCGGCCGCACAGGCAACCTCGGCCCATTGCCCGCAATTCAATCTGTCGGGCCTGAAAAGCGCAGGATCTTCGTACCCGTTGGCCCATTCGCGATTGACATAAGTGGCCATGTTGAAGTGAAGGAACAGCCCGAAACGAAGCTTCAGAAAATCCTCCTGCAAAGCTGTCCTGTCTGCCTCCATATCTGCCGGGGAATGTTTGATGGATTTTGAGTCTGCTCTCTGGCCCATTATGCAGGCACTGCAACCACAGATAATGGTCAGAAATGTTATTCGCAACCAGCGCCAGATCATGTTAAAAAGCCTCCTTTCCTTTATATAAAAGGTAAACCAATTCGCATAATAATCCATATCACCTTGAGCGCCTTATTCGGCGGTATGCAGCCGGTATTATACAATTACTATTTTATCAGTAGGACTGTTTCTTCTTCGGCCGCCAGCTCAACAGGCATGCCTTCGTGAAGCTGCTTTCCGGTATAGATTTTCCTGGTTCCATTGGTGACGTTCTCGACAATGTACTTCTTATTGAATTCTACCGTGAACCATTCGGGCAGGGTGTTCATTCGCGGCCAGTCATGTTTAAAGCCCATGTATTCACGGTGACGCGGAATGTCGAAAAACAGCCGTCCCGCCCAGTCCTTGGAACCTCTCATCACGACTATAAGGCCGTCTTCCGTTTCGCTCGCCCCAAGTACCAGATCTTGGCGCCAGGGCCGCCCAATCAATCCCCGGGTATGCATCAGTGCGTGTATCAGCGTTGTCCGTACACCATTGGCCTGTAACTTCATCGTCCCCCACAGCGGCGCGGTTGCCAGCGGTTTGTCGGAATAGACCACATTCGCGGCCATCTCGCGATCCGCCCAGGCCAGCGCCTCGTGAACAGGGTAACGGTTCATGATGTAAAGCCCGCCTTCGATCGAATCAGCGAAACCGTCAATCGAGTTTCCCTCCCAGCGATAGTTCTTGTATTTCGGTTTTTCGAGATTGGCAAGGGTCTGCACAATCCGGTCCCGATAAACCGGCCTGGCGGCTACCATGTCATAGCATAGGTAGGTTACGTAATTGTAGCCCCAGCCATCGCTCAGGCGGCTGTCGGGCTTGTCCAGAGTATCGTACATGATGCCGTCTTCATTGACACCTCGCCTGAGAATTTCGTCGAGCATGTTCTTGATGAGCGGCTGGTATATCTTTGCCTTCCGGGGATTATGTTCCGATTCCACGCCCAGCAGAAGTCCCAGCCCGCCGATTATCTCACATCCGTGGTCCCGGAGACGCGTAGGAACAAAATTGCCCGTCAGCAGGTAGTAGTCGGCCAGGCGTTCGGCCCACTCAAGAAACTTCTTTTGACCTGTCATCGTATAAAGCCGGACCAGTGCCTGGATCTGTTCTCCGTTGACCTCGACATTTCTGGAAGGGATTTTACCGTACGCACTATCATACCTGGCATGCTTCCAGATGTCCTCTTCGATGCCCTTCATTCGCTCGAACCACTCATCTTTGCCCGTGACCTCGACGATTGCGATCAGGCAGTCTTTAACGTATTCGGATGCCTGGAAGACCATTTCGTCGTAGCCGGGGACAATCTTCTTTTTGTTCTTATAGTCGTAAGGTACGGGTATTCGGTCGACATGATTGCATAGTTTCTGTTCGGCATGAAGAACACTTCGCACCGGTCCATTCAGCGCCTCCAGGTCAACGATATATGCCGCCCAGGTCAGGAAAGGATAGCAGTCGGCGGCCGTGTCGCGATAGTTCCACCTGCCGTCTGCTATGTACAGGCCCGTAGCCGGGTCGATTCGCTTCAGCGCTACCTCATGGAGCCACCGCTGGACCTTGCTCAGCGAATAACCTGCAATCTTTGCGGATTTGCGTGCCGTATTGACTGATTCTTTATCTGTTGCGTACACGTTGCCGAGGATACAGCACATTAATATTATCAGCGATAAGTTCTTCCCGAATTTCATATTATGTCTCCTTCTTAGCAGGACGATTTAAATTGACAAACCTGCAATTCAAAACATGCGTTTATATAATGGTCGTTGAATTTGGCCCCGTCCCTGTGGGCGTCCCGCATATTGAGCCTGTCTGGCAGCCTTTTCTCCATGTCCTGAGAGTCAGGGTGTAGCGGGTACCAGAAATCTATACTGTAGGAGCGGAATTTTCAAGAAATAATTGTGCAATAAGATGTAGTATTGTATTACGAATTGATGATAAAAAAGAAACGGAGCAGGAGGGATTCGAACCCCCGTTACCTTTCGGTAAAACGGTTTTCAAGACCGTCGCGATCAACCACTCTGCCACTGCTCCGGAATCAGCCTGTTGAGCCGTCTAAATATATATTCGGATTAGACACCCCATTTTAAGCAAATTTTCAACTATTTTATGTGGAAAAGGCGTTTTTGCAAGAAAAATCATAGGAATTGATATTTTCAGAAAAATTTGAAAAAAATTATAAAAACATTTTTTTATAGTTGACGTAGTATAGTATGTATAACATAATATGCAAAACAATATATATGATAATAATAACTAAGGAGAATTTTTATGAAGTTTGAAAGTCAGCTATTGAAGGGAATTGCTCCGGTGGTGGTTCTGGAAATTCTGTCTCGCGGACCAATGTACGGCTATGAGCTGAGCCAGGCCATAGAGCAGCGAAGCGGCCGGATTCTTACGCTTGGCAAGGGTACCCTGTACCCCCTGCTGTATAATCTGGAAGCGAAGAAGCTGGTTAAAGGCAAGTGGGAGAATAACCAGTCAAGCCGCAAGAGAAGATATTACTACATCACAGGAAGGGGTAAAGACCAACTGGCAAAGCAAAAGGCACAGCTCAAAGAGCTGACGACCGGCCTGAATCTCGTCTTCGGCGGTGCGCTTGCGATGGCATGAGCTTTTTTTGCAGTGGTGTTTCCGGCAGATAATTAGGGACAATATTATACATGAGGTGATTTGATGAAAATCAAAAAACTTTTTGTGAGAATCTTGATCGCGGCTGCCTTGGGTTTATGCGCAGGGATAGCAATGGAGTATAGCACTGCGGGATTAAAATTTCCTATATTTTTGATAATTGGGATACTTGCTGGTGTTTTTATTGAATTCGTCATTGAAATTCTCCGCGGCGCACTCACAATCGCAAGAGAAGATTTAAGGAAATTAAAAAAAACTGTTCTGAGAATCTTAATTGCAACCTCTATAGGTTTGTTGGCGGGCATAATACTGGAATTTGCCGCTGTATGGGCGGCCTTTCCCTTTTTTTTGATTTTAGGAGTACTTTTAAGTGCTGCCGCCGGAATCACAATTGAAGCCATCCGATACCATCGCTTGATGAGAAATGCTTTTTTTGAAGGTAAAGAATTTGGTTTAGAGAAATTGCCGGTCCGTACTGCTGATTTAATAAGACAGGTGATTAAAAAGATGCACTATCGTAAAGAAGTTCTCTCTGAGGTAATGGCAGAGCTTACGGCACATTTCGAAGATGAGTTGAAGGATTGCCAGACTGATGAAGGAATACAACAGAAAGCCCGGCAGTTAGTAGATGATTTTGGTGACACCAAACTATTGGCCATTTTATTACGCCGGGCAAAAAAACGCTGCCGACCCCTCTGGCGAACTGTGGTCGCAAGGACGTTTCAGGCGGTCGGTGCGCTAATATTGTTTTTTATTGTCTATGCTGTCTGGTTTTCTACCGGCAAGCCTACTCTGAGTGTTGATTATCTGGCGTTACTAAACCAGATGAATCGGCCTGAGGTCCGGAATGAAGATAACGCATGGCCGCACTACGAAAAAGCAATCGAGCTCTATGTACAGCCGGATCAAAGAATACTGAAACTGGCAGGGAATCGGAGAAAAGATTTCAAGAAAAGACTTTACTTCAGTGATTTAGATAAAAACATACAGGACATGATTCGTAAATGGCTCAAAGAAAATGAATCTAATTGGAATGACCTGGAGCCTTCTCAAAAGCGACTGTTCGAAAGATGTTTCAATGAAGGCCTGGTACCGTTTGTTTGTCCTGAAATTCCTGTTTATTTGAGAGGGAAAATTCCTGTTTATCCGAGAGGGAATTCCTCCAGGAGATACAGAGTATTTGATGAAGCTGTTAGAGATATTCTTCGCCAGATTGAAAGACCGCAGTATAGCAGAGATGAGTTAATGCCGGAATATGAGATGATGATGGAGATGGAGATGATGGGAGGATACGGATATGATCGAGGAGATAAACGGGACATCAAACTGAATCCGGATAATGCCCTTGATTCAGAGATAAATTCTGTGTTTGGTGCATATTTGCCGGAAGAGCTTAAAAAAATAAGAAGTGGTCTTGAGGCTGGTGTAATCAAGAAGTGGATTGATAGTCCGCCGGTTGTTGTAACGAGTTTGCTTGATTACCTTTGGCCATTTGAAAAGAAGCTTGTTGTTAAATGGGTCCAGAATAATGAAGCGGCGTGGAGGGAATTTGTAACTGGCAGCTCAAAATCATATTGTTATAGAGAGTACCAATATCGAAATGAAGAACAGGAAAAATTCCTGTGGAATATTTCCTACTCGCATCTGAATCAAATGAAAATGTTTTCAAGGCTGGGAATCTGGCGCTCACGAGTTAACATAGACAAAGGCCAAATACAGCAGAGTATATATAATTGTCTCGCAATTGCTCGGGCGGGCAGTCATTGGCAGGGTAGGGGAATAATAGCAGAACAGTTGGTTGGAATGGCTATGGGAAGGATGGCCAATGATGAGATATTACATGTCCTTTCGGCCCAGATTCTTTCCATTGATCAATTGAAGCGATTACAAAATCAGTTATCACAATTATACCCGCGAGGTTATCCACTTATAGACATGGAAGGTCGAAGGATAATGTTTATGGATTCGGTTCAGCGTTTTTTTACAGATGGAGGTCCTGGTGGAGGCCACTTAATTCCTCAAAAAGATGGTTCTTTTCGTTATATATATAATGATATCTTGGAAATAACGGATGATGTTCCTGTTGGAAAACAGTTTGTCAAGAACGCTGCTTTAACGTCAGTGTGTCTGTTTCACGCCAGACGCGATGCGACGGTTGAAATGGGTGAACAAATTTATGATAGACAGGCTAAGATTGCAAGGATGAGTCCTTATGAAAGAAGACAGCTTGATATTCGTTCCACTGAGCAGGACATTTTGTCAATGAACGGATTTCGATATGCTCTGCTTTATTATCTTATGCCTGCGTCGGAACGTATTTCTGAACTGGTATATCAGGATAAAACAATGCACGAGGCATTAATAGTGATATCGGCGGTTCAGCGATACCAGCTGGACAATGGGCAGTATCCTGAAGCTTTAAATGAACTAATTGACGCTGGATATTTAAAAGAATTGCCAATAGACCTCTACAGCGACAAACCACTTATCTACAAAAAGACCGGGGATAATTTTGTCCTGTATAGTATCGGCCGCAATTTCAAAGATGACGTCGGAAAAATTATCGAAGAAAATGGAAATGTGCAGAAATGGGCGACGGATAAGGATGGCGATGCGGTTTTCTGGCCTGTGGTAAATCTCAGAAACTGAAATAGGAGAATGCAGAATGAAATTGCTGGCATGTGCCGAAGAATACGTAAAGCTAATCGTCAAAAAGATGCGCTATCGCCGCAAAGTTCGTCAGGATGTGCAGGAAGAATTGACGGCGCATTTTGAAGACGAATTAAAAGAGTGCAAAACCGATGAAGATAAGCAGCAGAAAGCAAAACAGCTAATCGCCGAGTTTGGTGATACAAAATTGTTGGCTGTTTTATTGCGGCGGGCCAAAAAACGCTGCCGCCCGCTATGGCGAACAGTTCTCGCAAGGACATTTCAAACGGTCGGAGTATTGATTTTATGCTTTATCCTTTATATGGTTTGGTTCCTGACCGGAAAGCCGGTAATCACCACCAATTACGTTGCCGAGCTTAATAGAAAAGTCCGGCCGTCGGCGGATGAATCTCTAAATGCAGAAACATTATATCTCAGGGCGGTGGATCTGCATAAAGAGCTGTCGGACGACTTTATTCTTTTCCTTGCTGAAAACCACAAGGCAATCGTTAATGAGACATTACCACAGACAATTGAAGTACTTGCCGGGAAGATCGATAGGATCTTTTCGGATAAATCTCATAAGAGCTTCCAGGAAGAACGGCAGGGTATCCAGGATGAAGTCTCGAAAGTATTCGCTGAGTTACTGAGGAAAAAATATGATGAGCTTACTATAGAGCAGAAGAATATCTACAAAAGGTGGATTCAGGAGCAGGAAGGTGCCCTTGAGCTTATTGTTGAGGGCTCGCAAAGGCCATATTACTGGCGAACATATAAATCCGGTGGCGACAATCCGAATGTAATGCTCGGTGTTCTTCTGCCGAATCTATCCGAGTTTCGCCTTTTGGCGCGTGCCCTGCGATTGCGAGCAGGTCTTAGTGCCGAACAAGGCAGATATGAAGAGGCCTTTGATGATATGAAATCCTGTTACCGCTTCGGCCAACATTTAAGAGGGGACAAATTTTTGGTTGAGCAGCTTGTGGGAATCACTCTTGAAGTGATATCTGTTCAAACCATTAGAGATATTGCAGGTAAGTATGAAATAGACTCTACGTTATTGACGGACCTTCAGCGCAGCTTCGAGAAGATTATCGCAGATGAAAATTTCAAAGCGTCTCTGGAGGCTGAAAGAATGGCCGTTTATGACGAAATCCAGCGATGTTTTACTGACGGGCGTTTCGGCGGCGGACATTTATATCTTTACAGGATAAATTCTCTCGCAGGTTTTCATCAAAACGACGTGGAGGAGTTGGTTTTTGAAACGATATTCTCTCCACAGCAGTGGCCGAGGGCTATGAAGGTTTTATTCGCTCATCCGAATAAGGAGCAAACCAGGGAAGCGACCGACCGTTTTTATGATTTCTGGACAAGGTTATATCTTAAAACGCCGGGTCAGATTAAAGCCGACCGAATCGATCCCGGGAAAGAAGCTTCGAAAATCATTGAGGGTAATGTATTTTTGCAAATCCTGGCCCCCTCCCTGGCCAGGGTAAACCAGATAGCCTGTCGAAATAAAACCGAGGTTCATGCAACGGTTGCCGTTCTTGCGCTTCTGCGGTACCACAAGGATAAAGGTTCTTTCCCTGAAGATTTAGAGCAGCTCATAAGAGCCGGCTATCTTAAGCAGCCGCCGGACGACGTATTCTCCGATAAGCCGCTTGTTTACAGAAAGACCGAAGATAATTTCATTCTTTACAGCGTCGGGCCTGATTTTATCGATGACGGCGGGGTATCCGGTAAGAACAGAAATGGACAAGACACGCCATGGAGGGAAGATGGCGATACGATTTTCTGGCCTGTTCCAAAGCCGCAGATAAAACAATAACGAAACTCAAAAAAGCCAATAATCAATCGAAAAGAGCCTGCCCTGAGCTCAGTCAAAGGGTCTATTTAAAATTGTTGTCATTGCGAAGGTGCCGTAGGCGACTGCGGCAATCTTCAATCCAAAAATCAATAATTCACCCCTTGGATGTCAATTATCATTTGAAAAGTTTACCCCCGATGTTAGCTCACTTGCCTTTCTGTCGGGGGCTGGCCTGCCTTTAGCTTGTCCCCGGTGTGTGCTTACTTGCTTTGGAGTTTATCCCCGAGAGCCACACCCTTGGCTTACAACAGGGAGCCGGGGAGCTATACTCGCTTGACTCGCAACAGGGGAGCTAAGCACAAAAAACCAACAATATTCAATCATCGACAATCCGCGCTAGATGTTATTAACAGGTAGTGAACATACGATTATCCAGTATCGAGTATCCCATGATGCACCTGCGTTGTGCTGCCTGCGGTTCGCACTAATATATTATCACTCCGTCGCTTCGCGTCTGCGTGATTGTTTGATGCTCATGCTGGCCTTCAGTAGAAATTTTCTTATGCCCTTTTTCTTTCCAATCTCTAATTCTTTAACGCCGTGTACAGGTTTTTCTAACCCAACTTTCGCAGTTAGCGGGTGAAATCGCGATTTTTAAAAATATTTTCCCGCGTAGTATTCAATTGTCCCGCAAAACACTCTCAATCCTTGTGTGGTGAAGACCTTGCCTATTGCAAAGCTGTTCTCTTGCTGAGAAACTATCGGCATGTTCCTTAGAAGTTACAAACGCAAGAAGAACGGCAAATGGCATGAGTATTTCAGTGTCGTGGAGAATCGCAGGGTTGCCGGGGGCAAAACCGTTCAGCGAACCGTATTATATCTTGGTGAAATAACCGGCTCACAAGAAGATGCCTGGCTTAAAACTCTTCAGATTTTTGATCAGGACACCGGCAAGACACTTACCAAATCTCTTTTTGCCGACTACAGTGAAATCGCAAACCACGACATTGATTCAATAAGGGTAAAGCTATCACAGATGCAGTTGTGTCGGCCTCGCACATTTGGCGGTTGCTGGCTGGGGTCGAAACTGTGGCAGCAGCTTGGTCTTGATGAATTCTGGTCCGAACGTCTTGACAAGTCGCGTTCAGATATTTCCTGGCCAAAGGTGCTCAAACTTCTGGTTGTCAACCGCCTCATACGGCCTGGCAGCGAGTTCTACATCCACAGACAATGGTTTGACCAGACCGCGATGGATGAACTGCTCCGTACGGATTATCGAATAGCCGCCAAAGACAGGCTTTACCGCTGCCTGGACAGAATACTCCAACACAAGGAAGACCTGTGCAAGCACCTCAAATCCAGATGGGAGGACATGTTCGGCATTGAATTCGATGTTCTTCTTTATGATCTGACCAGCACCTACTTTGAAGGTCTTTGCGAGCAGAATCCCAAGGCTCGATTCGGCTACAGCAGAGACAAGCGTTCCGATTGCAGGCAGGTTGTTATAGCCCTTGTCGTAACGCCTGAAGGCTTTCCTTTGGGTTATGAGATATTACCCGGCAACACCCTGGACAAAACCACGTTACGTTTTTTTCTCGACAAGATAGAATCGATATACGGCAAAGCCCGCAGAGTTTGGGTTATGGACAGGGGGATTCCTACTGAAGAGACGCTAAAGGTAATGCGTGATAACGGCATACACTATCTTGTAGGCACGCCGAGGTCTATGCTTAATAAGTTTGAGGACAAACTTCTCGATATGGACTTCCAACGCGCCAATGATAATGTCGCAGTAAAACTATTAGCTCAAGGCAATGAACTGTATGTTCTGGCAAAAAGCAAAGATCGCAGGGCCAAGGAAAGAGCTATACGAAAGCATAAGCTGCGTAAATATCTGCAAGGGCTCGAAAAACTGCGTAAGAATTGTCGCAGTCGCGACAGGCTCCTGGAAAGACTTGGAGCATTGAAACAGCAGGCCGGCAAATCGACCAAATGTGTCGATCTGACGATCCCGCCGCAGGCTGGCAGAGTTACGCCGGATAATTTTGCTTATACCTTTAATAAAGACACCTACAAAAAGACGATTCTGCGGGACGGCATGTATCTGTTGAGAACGACCCTTACAGAAGCCGATCCGGATGTCATCTGGCAAAGGTATGTTCTGCTTACGCAAGTTGAAGCGGCATTCAAGAGCTTAAAAAGCGACCTGGCAGTCCGTCCGGTTTATCATCAACTTGAGCATAGAGTTGAGGCACATATATTTGTAGCGTTTTTGGCTTACTGCCTGGCGGTTACCTTACGGCAGAAACTAAGATTCCACGCACCCGGCCTGACTGCCACAGAAGTTTTTGACAAGCTCGGCACGATTATGATGATAGACGTGCGGATACCAACAGCCGATGGCCGAATACTTGAGATGCGCCGATACAGCCAGCCGGAGATTGAGCACCGGATAATAC
Source organism: uncultured Pirellulales bacterium (assembly GCA_964653075.1). Taxonomy (GTDB): domain Bacteria; phylum Planctomycetota; class Phycisphaerae; order Sedimentisphaerales; family Anaerobacaceae; genus NIOZ-UU13. The sequence continues at coordinate 12,114 of CAZZAX010000010.1, forward strand.
TCGATAAACTCAAGATGAATTTGCCGAAGCAATCGCCGCCCAAAGTGTATAGCCAACAGTTAAACAGTTAAATAGCAAGGTTTGTGGTGGAAACTAACCGATATGGCGCTATCAAAACTGTCGATTTAGGTACTTAACTGCGAAAGTTGGGCTAAGTATTGTTTTTGGCCGAAAAATCGAGGTTTCAAACTGAAGATTTCGTATCTTGTGTAATACGAGCCTCATTATTGAGCTAAAAAACCTGATTTCTCTAAGAAACTTGTACACAACGTTAATTCTTTAATTTACTAATCTTCTCCCCCCAACAACCCTCAACGCCGCTCTCCAACCCACCCAACCTAACCATTCATCACCACCACGACCGCCACGTCCGATAATATTTGTCGCTTTCCAAAGTTGCCCTTTCTGCCTATATTAACATATTGTTGATATATTAAATTTGCTGATTTCCCACAGTTTTCAGCAAAAAACGCTGGTAATTTTTGACAAATTTCAAAATTTCTAAAAAAATTTTTACTCCTTTTCTCATAAGCACTTAGCGAAATTCACCCTCCCGAAAATCCCCAGTTTTTCGTATCAAACACGCAGGTACGTCTAATTATAGAGGGAGTCTTTTTTTAGCCCTCAGTAAAAAGTCAATAGCAAATGTTTTTAGGTATGTTAATTGTGAAAAATCAGGTAAATAATGAAAAAGGCAGGTTAATCAAAGGAAAAAGTACGAGAATTGCTGCTGCTTTTATGCAAAACAAACCCAATTCACCAATTGTCCAAATGAACGTAACTAATTTAACAACAATGAATTATACGATTTTTAACAGTCTGACGGTAGTAAAAAACAAACCCAATCAAACCCAATTCAAACCCAAAACGAACCCAATTGCCGAAAAGGCTATAATTAACATAAGCTCTTTTATGACAAGTAAATATGAGCATTTATGCCGCCGGTGGGTCACAAAAACAAACCCAATACAAACCCAATTCAAACCCAGTACAAGCTTGTCCTCGAACGTTGCAGTAGGGGGGGCAATTTCATCTATCCCGAAATTTGAGGACGGTAATTTCTTGAGGTTACAAGTAATATATCCTATTCTGTATGCCAGTCTGAGCAATATGTGTAATCAGCTTGATTATTTTAATGTTTTGCAGGAGGTAATTATGAGTTCCGGAAGATGTCCCTTAAAGTGCAACTGTAATCACAATCTTAATCGGCGGCAGTTCATACGCGGCTCAGCCGGATTAGTGGCAGGCTCGTTTTTATTACAGGGCGGCAGTACATTTGCTGGCCAGCCTGTGATAACGCGGAATCCCATCCGTGCATGCGGTCCGGCCTCGAAATATGTCCCGAAAATCAAGGCGGCCTTTGTCCGTCGAAAAGAAGACTACGGAATGCTCTGGCCCGGCGCTGTCTATGACGGGCGGGCGGCAATTAAAATGTACACCGGCAAAATGATAAGTACAGCCAGGAAGCTCGGTGCGAAATTTGACCTTCGCAGTATGCCTATCTACAGTTTGGCAGAGGCTGAAAGTTGGATTGCAGGAGCCGAAAGAGAAAATGTTGATGGTCTGATGCTGGTTATGATGGATCGCCAGAAACACTCCTGGCCGAGTGCTCAGAAAGTTGCCAATAGCCGCATTCCATCAATCATTTATTCTCCGCTGGGCACGTCCTTTACTACCAATACCATAAATCTGGCCGAGAAGCCCGGTTGTGTGATTTATTCGACCAATGATTTCAGCCAGGCCGCCTACGGAATGAAGATGCTCTGCGCATCGGCCAAAATGCGCAAAACCCGCTGTGTCGTGATTAAAGGACGCCGTCGGTCGCAAGCGCCCCTTGCGGATACGGGTATTACAATGCGGGTCGTTCCGGCCACTACCTTTATCGAATATTATAATCAAACTGCTGATAGTAAAGACATGCTGGCGATGGCCGATGATTATCTCCGCCGTGCTCGCAGGGTTACAGGTGCGACGAAGCAGGATGTCATTAACGGCGTCAAAAGTTACTACGTGGCCGGCAAGATTCTCGAAGACGAGCAGGCCGATGCTATAACGATGGATTGTCTCGGCGCACTTGGCCAAATCAAGGTGAGTCTCCCTTGTATCGCCTGGTCGCGGATGAATGATGATGGCATACCCGCTGCCTGCGAGGCCGATTATGGTGCGGTTGCTTCACAAGTTATAACGCAGTATCTGTTCGATAGGCCGGGATTCCAGCAGGACCCCGTCGCTGACACCGCCGATGACTCCATAATTGGGGCACATTGTTCTTGTCCGACGAAGCTCAATGGTTTTAGCTCCGGACCGGAGCCGTTCGACCTTATGCACCATCACGGAAATCGGGATGCTGTGCCGCGTACGCTCTGGCTTAAGGGCCAGCGGGTTACAAGTATTGACCTGCTGCCGGGCAAAGGAGACGGCTCTTCCGAAACCGATATGCCTTCGAAGGTATTAATTTCAGCCGGCACTGTTCTTGAGAATATGGATGTGCCCCCCAGCGGCGGATGTGTCGTATCGGTAAAGGTTAAATTTGATGGCAATCAGGAAGTGCTGAGCTTCCCCGGCTTTCATCAGATTTTCTTCTACGGCGACTATAAACACCGGATGAAAGATTTCTGCCAGTTATGCAAATTCGATGCACAGGTGGTCTGATAAAATCGATAATGTGATTTGGAATATATAGTTTGGAAGGTTAATTAAAGGGCACCGTTGAGATTAGCAACGAAATTTTTTGCAGTGTAGTTGATATCTAAGCATTCACAGCTCTTGGCGGGACAGATTAAAACGAGATGCAAAATTCTATCAGGTAACTCACGGCAGTGGGATGGCGTAGGATTTTTTGAGTTGTCTTGAAATAAAAACCGAGCAGATTTTTCTTTGCCTGCCCGGGTTGGATGTGTCTAAAAAAGCCTTTCGTAAAAGGCAATTTTTTATTGACCCTGGGTTATAGTTCGCTGGGCTTTGCGCATGCGCCGGCGGTTCTTTTCCGAGGGTTTTTCGTAATAAGCGTTACGTTTCATATCTCTGATTAAACCCTCTTTTTCGCACAGCTTTTTAAAGCGTCTTAACATTGACTGTACCGATTCACCGGCACGCGATTTAACTTTCAGCATAAAAAACCAAACACCTTTCCCATGCTCATAATCTTTACTGTTACAAGCAATCTCAAAACAACATTACTTATTTAAATCGTCAAAAAAATTTATTTTCATTACTTTAAGGAATATTTTTCACTTTTTCAAGCCAAAAAATGTTAGCTTTTGGATTTTGCTTAAAAATGCCGTTTTTCGTCGATAAATTGAAATATTTATCCGAAAAAATCCTTAAATTCGGCATATTTAGAGGATTTCTTGAGTTAAATGGGCGAATATGTTAAAATAAAACAGCAGTTTTGGAGGTATATCGTATTTGGAGAAATTGCGTCAGACGTTAAAAGTAAGAAAAGAGCGGGCGATTCTGGTCGCTGCAGTCCCCCGCGGCAATGATGTGCCGGACGATTTGTCGGAGCTTACGGCCCTGGCTGAGAGTGCCGGCGCCGTTGTCGTGGACAGATTTCAGCAGAAAATCCGCGCTATCAATCCAGGAACCTATATAGGTAAGGGCAAAGCAAACCAGCTTTCCGGCAGGGTCAGGCGATTCAATATCGATGTTGTGATATTTGATAATGACCTGTCCCCGGGCCAAATCCGTGAGCTTGAGAAGATAGTCGAAGTAAAGGTCCTCGACCGCAGTGAGCTGATTCTGGACATATTCGCCACCAGGGCAAAGACCAAACAGGCCAAACTGCAAGTCGATTTAGCGCAGTTGGAATATACATATCCGCGATTGACCCGGATGTGGTCGCACCTGGACAGTGTTGCGGGGGCCGGCGGAGCTACCGTAGCGGGTGCGGTCGGAGGTATAGGAACCAGAGGCACGGGCGAGCAGCAGCTGGAAATTGACCGGCGGTTGGTCAGCAAAAGAATCACGGAACTAAAACGCGAGCTTGCAAATATCGACAGGCGAAGGATTCGAGAAATTAACGGCCGGCGAGGTCTATTCAAAATCTGCCTGGTCGGATATACCAACGCCGGTAAAAGCACACTCCTGAACACGCTCACCGATGCAGGCGTCTTTGTCGAGGATCGGCTGTTTGCAACGCTTGATACGCGAACAAGAAAATGGTCACCGGCAAGAGGCGTTGATGTGGTGGTCAGCGATACAATTGGATTTGTGAAAAATTTACCTCATCAATTAGTCGCCTCGTTCAAGGCGACTCTGGAAGAGGCCGTCAATGCGGATTTACTCCTGCATATTGTAGATGTGGCCAATCCGGATGCGCTAAAGCAAATCGAATCTGTCAATAACGTTCTTAAAGAAATAGGCTGCGGCCAAAAACCTGTTTTGGAAGTATTTAACAAGGTCGATGTTGTCAGAAAGATCGGCGACCTGGAAATACTTCAGACTCTATACCCCGATGCGGTATGTATATCAGCCAAAACCTGTTACGGCCTGGAGGACCTGGGCGAGGTTGTCATTTCAAGGTACAGGGGCAATGAGCTTATTCTTCGAGTGGTAAGCAGCCAGTCGAACGGCAAAGTCCAGAGTTTTTTACGTGCGCACGGGCAGGTTTTAAATGAACAATACCAGGACAGTTCCGTTCTTATCGAAGCCAGGCTCGGCCGGAACCAACTGTCCGAACTAAAACACCTCCACCCCGAAGACATCGAGATCGTAGATGCGTGAAGGGTATCTCATGGAGCATGTATTAACTAGTGGATTAGAGATTAGTGAATCAGAGATTCTTGATGCTCGATTTTTGTATCTCGAGAAGCCCTTTGGCTACACTCAGGGTGAACTCTGAAGCGCATTTCGTATTTTTTTTCTTCAATATGCGGAATTACTCCTTAAATATTCGAGCTTTATCTCTCCAGCAAAGCCCTCTTTTGGTATTCGACCCGCTTAACCACTTCAGGTATAACTAGGGGCACGCTTCCGTCAATCCGCCAAGCTATACGTTCCTCGACTTCCCTTTTTGCGAGGAATCCAAGGAATATTTCTACTTGCTCAAGTAATAATGTCAAGGAATATTGAGGTTTGCCCAAATTTTTAGCAAGATCATAATCTAGCAGAGTGTCCTGCAAAACGCACCCTAGGTATGCAATGTCGAACATAAGGTATGACAAATAGTAATCTCCAGCAGGATTAATACTGACTTCTACATCCGCCTCTTCCAGATCTTCAACGTTTCTGAAACGATCATTAGGAAGAATATCATCTGTACCTTCAACTTCTAGCAGTGGAAAGTTACCAGTCATGAGACTCCAAGCCCCATTCTTAAAGTTCTTTATATCGAAGTCATATTTCATTACTAACTCGGTCCACTCTCTGAAACTTACAAAGTCTTTTGTGCGTAACTGTAATTTCCTCAAGAACCTAAGTATGTATATTCTTAAGAAATAGAACTCACCCGTACCACATGAAAACAGGTTTCGTATTTTCGAGGCTGACTCAAAGTAACACGGTCTATTCTCAATCATTGCACGTTTTATTAGACCATGCTGACTAAAGTGTTTTCTTGAAAGAACAAGAAGTTCCTTTTCATCAACGGATTTAATGATTGCACGGTATAGTGTCAGCGCATTACGAATATTATTACCAGCAATTGATGGGATAAACGGCGGAAGACTACGATAATGGTCCACGCACAATGTTTTCATGGCTACTTCAAGAGAATTTCGCAAGTCCATAAATGTTAATTTCAATTTTCCAAGTGATGATTCCACGACAGCCCGCTCGCGCCAGCTTCCAATTTGCCCTACAACTTCATCGCTAAAAGCTAACTTGAGGCGACTATGCAGAACCTCAGAAGGGCTTGGTGCTATGACTCCGTGAGAAGCAAGTGCAGCTATGTCATCTACGCGCCCATCAATTGTGAACTTAGTTCCAGATCTCAATGTGATCACAAAGAAAGGGAATCCTTTACTTTTTCCCTCTCGCGCAGCAAACGTGACTACCTGACTCTTAAGTGAAAAGCCTGGCATCCTATCAATATTGTCAAGCACGAAGCACACTGGTACAGCGCTTTTGAGACTACTTTTATATCGCTTATGAAGTAGATCAAGTACCCCTCTGAGGATGCTGACCGTGTCTTGGGATGGCAACATTGCAATAGAAGAAGGTTTAAAGAGAGGTGCCCATGCCTCGCTTCTCAATAAGGACCAAATCCAATCCTTTTTCATGCATTCGTTCACGAGTCCAACAAGCATTGCTCGAACCACTTCGGTAAAACTTCGCAAGTTAAGACAATCCACCCGCACAACGATCATTCCATGTCCGCCCTCATAGAAACGTGTACATAGCCTTCCCTCAAATTCCAAGTTAAGAAGCAAAGTGGACTTTCCAACTCCCGTATGACCGACAATAACAAAAGGATCTTGGGAGCTGCGTCCAGTACCGTGTTCTTGGATAAACATTATATACTTCTGATGCAACGATATGAGCTGCTCACTGATCTTCTCGTTTTGAGGTATTCTTATATAAATCGTTCTAAAAAATTTCTCTACTCGTGACGTATTACACTCGCGAAAGAAATCATCCATTAGTAAGCTCAGAGCAGAATACATTGGGCCAGGTTCGCTTGGCTTGATTCGTTCTGGATAGAAATAATGGGGTCGATGCTTTGTAAACTCCTCTTCCATCCGGATGGCAACCTTACTCTCGTCAACCAGCCTCTCTACAAGGTCGCAAACTTGCACTGGACACTCTTTCTTCAGAATTTGCTGTGTATCTTCTGCAGGCACCACCATTATGTCGAAAAGACCCCGCCAATCACCGCTTAAGTTCTCACTGACAAGTTTGATCTGATCCTGGATCTTCTGACAAGTCCATTTTTTAAAGTTGAACCGGTTCTCTTGTGACATGTTTTCAGGAAAACCAAATATTAATCGTATCTGAGGAAGGGAAACCTGTACCTCAACAACATAATAATGCTTGAAATGATGAGCCATAACCTTACAGGGAAACTGTTCAAACTGTGGATGCTTCTCTACCATCGAACGTTCTTGGGTAAGGTCTAACTCATCCGCCAAGAGCAAAATTTTTCCTAGCAAATCTCCTCGTCGAAAGCTTCCATATAGGGTCTTAGAAAGCTTCTCACAAGCGTCCTTGTGACTCTTTGTTCCATGGGCTCGACACACCTGTGGAAGCACACCTTCAAGTATTGGCTCGAAGTTGTACAGTTTCTCCAGTTTATTGCGATATTTGTGAAGAATTTCTTCTATAGCATCTACATGCCATGACCGCATGTGTAAAATCTTGCTTTCAGGCCACCCTTGCCAAACGTTGTTCTCTGTTGGCATGTGGGCCATTCCCAAGTCATGTAAATAACAAGCACACGCCAAAGCCAAAGCCTCAACGTCGTTGAGACGTAAGGCATAGTCATCAACAGATCTCGCAATTCGAAGCGCATAGTAAAGAACTCGGTCACTGTGGCCTACTCCATGGTCTGTGTACCAATAGGGTGGACCAACGTTCCGAAACACGGATTCGCATAGGGTTACCGCGGTTTCTTTCAGTATCTCCACTTCATCTTGCCCTGTGGAGTAACTGAAGAACTTATGTCTGAGATCTCTAAAACATTCCTTTCTTCGTGTAAACATAACATACTCCATAAACCAGAAACGAATTAGGAGCAAGATATTCGCCTTCTGCCTAACCTATCCCAGCTTATTTATATGTAGTAACCATATCATACCCGAGATTTTCTAATTCGTAAAGGCAAATTCTTCACTCATGGACGGTGTTTTATCTCGTTGTGTGCTTGTTGAATTTTACCCCTTTCTGGCTATTTGGCCAACTTCTTTTTTTTCTTTTTGAAATAGGAGGAGAGCGGCGATGCTTAGTTAGGATTTATAAATTTGCCTTGATTTCCGTGCGCATAAAGTGTATGGTTTGATTGCAGGTGGCAATTCATGTTCAGAAGAAATTACAGGTGTGATATGGACGAAAGAAGAGGATTCACACTTATCGAGCTTTTGGTAGTAATTGCTATAATTGCTGTTTTAATGGCCATATTGATGCCGTCACTCCAGGCGGCCAAGAGGCTGGCTTCAAGTTCAGCCTGCCTTTCCAACGAGAAGACCCTGTTGATCGCATGGATAATGTACGCTGATGACAACGACGGCTTGCTGGTTAGCAACAGGGCCTGCTATGATAGCGCCACCGATAAAGTCCCCTGGGTCCATCGGCCAAAGGATATAAACGGCAACGATCTGGCAAATAATCCGGCACCGGAGACTATAACGAAAGAAGACCGCTTTCGCGGGATCCAGGCCGGGACCTTGTGGGAGTATGTCAAGGACGTGGATGCCTATCACTGTCCGGGCGACAACCGCAAGAGCACACAGCAGCCTCCGCGTGATTGCTGGCGCAGCTATAGCATTAGTTATGCCTTTGGGTTTGATCCAATCGACCAGTATAAAGGCCAGGCGTATCGAAAAATGCAGGAAGTCAAATACGGAGCTCAATATTACGTTTTTGTTGAGGAAGAGCACAATGGCAGCCGCTACGGAGAAAACGAAGGTGGATGGCATCTGCTGGGTCGAAATCTCATGAATCCCGGCTCGTGGATGTTCTACGACCCATTAGCGTCCTACCACTTAAAGTCGAGCACGTTCGGATTTGCCGATGGGCACGCAAGCCGACGCAAATGGATGGATAAGCGAACCCTTGAGTTTATTCAGACGAACAAGGATAATCCAGCCTCCCATTCGGGCATTAATACACCTTCACCCGGCAACGAAGACCTGCGCTGGTTGATCGAACACTTTTGGTCGAAAGAACGTGTAAATTAATTGGATCGCCAAGGAGTATTATTTCCTTGTTATTGACAATTATACATTCAAAGCTACAGGTGTGATATGGGTCAAAGAAGAGGATTCACACTTATCGAACTATTAGTGGTGATTGCCATCATTGCTCTTTTGATGGGCATTCTGCTGCCGGCACTAAGTGCCGTTCGGGAACAAGGCCGGCGGGCCGTTTGCGCTGCCAATGAGAAGAACATGGGACTGGGATTGCGACTGTATGCCAACGACAATGACGGCAAGCTGCCTCTTAATGAAGTGGATCGCTGGCTGTTTGATGTTTCGTACTGGACGACAGACATTATTTTGCAGACGGGTGCGTTCGACCGTCATATCTTCTACTGTCCATCGTGGTCTCAGAGGGACAATATTATCTTCTGGCGTTACGGGGAGAATCTTTCGGCCGGGACGCCGGAGAGCTACGACAGGCCTGAGCCGGCGACTGAATCGACACGTAAAAACTATCACAGGATTATGGGTTACTTCTGGCTCATTGATACGGTCGCAGGCAGACAGAACCCGCCTATGAGCCCGGACAACAAGCATAAGGAATGGGTCAGGTCCCTTGTCGATACGAAGAGGTCTGCGGCAACGGTTGAGCTGATTACCGATGTCACCGCCAGCAACGGGGCGGACCGGTTACAATCGGACTTTACCGAGGCTACTGGCGGATGCTGGTCACGATGGCAGGTCTATGACAGAACGAACCATTTGAAAAGTGGCGCCCGTCCTGCCGGGGGAAATATCCTTTTTGTTGACGGACACGTGCAGTGGCGGAATTTTAATGAAATGGAGCACCGCTGGTTCTGGCAGAGTAATTCCAATCCGTGTTTCTGGTGGTAAAGAAAAACATTGCGGGATTTGTATCCACTTTTGATAGCTCTTTCAAAATCTGGTGTTTATTTATCTTCTTCTTTTTTACCGCCCAGGAGATCGCCGAGTCCTTTAATGAGCTCGTCTGGCTTTTTCAAGGCATCTTTGATTTCCGTGGGGACTTTATCGCTGAGCTTTTCGTCTATTTGTTTTCCGAGCTGACTGTCAATTTCGTTGGCAAGCCTGTCCTTTCCGGCCTGAATTAGCGCATTTTTGAATTCATCCGTAAGGCCCCTGACATCGAAGACCAGCCGAGGTTCGGTGACAGGGCCGACAACTCGAATTGTTGTTTTTAGCTCTTTTAAGGCATCGAACGCCTGAGAGGTTGTATCGGAGCCTAAACCCAAAACGCCATTTCCCTGACCTTTGGCTTTTAGGTCACTAATGGCGATATCCAGGGTAAGGTCGATGGATTCATTCGTAGCTGTGCCGCTGAATTGACCTGAAGCAAGACCTGAAGTGAACATCAGTCCCGCATTACTGCCGAGACCTGATTGTATTTTTGTCATATCGAAGCTGTTAAAAGTTCCGGAAAGTTTCGGGACCTGGTCTTTTGTGCTGTAGTCGATTGTTACATTTATAGAGGCCGACGTATCATATGAGGTCATTTCGAAAGTAATCGGCAGTTTGGCCGTCTTTGGGGAGTCGCTCAGGTTTGTCAAAAGAACTTTGCTGTTGCCGAAGATGGGCCATGATATCCGGACCTGGTCAAGAATAGCTTGTTTAGCCATTATTCGGGACGAGGCCGGTACGATAGCCCTGGCATTGAGATAATCAAGGTACTTTTGCGGGATTTGTTTGGGTTGAGCTTCTGTTTCCTTATCATCGGCCTTCGGCAGCCACCTGCGAAGTTTTTGCAGCTTTTCCTTAAGGGCTTTTGCATCTTTTAAATAGTTATCGAGCTTGCTAAAATCGATATTTTCGAGCTTAAAGTTATTAGGTTCAAATACGGCAGGCTTTTTCTGAGTATCGGATTCAGGGATAGTGCCCGGAGTCGAGCGCTGCTGGTCGAATTTGATATTGGAAAGTTCCACCTTTTCCATTACCAGTTTGCCCAGAAGCAGGTTATACAGACTCGCATCAGCGGCAACTTTGTCTATCGAGACTTGATTGTTCTGACGTTTCTGAGGGTCAGTAACCTGTATCCCTGAGACCGAGACAGAACCTGTAAGTACGGAGAGATTGAGGCTTTCGAGATTCACTTCGGCACCATTGGCCTGAGTCATTTTTTTAGAGGCATAATCCTTTATTGTACTGTCTTTTATTAAATATGTTACTATCACTGAAGCAACAAGGACTATAGCGGCCAAGACGACACCGGCCTTTCGGATATATTTTGTTTTTCCGACAAAGAGTGACTTGGCGTCTTTCGTGCGTTTGCCGACCAGCAGCCTGTCCAGGATACGCACCCAGCGGTTTGAATACCATTTCCTGAACTTATCAGAGCCTTCTTCGAGTTTTAAGAGCTTACGGCGAAAACCTATGACTGAACGGACCATTAGCAGACCGGCAATGGCACCGATAATCGGGCCGAGGACAACGGCACCAGCCACCGAGTATCTGTTGAAATCTGTTATTCCAATTATTGGGATGGATTCCAACAAGCCCAATACAATGGACAGATGTGCCTGTATCCATGCGCCGGTGTGGTACAATACCGGTGCGGCTGCGAAGCAGAGACTCTTGGCTAATGCGCCAGATAACAGAAACAGACCGGTGTGAATATTCAAGATTAGCATCACTATCACGATTACGGTGTGGAGGCCGGACCAGCCCGGGATAAGACCAAAGCAGAAACCCAGCATTATCGACAGGAAGATAATGACTGGGGAGACGCCGCCACGGAGTACTGCTAAAAGTTTACGGATGAATTTTGGAAGAATCATATCTCCACTTCTTTCTCATAAAAAATACACTCAGTTTTCTGTTCCTTCCCGCTGGGTAATTATAACAAATCAAAAAGAGAGGCGACAATTGAAATTACATCTTTTTTTTATAATTGTTTTTATGAGGACGGTTTAGTTATAATATTTCAAGGTCGGCGAGGGGCTTTCAAAAGTCCCGGAAGGGCCTTCTTGGTTCGGCGGCGGCCATGAGTTTCTTCCACGCATCGAATCGGGCTTTCACTGTGGCCAACACTTGCGGTTTTTCTTTTGAAAGGTCGTTCTTTTCGCTGATATCTTTTGAAAGGTCGAACAGGCCTGAACCACGCGACGATTCAATCCATTTGAAGTTTCCAACGCGTGCAGCCTTATTGCTGCGGCGCTGCCAGAACATCTCTTTACGGGGCGACTTTTGTCTGCCTGCGAGTACCGATGTCATATCGAAACCGTCAAGTGGTATGTCTTTGGGCGGGCTGATACCTGCGGCGCGGCAGAGCATCGGGAAAATCTCCATAGAGGTCAGGAATTCGCTGCATACGGTTCCGGGGAGTATTGTACCCGGCCAGCGGCAAATGGAGGGTACACGAATTCCACCTTCAAACATATCACCTTTATGACCGCGCAATGGGTTATTATCTGCGCTACCGCCGCCACCGTTGTCGGAGAAGAAGATGACGATGGTGTTATCCGCCTGCCCCATCTCTTCGATGGTATCGAGCATCTGACCGATAGCTTCGTCCATATAAGTAACAGCGGCCATGTACCGCAGGCGTTTTGCTTTTTTAGTATTGGAGTCTTTCGGATCATATTGGCCGTAGTGTTTACGGATGTATTCCAGAGGCGCCTGTACGCCGGGCCGGGGACGATTCAGATTGGAGGCGCCGTGCGGTGCATTAAACGGCACATAGCAGAAAAAGGGCCTGTCCTTATGCTTTTTAATAAATTGCAGTGCCTCCCGCCGGAAAAGGTCCGTGGCATATGTACCTTTGTCCTCAGTGCTCAGCTTGTTGCCTCGGTGCATCGAGTGTACTCCGTATCTCTCGTGGATCCAGTAGTCGATACCGGTGTTTGTGAAGCCGTAAAATTCATCGAAACCCCTCTGGAGCGGAAGGAAGCGGTGTAATTGACCGAGGTCCCACTTTCCGAAGATGCCGCTTTTATAGCCGGCATTTTTAAGTACACGGGGAATCAGCACCTCGCGGGTGTCCATCCCTAATATCATCTCGGGTGAGACGGCGTATTCGTCCGGGGTATAGAGGTGGTCAACATCGACAAGGTAATTGCGGTACATATCATAAGTACCGTTGCGCTGGGGGTATCGGCCTGTGAGCAAACTGCCGCGTGAAGGCGTGCAGGCCGGCCAGGTGACATAGAAGCTTGTCAGCCGGACCCCGCCCGCAGTCAGCCTGTCAAGGTTGGGTGTCTTTATTTCACTGCTTCCAAAGCAGCCGAGGTCATTATACCCCTGGTCGTCCGATACGATGAGCAATATGTTAGGAGGCCTTTTGCCCGGAGGTTTTCCGGCGAATGAACTGTTTTCTGAAGTTTTGCTGCTTTCGCATCCGGAAAGGGCCATGGCTGCGGCACTTAAGCCGGTCATTTTTATAAAATTACGTCGATTGATTGATTTCTCGTGCATAGTTTTTACCTTTCAAATACTTTTGTCCGGCATTTCCGTTTAACATTATAAATAAGTTTCTGCTTTCGAATTTTGCTATCATATCAGAAATTTCTTTTTTTGCAGCTATCTTCAAGTTTGTTTAACACATTTTACTGCTAAAAACTTCTCAAAACTTGAATTGTAAACAAAAAACATACTGTTGGCGCTGCTTGTCTATATGTATATAATTCTCGTAATCGTTAATCAACCGAGATTCTCGCCTTAATGTAAGGTTAGGGGATTGCCAAGAAGACCAATTTGGAAAGGAGTAATTAAGATGAGGACAGTTTTGATTAGTGTTGCTGCCGGCGTGCTTGCGATTTTGGCCGGATGTGCTACAACCGAGCAAGCGGCCCCGAAGGGTGAAATACGCCAGTATGTGGATACCGATACCGGCCGGTGGCTTATTCATGATATGAATCGGCCTGCGCCTCCGGTGATAACACCTGGCATTGCCAGTACACAGGATGTTGCAGGGAGAGCCCCTTCCGATGCTGTGGTTTTATTTGATGGGACAGGTTTATCGCAATGGACTGATTCCAAGGGCGGTAGAACGAAATGGATTATGGGTGATGGTTATATGGAGTGCGTTAAAGGCTCCGGTTATATCCAAAGCAAACGCGAGTTCGGTTCGTGTCAATTGCACGTTGAGTTTGCTACTCCTTCAACAGTAAAAGGAAGCGGCCAGGGCCGGGGCAACAGCGGGGTGTTTCTGATGGGACAATACGAGGTCCAGGTTCTCGATTCCTATAATAATAAGACTTATCCGGACGGCCAGTGTTCTGCGCTTTATGGTAGGGGAGTTCCTTTAGTAAATTCCAGCCGGGGGCCGGGCCAGTGGCAATCGTACGATATAATTTTTCGTCGTCCTGTTTTCAAGGGTGATAAGGTCGTCAAGAAGGCAACTTTCACGGTTTTTCATAATGGTGTGCTCGTTCACGATAATGTCGTGCTCGAAGGTGGGACCGGCTGGAAAGGTCAGCACGCGATATCCGACTATGTGCCGCATGAAGACAAAGGGCCAATCTCGCTGCAGGACCACGGCAATCCTGTGAGATACCGTAATATATGGGTTCGTGAGCTTGCCGATTAATAACCGGACGTACCAATAAAATAAAAACCCGGAGCCTTGTTTAACGATAAGATTTCGGGTTTTTTTGTGTATAGGATGTGTGGGATTACTTTAATATTTTATTCATGATATTCCTGAATCTTGTTGCGCTAATCTGATGGTCGGCGAGTAATTGGCCGTTGTAGATGACGGCGAAGGCTGCATAGGGCGTAGGGGCGTTTTGGGCCTGCCGGTACGTATTGATTTCTATTATTTGTGGTTTGAGTTTGTAAGTTTTTCGGGCCATATCAGCTATCTTATCAGCAAACCTTATGGTGTGAGGGCATTGGCTCGAGCGGATGATGGTAAGGCCCTTATTATACTTTTTCAGTTTTTTGTCCCAGTTATTTTTGAATTTAGGATTTGGAGCTGATTTATCGAATTTCTTTACCAGCAGATCATAATCTGGTGGTGCGGCATCCACAATTTTAAAGCCGTTTTTTAAGAATATTTGACTATTTGCCAGCCAGGGTCTTTGTCTAGCGACGACAGCTACTCCTTTGGTCTTTGCTTTTTTAGCATCATTAATGCAGGCCTGTATTAAGAGCCTGCCGTAACCTTTTTTTTGGTATTTCTTAGAATAGGTCCAAAGACAGTGAATGAACATATATCCGTCGGCCTCAATACCTCGCCAGGCGTATTGGCCCGGGAGGTATTCAATATAGCCGAATTGAAAGTTCTTTTCAGTAGAGAGCAGCTTTGCTTTCAGGCCTTTTTTAAAGTACGTTTTTAACCAATCTGTTTTTCGAATACGTCCTTCATGCTCAGGATCTTTGATTCCACAGATGGGCGATTCGTGGAGATTTTGTTGAGTAATATCAATCACTTGTATTTTTTCAGCCATAAAATATTCCCTCATAAAGGTTATGCCTGTTATCTCAATGCAAGGCAGAGTTAGCTGGAATATTCCATTTTCGCGTTGTTGTGGTTTGCAAAGGTCTCTGACTTTATTAGATTACCAAATTCATATTATCATTGCAAATGCCGGCTTTTTTGGTGACCGGGCCAATTACCTTAGGGGAGGTGCTTAGAACCTCGTATATATGCTCACAAGAGCTTAGAGCTTTCTGAGCAATCTTTCAAAGATCTGAGAAAATCCCTTAGTGTCATTGACAGATACCTTACGTAAAACTATGATATTGAACATGGACAGTCGAGTAAAGAAGAAGACAGTTCGTACACTTCTAATAGGCCTTACAGTTATTTGTTTCGTTATACTTGTATATCTTCTTGTATTTCTTAGATTGAGTGGATTCTGGACAACAAACTATTACACCACTATCTATTTTTCTCCAGTTAAGTTTCGCGAGATTATGGCGGGGATGACTCGTCAAGAAGTTCGTGATATTGCCGGTCCTCCGTTTCACAGAAGACGGATGACTTCAGCATGTTACTGGATCTACTCGCTGCCATTGCGTCCAGAAAAAGCATACAAGAAATTTGAAGTGGTTTTCGATAATGATAGCAAAGAAGTCATCCGGAGTTCTATGACTATTGATCGTCTTTCCTGGGATCCTAAGACTGAGCAGTGGATAGAACTGAGTTCTCCAAAACCAACTTCACCGTGGAAGATTTCACACTTTGATTATCAAATGATCCAGGGGGAGGCACCCAATATAGAGGGGAAGTCACAAAACGCATACCTGATCCAGATAATGGCGACTTGGTGCGGCCCCTGCTCGAAAGGTCGCGTTAGAATCGAGAAATTGCTTAGAGAAGATTTATCTGATATCCCGATCCAGTTACTGCTTATTTCAGTGGACGAGAGCCGACGAATATTACGAGAATACCTCGATAATAATCAAATAACTACTCCTGTGGCCTGGGACCCAAATAATGAATTATCAGAACCAATGAGCGAAAAGCTGATACCAAGATACCTGGTTCTTAAAGGTAAAACTTTGTATCCTTTTGAGTTTGCGCACTACACTGGTGAATCCGAAGAATATTACGATGACCTTGCGTGGTTTATTCGGTGTTATGCGAATATAGTTCCAGGGCAAAAAAACGAAGATGCTATATTGCCCAGCAACTAAAGTCCAATCTATTCTATAATGTAAGCTCCTATTGGAATATATATCTCTGATTGGCTTTCTAAATTCGTTCATGTTGAAAGCGTATTGTCATATTTGCCCTTCTCATTGTGATATAGCGCATTTTGCGGATACCATTGTTATTCCATATTCTTTAGTCAGGCATTTTGGGTGCCGAGTATTTGTGAGTTCATTGAATTTTAATGGTTCAAAGATTTGTTTTTTAAGAAATTCTACAATCACGGGGATAAACATTGTATTTTTCCCTTTTATTGACATTTTGTGGCAATTTTGCACAATAACGGCTATACTAACCGACTATTATTAATAGTTTTTTGGAGTAAAATATGAGAGCATCTGAAATGAGTAAAGGCCAGACCGTCAAGATTGACGGCAAACTGTATGCGATAGTTGATTATCAGCACGTCAAATTAGGTAAAGGCGGTGCGGTGTATCAAACGAAGCTTAAGAGTCTGACCGACGGTTCGATTCAAAATGTCCGCCTGCGCTCAGAGGAAAACGTCGAAGAGGCGTATCTGGACAAGAGAACGTATGAATATCTTTATTCGTCCGGCAGTGAACATGTTCTGATGGATACCACGACCTATGACCAGATTAGTCTGGATGATGATGCATTTGGAGACGGGCCGAAGTTTCTTAAGCCGAACACCCAGTTGCAGGTGAGTATGTATGAGGGTAAGCCCGTCATCGTAACTTTACCCAACACGGTGGATTTGGAAGTTACCGATACTCCCCCGGAGATTAAAGGTGCCACGGCGACTAATCAAAACAAGCCCGCAACCCTCGAAACCGGTTTTGTAGTGCAGGTACCGCCTTTTATAAAGGTCGGCGAGCTTATTCGTGTCGATACGCGTACGGGTGAGTATGTAACGCGAGTTAAAGGATAAAAGTGAACTAAAGTGTCTAAAGTGAGCTAAAGTTAAAAAAAAATAACTTTAGGCGCTTTGCACTTTAGGCACTTTACACTTTAAATTTATGCTTGATAAGATAAGCAAAATTCTCATAAAGATTTTTGGTTCTCGTAATGAGCGGCTGGTTAAGGCCTATTCGGTGATAGCACGGCAGGCGGGTGAATTTGAAGAGAAGACGAAACAGCTCGACGACGAAGCGCTTAAAGCCAAGACCACAGAGTTTAAGGCCGCTATAAAAGCAGGGGCCAGGCCTGAGGATATTCTGCCCGAGGTGTTTGCAGTTGTTCGCGAAGCGGCAAGGCGGAATGTCAATATGCGCCATTTCGACGTCCAGCTTATCGGCGGCAATGTTCTTTATGAAGGCAAAATCGCCGAAATGGCTACCGGCGAAGGCAAGACTTTGGTAGCGACGTTAGCGGCATATCTCGTGCATCTGACCGGAAGAAGGGTCCACATCGTTACAGTCAACGATTACCTGGCAAAGCGTGATGCTGAGTGGATGGGGCCGGTCTATCGTGCATTAGGTTTGACCGTAGGTGCCATTCAGGGGGACATGGACACGGCCGGTGACGAGCGGAAAAGTCAATATGCCTGCGATATCAATTACGGCACGAACAATGAGTTTGGCTTCGATTATCTTCGTGATAATATGAAAACGTCACTTGAGCAGATGGTACAGGGTACGCTGCAATATGCGATAATTGACGAAGTAGATTCGATACTGATTGATGAAGCAAGGACACCACTGATTATATCCGGCCCGGCCTTCGATGATGTTAGCAGATATAAAAAAGCGGACCAGGTTGCAAGAAAGCTGCTCAGTCTGCAAAGCGGCTACGACCGCATTAAAAAACAAATCGATGCATGTGAGCGGGGGATAGCCAGTGCACAGGGTGAGCTGTCCGATGCAAAAAAAGATAAGGACAGTGAGCGGATAGAGAAAGCTCAGAAGGTAATTGAAAAAAACCAGGAAGAGCTTGAAACCGCCCAGTTTAAGCTGACGGAAGCCACTCAATATTACGAAGTCGAATACGACAGAAAAGCGGTACATCTTACACATGAAGGAGTAGGCGCCGCACAAGAGATAGCCGGGGTAGGTTCATTCTTCACCGGCTCCAATATGGAGTGGCCTCATCTTCTGGAACAGAGTCTGCGGGCCCATGTAACTTTCCTGCGGGAGAAAGACTATGTCGTTATGGACGGCAAGGTCGTTATAGTTGACGAATTTACGGGCCGCTTGATGCAGGGCCGGCAGTGGTCCGACGGGCTACACCAGGCGGTCGAGGCAAAAGAGGCTGTTACCGTAAAAGAAGAAACTCAGACGCTGGCCACTATTACGCTGCAGAATTTCTTCAAGCTCTACGAGCAGATAGCCGGAATGACCGGTACCGCCGCCACCGAAGCTGAAGAGTTTATGAACATCTACAAACTCGATGTTGTCGTAATACCCACCAACGAACCCTGCATCAGGGACGACCAGGATGACGCAATATATCAATCGATACGCGAAAAATATAACGCCATAGTTGAACAGATAAATGAGGTTAGCGCATCAGGCAGGCCTGTCCTTGTGGGCACGGTCAGCGTGGAGAAAAACGAATCCATTTCGGCGGCTCTTCAGAAAAGATTCGGCCTCGAACACGAACTTCTCAATGCCAAGCATCACGAAAGAGAAGCTTTAATTGTCGCCAAAGCCGGTCAGCAGCATAAAGGCCGGGACGGCAGAATGCGCGGCAATATAACAATCGCAACTAATATGGCCGGCAGGGGTACGGATATTGTACTCGGGCCGGGAGTAGCGGAACTTGGCGGCCTGCACGTGCTTGGCACCGAACGACATGAGGCCAGAAGAATTGATAATCAGTTGCGTGGACGAACAGGCAGGCAGGGTAACGCCGGCTCAAGCCAGTTCTTCCTGAGTTTTGATGACGACTTGATGCGAATTTTCGCACCTGAGTGGACTGTCAAGGCGCTTTCCTGGATAGGCTGGGAAGAGGGTCAGCCAATCTACCACAAGAGGATCAGCAAGGGCATCGAAAAGGCACAAAAGAAGGTCGAAGAACGCAACTTCGAGGTACGCAAAAGCCTGCTTGAATACGATGAGGTGATGGACTACCAGCGGAAAATCTTTTACTCGCGCAGACGTGAAATCCTGGCTGGCAAAGGGCTGAAAAATGTCATCCAGGAAATGATTAATTCTACTATCTCGACTAATTGCAGCACGATACTTGGCAAAGATTACCCTTATAAGTGCATTTGTGAATGGGCGAGAAGCAACTTCGGTATAGACCTGAAGCTCTCGGACATCAGCGGGGAAAAGGCGAGTGAAATTGAACAATTAATAAAACGGCAGGCAAAGGACAATGCCTCCAATAATATATCACTTTCGATGGGCGAGTATTTTGAGGACTATGGTGATCCGCGGACGTGGGACATTAGCGGATTGTGTAAATGGGCCATGAGCTCGTTCCAGGTCAGTCTAAGTCCCGGTAAAGTTAAGCATCAATCACCGGAAGAAATAGAAGAACAATTAATCTCGGCCGCCGCAGGTCAAATCGACAAAAAAGATTGTTCACAATTAATCGAATTCCTTAAGGATGATTTTGCCTTAAACACCTTTGCCGAGTGGGCACGGGCCAAGTTCGACATAAAACTGGACACTGCGGAATTAGCAGACCTTACCGGGTCACAAATCCGTGAGCAGCTCGAGGGAAAGACGGCAGCCAAATATAAACAAAGGGAGATTGAGTATCCTGTTGAGTTCGCGATGAATATGGTTTACGGCCAGCAGGGTCCTAATGTGTATGCTTTCGAGGCGCTGGCCAACTGGGCCAACACAAAATATAACGCAGGCTTATCCGTCGAACGGATACAAAACACCAAACCCCGCCACCTGCATAAACAACTGCTCGAATTAAGTGGGAGCTTTAACAACGGGCAATTAGAAAAGGAACTGGGTGATAAAATCAGCAGTCTGAATACTGCGGATTTAGTGAGCTGGGCCAATGAAAGATTCCAGTCCTCTTTCACTGAAGAGGACCTGGCCGGCGATGGCCCGGAAGTCAAAGACAAGCTGTCTGAAATGGCAAAAGAATTTTTACGCGCCGAGCTTAGCGACCTCGAAAAATATGTTTTGGTTCAGGTTTATGACAGTACCTGGAAGGACCATCTCTATTCGATGGACCATCTCAAAGACAGTATTTGGATGCGCTCCTGGGCTGAGAAGGACCCCAAGACCGAATACAAACGCGAAGGCTCACGGATGTTCGAGGAGATGCTTGACAGCATTGAGGACAGGGTTACGGATATTATCTTCAAGGTTCACCTCGAAGCCGGCGCGAGGGCAAGGAGTGTCTGGAATGTGAGTGCAACGAGCCATGATGAGGTCGGTCAGTTCGCAATGGCTGAGCGGCAGCGGGCCGCCGCTCAGGCGCCTCAGGGCGAACCGGTAGTCAAGCAGATTAAGCTGGAACAGCCCAAGGTCGGCCGCAACGCACCCTGTCCCTGCGGCAGCGGGAAAAAATACAAGAAGTGCTGCGGAAAAAATGAATAGATAAAAAACTACAACATATATTTACCGAGTTTATAGGGATAATTGGTATCATTAAAAAAGAAAACATCGAGCGGCAATCTGCTACCCGATGTTTTCCGGAGGGGAGAAAAAATCTTTTTATGACTTCTTTTGTTATCGGCAACGATATTATTGCACTTTAGCTGAAAATAGACTTTTTTGGTCTTAAAAGTCGGACATGGAATTTTTGCTGCCTTCGTAAGTCTTTGCTATATAAGTAGATAGAAATTCAGCATTTTTCTTTCCAGACCGGGATATTGTCCCGGTATTCCTCTTATAATATCTCACAACACAATCCCGGTACGGCCGACCCAAAGGCTTTGTGAGCCGTGCTGGGCGCTGGGCTTAAAACTGTAAACCATTGGCTGAGAGTATTCGTCAAGTATAGTAAGCTTTGATTTTTTAACAAAGCTCTGTAATTATTGGTTAGATGATTTTTAAATACCAAATTGAAAACAGTAACCAAAAAGGCTAAACTGGGTATGAGCGAACTATATGATTAATGGAAGAGTGTCCATTATGGACTCTGACCAGGAATTAATTGAATTGGTAAATAAAGGCGACGCGGATGCCTTCGAGGCCATCTACCGGCGATATAGGGACTGGGTTTACCATCTGGCCTGGCGATTTACAGGTAACCGGCAGGATGCCCTGGATGTGCTGCAAGAGACCTTTACCTACCTGTTAGGCAAGTTCCCGGGATTTAGTCTTACCGCTTCAATGACGACGTTTCTTTACCCGGTGGTCAAGCACATTTCTCTGACTGTCCGGAGTAAAAACCGTCGTTTTACAGGCGATGAGGAATTATTGGGCGAAATAGCCGCACCGATCTTGAAAGAAAGTCATAGCAGCCGTTCGGAGCTGGCAGCCGTTCTGGCTATACTACCTGATGAACAGCGGGAAGTCCTGCTGATGAGATTCGTCGATGATATGAGCCTGCAGGAGATAGCTGCCGCTCTTAGTATCCCGGTGGGTACGGTTAAATCCAGGCTGCATCATGCCTTACAGAAGCTTCGAGACGACCGCCGAACAAAAGATTACTTCCTCGAATGATTAGAAAACTTACAGGGGGTAAAAAAATTTCAAAAACTTTGAACTTTTGGGCCTGCTTGTCTGCTTAACATATTGGAGCAACTATTATGAGTGAAGAAACGAAACATTTTTACGAGGATTTGGACATGAGAGTGAGTCAAAAATTCTCGGAAGATTTAAATATCCTTTTTAAACCGCATTTTTCGATACCTCCAGAGGTTGACAGGGCTATTATGGACAGAGCCCATCAACAATTTACTCAAAAGCACTGGAGTCATCGGATTTTACGACATATCAGTATTTGGCGAATTGCCGCGGCTGCTGCGGTTATTATTTTCGCCTTCAGTTTGAATTTAACGCAAAAGCCCGGGCCGGCTACAAATCAGTCCTTCCTTGTAGGGGCCCGGGCGGTTGATATTGACCGGAACGGCAGGGTAGATATTCTCGATGCCTTCAAATTAGCCCGCTATGTTGAGTCCGCCGAGCGCACCGAGAAAAAATGGGATGTCAACGGGGACGGCCTTGTAAATAGTAATGATGTTGATTTGGTCGCATCCGCTGCTGTTCGCCTGGATAAAGGAGTTTTATAATGAAAAAGGTTATGGTAATTATTCTATTGAGCATAAGCGTAATCGTCCCTGTTTTGGCACGGCAGACAGATTCGGAGTATCCGGAAAATCAGCCGAAAGTCCGTTTTGCTCCGGTGAATATTTATCTCGATTCCGGCAATAAGCCATTGGCGGCCTATCAGTTCGAGCTTAAAGCCACAGCCGGACAAATCAAAATCGTCGGTGTAGAAGGCGGTCAGCATCAAGCATTTGAAGAGGCGCCTTATTATGACCCGGCAGCCCTGGCCAATGACCGTATTATCATCGCCGCTTTTAATACCGGCAGTGAATTACCAAAAGGGCGAACACGAATTGCCACTATACATCTGCAAATCATCGGCGATGCTGAGCCTGATTACGAATTGAAGCTGACCGTGGCCGCAGATGCAGATGCGAACGAAATACCTGCCAAAATCTCATTCGAAAAAGGAGAATAAAAGTGAAAAAGAAAATACTGATTACATCAATCTTTGTGGGATTAACCGCGGTTGCGATAGTTGTTTATTTAGGATGCAGCCAGCAGAGCAGTGGTACTTTATCATCCCGGACAAACGTAGATAAATCGAACGAAGAGGCAGATGTAGCATGGGCAGAAATAACTGACAAACCTGATACCGAAGTACAAATGCCGACAGAGCCGCAGGCAATATTATCTCAGCTACCAAAAGTTGCGAGAGATAAGAGTGGGCTACACATAAAAGCTGGGAAACTCGAACCTGAAAGTGAAGAAAAAGGAAAATCTCAAGTAATGTCAGGTCCGGTGCCGGTGCTTGGCGATAAACTTCTGACTGGTGGTATCTTTGCTCCCAAAGATCGTGAGGGTCACGAGGGGGGTGGATTGGGTGGATTTGGCGGAGGGATTGCCTGGAACGATGATAGAACAGACAGGTTGGGTGAATTGGGTGGATTTGGAGGGGAAGTAACATATAATTGGAACGGGTCTGCTCCGGTTATTTATAATGATGCGCATGGGGACTTTTCCCGAAGGTCCCGGAAAAGATTTTTTGGCACGCCGATGAGTGCAAGTGAAAGTCGGCTAAAAGCTGGTATGCGGCGGATACCTGCTGAAATACTCAATGTCTCGGCCGATGAGATATGGGTGATAGCCCGGCCTGAGACACAGGCGGTTCCTGCTACTGATGAAGATAGCCCCGGATGTGGGGCTATGTTGGCGAAATTGCCGAAAGAGGACAAAAAAATTCCACTGCCGCTTAAGCATACCGACGTCAAAGGACAAATCAGCGGCTATATCGCCACCGTTGATGTTACCCAGAAGTTCCATAATCCGTATGACGAGAAAATTGAGGCGGTATATGTATTTCCACTGCCGCAAAACGCAGCGGTCAATGAGTTTATTATGGTAATCGGTAAGCGAAGAATCCGCGGTATAATTCGGGAGCGCAAAGAGGCGGAAGAGATTTACCGCCAGGCCAGAAGTCAGGGATATGTAGCTTCGCTGCTCACCCAGGAAAGACCAAATGTCTTCACACAGAAGGTCGCCAATATCGAGCCTGGTAAAAACATCGATGTAAATATAAAGTATTTCAATACGCTGGCCTATGTTGACGGCTGGTATGAGTTTGTCTTTCCTATGGTTGTTGGGCCGCGGTTCAATCCTCCCTGTTACACCGATGGAATCGGCGCTGTCGCCCGGGGTAAAAACGGCATCTCCGGACAGAAGACAGAGGTCCAGTATTTAAAACCCGGCGAGCGGAGCGGCCATGATATCGCTGTTAAAGTTGATGTTGATGCCGGTGTTTCCATCGAAGAAGTGGCCTGCACGAGCCACGTTATTACAAAAACTTTTACCACGCCCGAAAATCTGACAGTCAAGCTCAGCAGTCTCGACAGTATCCCAAACAAGGATTTTGTTCTTCGCTACAAAGTAGCAGGCAAAAAAGTAAAGTCTGCGCTGGTAACGCACCGTGACAAACGGGGGGGATTTTTCAGCCTTATGCTGTATCCGCCGGAGAACCTTTCCTATCTCAAGCGGGCGCCAATGGAAATGATATTTGTCCTCGATTGCTCCGGCAGTATGAGAGGCAAACCAATCGCCAAGGCCAAGGAGGCTATTAAACGCGGCCTGAAGAAGCTCGGAAAGGGCGATACTTTCCAGGTGATTCGCTTTTCGAATAACGCCTCTCAATTCGGGCCCAATCCTGTTCCTGCGACGCCGGCCAATATTCGCAAAGCTATCAGGTACGTTGATAATCTTCATGGCAGTGGAGGGACTATGATGATTGAGGGGATAAAGGCGGCTCTGGATTTTGCCCATGACCCGGGCAGATTTCGTCTGGTCTCTTTTATGACAGACGGCTACATCGGTAATGAGGTTGAAATCCTCGCTGCTGTTCACCAGCGTCTTGGCGCCAGCCGAATTTTCAGTTTCGGCGTCGGTTCATCAGTCAATCGATACCTCCTCGACAGGATGGCCAATCTCGGCAAAGGTGCCGTCGCCTATATCGGTCTGGACGAAAGTGCCGGGCAAGTCGTTGATTTGTTCTACGAACGCATCAGCCATCCCGCACTTACCGATGTAAACATAGACTGGGGTAATATGCAGGTTACGGATGTATATCCCAACCACATTCGTGACCTCTTTGTAGGCCGTCCCGTAATTCTCACAGGCAGATTCAAAGGACAACGTAAGACAACCATTCGCGTTAGCGGCAAGGTCGGTGACCTGACTCAGGAAATAGCTATACCGGTCAACCTTGATGATTCTGCTTCTACTCATTCGGGCATCGCCTGTGTATGGGCCAGAAAAAGAATCGAAACCTTGGCTAATCAGGCCACCTACGATAATAATTCGGACCTGCCCGGCCAAATCAAGCAGGTAGCTCTTGAGTATGGCCTGATGTCGGCCTATACAGCTTTCATTGCTGTCGATTCTTCCCGTAAAACCACCGGCGATCACGGCGTTACCGTT
Source organism: uncultured Pirellulales bacterium (assembly GCA_964653075.1). Lineage (GTDB taxonomy): Bacteria > Planctomycetota > Phycisphaerae > Sedimentisphaerales > Anaerobacaceae > NIOZ-UU13. The sequence goes on from CAZZAX010000010.1 coordinate 37,592, forward strand.
GCCGTCCCGGTGCCCGTCCCCGAAGGTGTTCGATACGATACTACTATACAGAATTAAACGGCGACCATTGCCAGATAGTAATGCCGGATTATATGAAGACGATTCGATCCCCGAAGACCTCTGTCAAACCTTCTAATCACAAAGGCTCAGGAAATGCGCATTGTTGAATAAAACGCACTGGAAGCGGGGGGGCAATTCAGGTATTATTAATTTTCAAAAGTACCGAGGCAGGATTGAAGTTTTTTGGTTAATGCTGTTTTTCATTTTATCAAGGGCTACTGACATGAAGAATCAGAAGGTTAATACACAAAAGCATATAAGTAACATCTCTCGTCGGGTTTTTATGAGTGGTTCTGCCGCGGCTGCGGTGTCACTTACGATTGTGCCGAGTTATGTGTTGGCAGGTTCAGGCAATGCAGCTCCGAGCGAGAAACTCAATATAGCCGGGATTGGAGTCGGAGGACAGGGAAAATGGGACCTGGACAATGTTAGCAGTGAAAATATTGTCGCTCTTAGTGATGTGGATTGGGAGCGAGCGGCGGACACTTTCAAACAATACCCGAAGGCAAGGAGATACTGCGATTTTCGAAAGATGCTTGAAAAGGAAAAGAACATCGATGCTGTTGTAGTTGCCACGCCGGACCATAATCATGCTGTTGCCACAATGGCGGCCATCAAAATGGGAAAGCACGTCTATTGTGAAAAGCCGCTAACTCGGACAGTCTATGAGGCGCGCGCTGTAGCCAAAGCGGCCCGCCGGGCCGGTGTTGCAACTCAGATGGGAAACCAGGGTATGGCATTTGAAGGAAATCGTCTTATCAATGAATGGATATGGGATGGAGCAATCGGCCCGGTGCGAGAGGTACACGCCTGGTCCGACAGACCAACTCATAACGGCCAGCTATTTTGGGCCCAGGGGGTTGAGAGGCCAAAAGAGACACCACCTGTTCCTTCAACTCTTGATTGGGATTTGTGGCTGGGGCCTGCGCCCTACCGACCATATCACCCGGCCTATGTGCCGTTCAGTTGGCGAGGGTGGTGGGATTTTGGGTCGGGAGGATTGGGAGACATGGGCATTCATAACCTGGCGCCGGTTTTTTCAGCACTGAAGCTCAGAGCTCCAACCAGCGTGTATTCCAGCTCGACTTTGGTTTATAAGGAGACTTTGCCTCTGGCCTCGACGGTACACTATGAATTCCCTGCTCGTGAGGACATGCCTGCCGTAAAACTGCACTGGTACGATGGCGGGATTATACCTCCGCGTCCGGACGAGCTGGAGGTTGATAGAGAGCTGTCGCGCGAGGATGGTTTGATTTTCGTAGGTGACAAAGGCAAGATGTATGTCGAAGGCTGGGGCGGTAACAGCCCGCGGTTGATACCTGAAGTAAAAATGAAGGCATACAAAAGACCCCCGAAAACGCTGTCTCGCTCAATTGGTCATCATAAGGAGTGGATTGAAGGCTGCAAGCACGGAACATCAACTCGCTCCAGCTTTGACTTTGCAGGGCCTTTGACGGAGGCGGTCTTATTGGGGACGGTTTCGGTTCGGATGGGCGGCAGGAGATTGATCTGGGACAGCGAAAAATTCAAGGTGACCAACCTTCCGGAAGCAAATAAGTATTTGCACTATCAATATCGACAGGGATGGACGTTGTAGCTAAATATAAGTCTTGTTTTGCTGAAAATTAAGGACTCGAACAATAAGGAGGTAGATTTATATGTCGGGCAAGGGAAGAGTAAAAGTCGGGATAATTGGTTCACGGTTTGAAGCGGAAATTCATGCCGAATCGTTTCGGATTATGCCTGAAGATGCTGAAGTAGTTGCAATTGCTTCTCCTACAGAAGGCAACGCCAAAAAGCTGGCGGACAGGTACGGAATTAGCCGCGTCTTTACCGACTATAAGCAAATGCTTGCTGAGAAAGATATCGAGATGGTAACAATTGCGGCGCCGAACTATTTACACGCACAGATGACAGTTGATATTGCCAACGCCGGCAAGCATGTGGTTTGTGAAAAGCCCCTCTGTATGACACTGGAAGAGGCTGATTTAATGATTGAAACTTGCCGGAGCAAGGGTGTGTTACTGATGTATGCGGAGGAGCTGTTTTTCACACCCAAATATGTGAAGGCAAAGGAAATGGCCGACCAGGGGGCGTTTGGCAAGGTTTATATGGTTAAACAGATGGAGAAGCATTTTGGCCCGCACGCTTCGTGGTTTTGGGATGTCGAAAAATCGGGCGGTGGTGTTTTTATGGATATGGGCTGTCACGGGATAGCTTTTTGCTATTGGTTTCTGGGTCGGCCGGATATAAAAACTGTATATTGTCAGATGGCGACTCACGTTCACGGCGACAAGACAAAAGGTGAAGACAATTCCATTTGTATTCTCGAATTTGCAAACGGTGCAGTTGGTATGATTGAGGACAGTTGGGCCCGGCGCGGTGGCATGGAGGACCGTATCGAAGTATATGGAGAAGGGGGAGTTACTTATGCTGATTTGCATATGGGCAATGCCTTGCCTACTTACAGCGAATACGGCTACGGCTATGCGGTCGAGAAAGCCCCTACGACAAAAGGATGGACTTATCCGGTCTTCGAGGAGCTGTGGAACTATGGTTTTCCGCAGGAAATGCATCATTTCGCTCGATGTGTCCGCGGCAGGGAAGAGCCGCAGGCGACAGGTGAGGATGGCCGGTTAGTGCAGCAGGTCCTCTATGCCGGTTATAAGTCGGCGGCAGCAGGGGCCAAGATTCAATTGCCGTTTAAGGCGGATGGCGTCGAAAGACCGATTGACCTGTGGCTTGAAGGACGATAACACGGATGGACTTCTATTAGTGCCATCTGTATTGAACATAACTTATTGATTCGATGGCAATAGCTGAACGGCCCCGATTTTATATCTGCGAAACCCATCATCGTTTTCATGCGGCAGGGCAATAACAGGTGTGCCGTCGCGTTTTCCAACTGAGACATACAAATCATATATGCCGGGCTGTGTGTTTGGTGCGAAGCCATACGTATTTAGTGCTGCGGCAAAAGTTGAAGCGATAGTTCTGACCGGTAGCTTGCCTTGCGGACTTACGGCCAGGTCGCGAACATTGAATGATTCGTCACAGAAGGCCGCGATAATTCCGCCTTTATTGTCCTTGATGGTAAAGGCGATAAAGCCCCCCGGATAACAGGGTGCTACGGCTGCATTGGCCCATGTGCTTGTAATTGTGAAGGGCTCGCTCAGACGAATCTCTTTTGGGAAAACAGCCTTCTTTAATTGAATCCGATACCCCATCCGCCGGTTGATTTTCTCTATGATATCACGGTTTTCATTGAGCAGGATTCTCGGCCACCAGTGTATTGACATGTAGCTGGCGTGGTATTCTTCGACAGCCCTGAGTAAAAGTGAGCCGTCGCCCCATGCGTTTTTGCGTTTGCTTGGACCGTAGTGTTCGTGTTCCAGAATCACAGGCAGCTTCGGCCAGAACTCCTCGGCCATTTCAGCGTGGAACCATGAGCGAGGCGGAGGCTGAACGCAGATGCTGTCGTCCCGGAGTGTTACGCCTTTGAACAGGGCATAATCTGTGATAGGGAAATGTCTTCCCGGCTCACCAGGCCCGGCAAAATCGTCACTGATTGCCAGCAGGGTCTTTTTGAAATGTTTACAATATAAATCGACGTGGATTTTCCGTGACTCAAAATCAAAAGGGAGCTTCGAGCTTGCCCATGTGTGTCCTTCACCCCAGACGCCGAACGAACCGATATCGATAAAAGCAACATTCGGATTATCATCGTATCGTTTTGCCAGCGCAGCCAGAAAGTGGTCAAGCTTTTCAAGGAAGATAGGGTCTTTGTAATCGGGTTCCCAGAATGGGCCGTCCTTGTCTACACCCTTGCCGACTGTGAAATTATATCCTTTTGCGCCGGCATCGTGGACCCACTTCGGTGTTGCCCAGCGCATCCAGGATTCTGTGCTGCTGATGCGAAGGGAAATCTGTTTACCCTTATCTATCCAGCGCTGGGCGGGGGTATCCAGCAGAGACCAGTTGAATTTGCCCTCCTGTGGTTCGAGGAAGGACCACGGAACCCGCAGGTAAACACAGGAAAGGCCGGGAAAGTCGTCGAGTGTATCGGAGGGCTTTAGTTTCGAGCCGTAGTTTGTGATGATGTTTGAGTAAAAGTGCATTGTCCAGCCCATCTGTGGATTGATGAGTGCCCGGCCGTGGTCAATTGGTTCGACGATTTGCAGAGTCGATTCCTGTGCCAGTGAGGATATAGCGATAAGGATGGTAATGCTTAAAATAAATAGAAATCTATTCATTATGCCATTATCCTTTATACTGTTTGTACATTTTTAATATTTTTCATTATCGCTTACTATGTCCATTATAGCGGCTCTTTGCCCTTTTGCACGATACATTTGAGTGACGGTGATTTTAACCCACAACCGGGGATATAAAAGCGGTTTGCCGGCAATGGCTGTTCTAAATTATAATGGCAAAGAAAGATTGTATGTCTGTTTTCTTGCTTTTCACTTCGAGTCTAATATACTGTTTATAAGAATTTCTTTGTGAATAAAGTTACCCTGATGCTGACGAAACGACCGCGCCTTGAGAGGCTCTGGTTGCATAGTTTCTGTTTGCTTGATTTTTTTCTTCAAGTAATGTCAGAGTAGAGAAAAGAGATTAGTAGAGAGATAGACAACAATGCAAATAAGTTATTCAAAAATTTTCTTAACGGTGGTACTTCTGGTTCTAATAAACTCCTGTTCAATTATATCCCTTGAGCAGCGGCCGTTTGCCTCTAAAGATTCATCGTGTAATTATTTTAAGATTCAGGTGGTGGACCGACAGACCGGACGGGGTGTGCCTTTGGTCGAATTGAGGACTACAAATAACATCCGTTATTTCACGGACAGCAATGGAATAGTAGCATTCTATGAACCGGGTTTGATGGACAGGGAGGTCTTTTTCTTTATTGAAAGTCATGGTTATGAATATCCTAAAGATGGGTTTGGTTTTCATGGAACAAGACTAAAGACAATACGCGGAGGCAGAGCAGTTATCAAAATCAACCGTATTAATATTGCCGAGCGGCTTTATCGAGTCACAGGTCAGGGGATATATCGCGACAGTGTTCTTACAGGGCATCCGGATCCATTACAAAATCCGGTTCTCAATGGGCAGGTAACAGGGCAGGACTCGGTATATACTTGTATCTACAGGGATAGATTGTTCTGGTTGTGGGGCGATACAAATAGACCCTCCTATCCACTTGGTCACTTTGGAACGGCCGGGGCGGTCTCAAATCTTCCGGAACATGGAGGGCTTGGCCCTGCTATAGGTGTTAACCTTGAATATTATGTTGATAAGAACGGATTTAGCCGGCCAATTTCCCCGTTAAAAGAACCCGGTTTAGTATGGCTTGACGGATTACTGACAGTAAAAGATAACGAAGAACAAGAGCGGATGGTTGCTAAATTTGCCCGTATGAAAAGTCTTGGACAAGCTTATGAGCGAGGGCTGGTGGTTTTCAACGATGAAATACAGTCGTTCGAGCCGCTAGTGCGTTCTGGTGTTGAGTTTTTGTCGTTTTCCAATTCCGGGCATGCTGTTCGGGTAAGTGTTGACGACAAAGAATACTACTATTTTGCAACACAATTTCCGCTGGCAGTTCGTATGCGTGTCAGAGCTGAGTGGGAAGATATCATCGATCCGAATCAATACGAGGTATTGACATCTCTTGGGTCAAAAATATCTGATGACGGAGATGCACAGAGAATGGACCTGGCTGAGGATGAGAATCCATATCGGTGGCTTCGTGCCGGAGAGCTTATTGAAGGTGAGGCTTTCACGAAGACTTCGTTAATAAAGGCGCTGGAAGAAGAAAAGAAGGACGTGCATCTGTACGACATTGAGTCCGGCAAAAGAATATCTCCTCATGGCGGCAGTGTTTATTTCAATAACTACCGGAACAGATGGATTATGATAACAGTGCAGCAGTTCGGAGAAAGCTCTTATCTGGGTGAGGTCTGGTATGCCGAAGCCGACACGCCTGTCGGGCCCTGGGCTTATGCCAGAAAGATTGCAACGCATAATAAATACTCTTTCTACAATCCAAAGCAACATCCGTTTTTCGACAAAGACGGCGGCCGGTTAGTCTTTTTCGAAGGCACTTATACACACACATTTTCAGGTTCTGCTGAGAATGCAACGCCCCGTTATGACTACAACCAGGTCATGTACCGATTGAATCTTGATGATTCCCTTCTTGCCCTGCCTGTTGCGGTCTATCAGTTGGGGGACGGACAAGGTAGAAAGAGCTATCTGCTGCGTGACGGTGTAGAAAAGGCCGGCCAGTGGGACTCTGTCGAAGCAGTACCTTTTTATGCGGTTGAGCCGGACAGAGCAAATGACGGGCTGGTTCCTGTTTATGCCGACACAATCTCCGCCAAGAGCGGGCGGACAATTTCTTTAAATGTAGAAGGCTCCGGTCCGTCTGCCAGGCTGCTTTTTTATGCTTTAGCATCGGATAATCAAAAGAAAGAGAATTCCTGCGTAGCAGCCCTTTTTGAATATCATCATATTGATACCGGGCAGCATCTTTATTCCACCGAACAGCAGTTACAGAACAGGGATTGGATTCGTGCGGAAAAACCTTTATGTTTGGTTTGGAAAGCACCATCAGAGGTGCTTCTTATAGACAGCAAGGCAAAACCGACTCATAGGTACTAAGTTTTGACGAGTCGTTTACGCCTGTACTGATAGCTCTTGGCTTTTGATTCTCGTACTCAAAAGCAGTTTATCTTCACACAAAATAATTGAGTACCGAGCCTGACCATGTTTGTTTTCAGTGAGGATGAGGGATTAAAAGAAAAAAGGAAATACAAGGTAAAAAATGATGTTATTTTCTTCTTGATTGCTTGGCCGGACAATGTACGATTATAATGGTTTTGAATTGAGAGGGAATTGTTGAAAGGTGGTAAAATGAGCGGAAAGAAAAGAAAGGGGGAATTGGCGCGCCAGATAACAGAACTCGTTGATAGGCTGCCGCTTTTCCCCCATAATATTGATGAGCTTTTGACAACTGCCGTTAAGCCTACCGAAGATAACAAAGAAATACTTCGCTTGATTGAGAGCGATCCGGATCTTAGTGCCGAGCTTTTGCAGGTGGCGCGTTCTTACTATGGAACAGTTGCTGAAATCAATACTATCGAGGATGCTGTGAACCAGGTTGGTCTGCGGGCGCTGGTGCAGTTGATTGGAATATCATACGCAAGAAACGCAATCTATGAAGAGTTCAACGCGCTGAAATATCTGAATGAATACATTGATCACTCGGAAAACATTTCCATGAGTTGTCGCATTCTGGCTGAGATTTGCGGCGTACCACAGGATGAGCTTGAGATATATACTGTGGCGGGACTGATCCATGATGTAGGACGGCTGGCCATCATGGTCGCGAGTAACAGAACCAGCGCCCATGTATTAGGCACGTTATGGGATAAGATGGCATCGGTTATTCACGATGAAAATGCAACATTGGGGACCGATCATTGCGAAATAGGAATGCGAATCTGCCAAAAGTGGAATTTCTCCTCCATCATTCAGGATGGGGTATTGAGGCATCACAGCCCAATTTATGACAGTGAGTTCAGTTTTGCCGGTGCATTGATATTCGTTTCACATTTTTTATCGGTCAGCGACCCCAGCGGAGAAATTCTTTCGAGCTTGATGGCTTCAGAAGTGTTAAACAAGCTGGCTTTAACGTCGAGTGATTTTGATAAGGCAAGAGACATATACAAATCACGCGCTTTGAATAACATTTGACGGGCTGATTTGGCCGGGCACATATCATTTCAATGGCCGGGTATGGAGATATTGATCTCCTGGATGAGCAATATATCTTGGTACTGACGGCTACAGAAAAAGTTCCCATAAAGTCCGAATGAAGTTTATAATACAATGTTTTCGTGATAAGCAGAATATAAGCATTTTAAGGTGGAGACAAAGCAATGGTAAATAGAGTTATTGTGATAAATTGTATGGTTTTCTTGGTTATGATTTTAGCTTCCTGCCAGTCTATGAAGGCGGACTTGGTATGGAAGGCAAATGGCCCTAATCTCGATGTGGAATACAGTCAGAATACAGCGACAGTGCCGCAGTATGAAGTGTTTGAGATTTCCTTCAAGCACGAGAATGAATATGTTAGTCCTTTCTTCGATGTTACAGTCGATGTCATCTTTACTTCTCCATCAAAAAAGCAGGTGCGCGTTGGTGGATTCCACTACGGCTCTTCGTCGAAGCCATCAATCAGTAAGCGAAAAATAAAGACCGACAGAGGTCAGCGACAGCAGATAAGTTATGACTTTGAAAAGCAGGATATGTGGAAGGCTCGATTTGCTCCCTCGGAGCTTGGTAAATGGAAATACAATTTTGTGTTTAAAGATGTAAATGGCCAAAATGTGTCCGGTAGTGGAATTTTCACCTGTGTGAAAGGGCGCAGACCCAATCCGGGATTTGTCCGGCGGCATCCGAGAAATCCTTTTCGATTAGTCTTTGACGATGGCAGTCCGTATTTCCCAATTGGGCTTCAGGACTGCTGGGGTGACAATTCGGGCAGCGGTTCTGTTTTGGACCAGTGTTCAATGGAGGGGCCTTTTCGGACCGACCTGAAAGAGCCGCCGCCTCTGCCTCCCGGGCCGCTTTTTGTACGCGGCCCATCCGAGAATCCTCAGAATGCAGATGTTTATTTCCGGCGTTTTTCACAATGCGGTTTCAACCTGTATCGCTTCTCGCAACAAAATTGCTCCTACCAGCTTTATGAGGACCTGGACAATTATCTTGTCCATGAAGGTATTATGACGGATGAGCTACTTTGCAGTGCCCGCAAGTATGGCTTTAGTATTTTTTATGGGATTTTCGGCTATAAGAAGGTTTTTAACGATGATCCGTATAACGAAACAGGCTTATCGAAGGTAAAGAGGTTCATAAAATACAGCGTTGACAGGTGGGGGGCTTATGTGGATTTCTGGGAATTTCTTAATGAGCAAAAGGCCGACGACCGCTGGTATGAAATCATGGTGCCTTACATCAAATCGATTGATCCGTATCATCATCCGGTTACAACAAGCTGGGAGCGGCCGGAGCTTGACGGAATCGAAATCAATGCCCCGCACTGGTACCAGAGAGAAAACGAGATTGAATCGGACGCGATTACTGCTTCGAAAGCAAAGAACTGGAAGAAATATAATATGCCGGTCGTGGTTGGTGAGCAGGGAAATCATACTAACAGGCGTAAACCTCGACCACCGGGCGTCGGCGGTGTATGGGATGACCGTTCGGCGCTGCGAATGCGCATTCGAAACTGGACAGCCTTTTTCAATGAGATTGTCTTTATTTTCTGGAACACAAGCTACGCCAGAGACGGCCATTTTATGAATATCTGGCTCGGACCGAAGGAACGGGAATATGTAAGGGCAATGCAGGATTTTGCATATTATCTCGATAAAGATGTTCGTATAGTTCCAGTTAAGGTCTCGCAGCCGGAGGCGGTTCGTGCCTATGGCCTGGCTTCGAAAAAGTGTGCCGGTGTTTATCTGCACCACTTCAGCGACCACACTAAACCGCTCACAGGTCTCAGAATTAATCTTGATATTCCGGAGGATGCCAGGGGATACTGGTACTGCCCTGAAAACGCGGCGATTCTCAAAACGGTTGATGTATCGGCGGGAGCTAACAGCCTTGAAGTTCCGGAGTTTACTGTGGACATTGCATTTCTTGTTACTCAGGCTGGGCCTCCGGATATTGACAAGGATGGCAGACCTAACAATCTCGATGCGGACGATGATGGAGACGGTGTGCCTGATAAGGAAGATGCCTTTCCTTTGGAGCCACAGGAGTGGCGGGACAAAGATGGAGACTGGATTGGTGATAATCTTGATGCCGACGATGATGGCGATGGTGTAGCTGATGATTGGAATAAAAACGGTGTCCCCGATTATGACGAATTGGATATAGACGGTGACGGAGTGGACAGGGCTAAATCTGTTCCCTGGGATGTTTTTCCCTTGGACCCAAAAGAATGGCGGGACACCGATGGCGACAGTGTTGGTGATAATAGTGACCTTGATGATGACAATGATGGCTATAGCGATAAAGAGGAAATTAGATTTGGAACCGACCCTTTGGATAAATTAAGCTTTCCAACATAATCTTAGGTTTGAAAGTAATGCTCGAAAAGGTATAATAACTAAAGCTTTTTGAGAATAATTAGATTAATGGAGGACGACCATGAAATCATGGCTTAATCGTCGAAGATTTATTAAGAAGTCACTCTTAACTTCCGCCGGTAGCGCATTATCGCTGCAGATAGGCTCAGGAAAGATACTTGCACAGGGCACGTCAAAACAGCCTATGAACCGGCCTACACCTGCGGCCGGTTTACCAAAGGGAAGGATTGGCGAGCTTAATGTCAGCCGTTTATTTCTGGGTGGCAATCTGCTTACGCACTTTACCCACAGCCGCGACCTGAAATATGTCTATAATTTGACGGCGCATTATAACACCGAAGAGAAAATACATGAGACTATGGCAATCGCCGAAGCCCATGGAATCGATACGCTCGTAATACATACTGCGCCCGGAATCATGAGCAAGCTGAAGAAATACCGCCATCAGCAGGGCGGAAAGATAAAATGGATTATATGTCCTACGGCCCCCATCGAGGGGCAATTGGAAGCCTATGGCGAACAGGTTCGCATGCTTGCCGACGAGGGTACTGACGCAATTTATCTCTGGGGTGTCCATGCGGACAGACTTGTCGCTCAGGGTAAAATTGATATGATTGCAAAGGCTGTGGAAATCGCCAAAGATCAGGGAGTGCCTTCAGGTGTTGGGGCGCATGATCTTAAGGTAATTATGGAATGCGAGAAGAACCAGGTCGATGCGGACTTTTATATCAAGACTTTCCACCATCATAACTATCCTACTGCACCGAAGCCGAATGAACTGACGAAAGTAATTGCTGAAGTGCCGGGTTACTGGTGCAACAATCCTCAGAAGGTAGCTGATTTTATGAAGACCGTAGAGAAACCATGGATTGCTTTCAAGGTCATGGCTGCCGGTGCCATACCGCCGAAAAATGCGTTCCGCTACGCCTTTGAAAAAGGTGCCGACCATATCCTGGCGGGAATGTTTGATTTTGAGATAGCCGAAGATGCCCTCATTGCAAAAACGGTCATGGCCGATGTCAAGAGAACTCGTCCGTGGAGAAGCTGATGTAGTGTCTCGAAAATGACTGATTAGGTCGAAACTGCCGCTATAATTTGTTCTATTCGGCAACTATTTATTATGGCAAAAGCGCCCTAAATGAACAGCAGTCAAAAATGAAATGTTGTTCTTCCTATGAAGATTTATGTAAAGCTATTATTTACGACGCTGTTCTGGGGCGGCACTTTTATTGCAGGCAGGATTGTCTCTCAAAACGTTGGACCTTTCTCAATCGCATTCCAAAGATTTGCAATAGCCTCGATATTTCTCATATTGCTCACCTTGAAAATTGAAGGTAAGCTGCCTGCACTGAAGAAGTTTCAAATCTTCCCTGTTATTCTGTTGGGGATGACGGGCATATTCACGTACAACGTTATGTTCTTCAAAGGACTCAAAATAATTGAGGCGTCCCGGGCTTCTCTTATAATTGCAACGTGCCCGGTATTCATAACAATCTTCTCGGCCGTTTTCTTAAAAGAGGAAATCAATCTTATCAAGGGCCTTGGAATTATCATTTCTGTAAGCGGAGCAATAATAGTAATCTCAAAGGGAAATATAGAGCAGATGTTCAGGACAGGTCTGGGCTTGGGGGAACTTTACATTTTTTGCTGCGTCCTGAGCTGGGTCGCTTACTCGCTGATAGGCAAGGGCGTTATGAGAAACCTTTCTCCACTTGCTTCTGTTTCGTATTCGGCCATAGTCGGGGCCGTCGCTTTGTTTATTCCTGCCTGCTTTGAAGGAGTGCTGCAAAATTTCAGTCACCAGTCAGTACTTGACTGGTCATGTATCAGTTATCTGAGCATTTTTGGGACCGTCATCGGATTTGTCTGGTATTATCAAGGCGTGCAGCATCTTGGTCCGACGAAAGCCGGTTTGTTCATAAATTTCGTCCCTATCTTTGCCATTCTTTGCGCTTTTATTATCCTGCACGAGCCAATCACCATCTCGCTTGTAGTTGGTACAGTGCTGGTCATCTCCGGTGTCTATTTGACGAACAGACCCTCTAATATTAATAAGACATAATATGAGCCCAAATATATGACAGCAGGGCTGTAGATTAGCTTTGTAGTGTTCTTCTTTGACTTGTGGTTTTTTCTTTATTATTATCTTCTTAAGCTATAAACCTGAATGACAGGTATTACCAATGAAATTGCCCAAACTTCAGTTATACACTAAGGTTTTGATAGGATTATTGGCAGGGGTGCTTTTTGGTTTGCTCGCCAGTCAATGGGGATTTTCTGATTTTGTATTCAGCTATATAAAACCCATTGGCTTGGCATTTATTAAATTGATTAGTATGGTTGTCATACCTCTTGTCTTTGCCTCTTTATTAGTAGGTACGTCCAGTCTTAACGACATCAGGAAATTAGGTCGCATTGGTGCGAAAACTGTGATTTATTATCTGTTTACAACAGTAATTGCTATTTGCATTGGTTTACTCCTGGCGAATACGTTAAGGCCCGGGGCGGGTCTTTCGGAGCAGGCGCGGGCAAGGCTGATTCGAAGCAGAGGAGAAGAATCAGTTACGCCGATTGATACGGACCTTAAAAAACCAACAATCATAGACATTCTTTTGAATATTATTCCAACGAATCCCATCAAAGCGTTCGTTGAAGGCAGGATGCTGCAGATTATTTTCTTTGCTTTGATGACCGGGATTTGCCTTGGTTTAATTCCACCCGAACGAAGCCGTCCTGTAATAATTTTCTTCGAGGGTGTTAATGACCTGATAATTAAAATGGTCCATCTTATTATGAAGCTTGCTCCTTACGGTGTATTTGCCCTGATATCAGCGGTGGTTGCAGATTTTGGGCTGGATGTTCTTTTTGTCCTTATTAAGTATTCCCTGGTAGTTATAACAGGGCTTGTTCTTCATGTTGCGATTGTTTACTCTTTAGCTATAAAGATATTCAGTAGGCAAAAAGTAAGAACGTTTTTCAGAGGTATTCGCCCGGCCCAGTTGATTGCCTTTAGCTCTGCATCGAGTTCGGCCACTTTGCCTGTAACTATGGAATGTACTGAAAAAAATTTGGGTGTCCCCGGGCAAATTGCCAGCTTTGCACTGCCTTTGGGAGCTACCATAAATATGGATGGTACTGCCCTTTATCAGGGAGTATCTACCGTGTTTATTGCCCAGGTATATGGTTTGAGCCTCAGTCCGATACAACAACTGACCATAGTTCTTACTGCTGTGCTGGCTTCTATTGGTACCGCAGGAACACCGGCGGCGGGAGTAATTACTTTGGCAATCGTACTAAAAAGTATCGGAGTGCCGTTGGAAGGCATAGCCCTCATTATGGGCGTGGAGCGTATATTGGATATGTGCCGCAGTGTGGTAAACGTTACGGGAGATGCCTCGTGCGCCGTGGTCGTTGCTTCAAGCGAAAGTGAATAAATTAGTTAATTGATTTGACAGGGAAATAAATATGATTGTAAAGAAAACATTTGTCAGATTATTTTTAGTAGCTGCTGTATTTGTATTCTGTTTCACAATACTCGCTGCAAAATGTGAGGGATGTTATTCCATAGTGGTTGGCAAAAAAGCTTCGGTTGATGGTTGTGTAATTATGGCTCACAACGAAGATGATGGCCCACCTCAAATTGTAAATCATCACAAAATCCCCCGTAAAAAACACTCATCGACGGAAACAGTGAAGCTTCGCAATGGCGGCCGGTTAGCTCAGGTCGGGCAAACATGGGCTTATATCTGGTCGGAAATGCCGGGTATGCTTTTCTCCGACAGCTATCTCAATGAATGGGGTGTTTGTGTCACATCGGACAACTGCCCTTCACGAGAGGATAGGCCTCAAATTACCGATGGCGGAGTAGGCTATATGCTTCGACGTCTGGTTGCCGAGCGAGCTAAAACTGCACGTGAAGGTGTCCTCTTAGCTGGAAAGCTGATCGAGCGATTCGGTTACATTGACTCCGGCCGGACATATATCATCAGTGATCCGGATGAAGGGTGGCTTTGCTGCGTTGTCAATGGCAAGCACTGGATGGCCCAACGGGTTCGTGATGACGAAATTGCTATGGTGGCAAACACTTATACAATACGTCGAATTAACCTTTCTGATAACAAAAACTTTCTGGCATCGAAAGATATCATTGAATATGCTGTTTCGAGGGGTTGGTATAATCCGAGGGAGGATGGGCCGTTTGATTTCGCTGTTGTTTATTCGAATCCTAATTCAGTTACAAATTATTCCAACTTTGGCCGGCAGTGGAGCGGCTTCAGATATGTTGCTGCCAAAGCCATCAAAATCGGCCCGAAGCTGCCCTTTTCAGTTGTGCCAAAACATAAAGTAAGTGTCGCTGACATTATGCAGATTCTGCGCCACGACTATAAAGGAACAGTAATTGAAGCTTCTTCACCACAAAGGAGCCCCCAACAAAGCGGCACTCCCATTTGCAGCGATGCCACTCAGACCAGTTTTGTTGTTCAGTTGCGAAACGATAAGCCTCTGGATATCGGTTTGGTTTACTGGATGTGTCTTTCTTCGCCACGGACTTCGTTTTATATCCCTTATCATTTTGGTATTTCTGAATTTCCAGCAGGCTTCTCAATGGAATCACAAAGGCCGTCAAAGGCGTTCTTTAATGAGAAGCTCAATTGCCCCTTTCAGACTGACCCGCTAAAGGCTTTTTGGATGTTCTCCAACTTTCGCAACAAGCTTTCCGTTGCTTCGATTGAAACAATTACCTCGATGAAAGCTCTCGCTGTGGAGATAGAGAATGACGCTTTTGCATTGCAAAACCCTGTCGAGGAGGCGGCTCGCCGGCTATATGGAAGAGATAAAACTGTGGCTATGAAAATTTTGACCAACTATTCCAACGGAATTTACCTGTCCTCTATAGAGGCAATGCAAAAGGTATTATCGGAAAAGTAATGTGGTGATTAGATAAGTAATGTTGGCATTAAAGAAGATAGTTATTTATACAGCAGGTAAATTACGAACAAGAGCATAAAGATAATTTCATGGATTATAATTTTGGTAATAGCGGCTTTAATTGCAGCTTGTCAAGAACAAGCTAAGACTTTGACGGATTCTGAGATGAAGAAAAAGGCGAATGAAATAGCTCAAAAATATATGATTGTAGATACCCACCAGGATGTGCCCTATCGTCTGATAAAAAAAATGGAAGATATTTCCCAGAGAACCGAAGAAGGGGAGTTTGACTATCCAAGGGCGCGGCAGGGAGGTCTTGATGTGGTCTTTATGGCTGTTTATGTTCCTGCTGAATACGAAGACAAAGGTGGAGCCAGGGCTTTTGCTGAAAAGACAATTGATATAACTGAAGGTCTTGCGGATAGCTGGCCTGACAAGTTTGTTATGGCAAGATCGGTTGCAGATGTGAAAGGGCAGTTTGGTGATGGTAAAATATCTATTGTTATGGGAATGGAAAATGGCTCACCTGTTGAAGGCAATCTTGATAACTTAAAATACTTCTATGATCGCGGCATTCGTTATGTTACCCTTGCACATTCCAAGTGCAATCATATTTGTGATTCGTCTTTTGATGAGCAGCGGAAATGGAACGGCCTAAGTCCTTTTGGCACTAAACTTGTATCTGAAATGAATCGTCTTGGGATGTTAATAGATGTCTCGCACGTTTCAGATAAAACATTCTACCAGATAATGGAGCTTTCAAAAGCGCCTGTAGCTGCTACACATTCATCCTGTCGCTATTTTACCCCGGACTGGGAACGTAATATGGACGATGAGATGATAAGATTATTGGCTGAAAAAGGAGGCGTAATTCAAATCAATTTTGGTTCTATGTTCGTTAGTCGGCAAGTCAACAAGGCATATAAAGACCGCAGAAAAAACGTGTTGGCGTATGTTGAAGCCCATAATTTGCAAGGCGAAGAAAGAGATAAGTATTACAAAGAATATGCGAAAGAAAATCCACTTGGTGAAGCTGATATTTCAGATGTTGTTGCAAATATTGATCACGTTGTGAAGCTGGTTGGAATTGAGCACGTCGGTTTGGGGTCCGATTTCGATGGTGTTGGAGGTCAGCTCCCTGTCGGCTTGAAAGATGTTTCCTGCTATCCGAATCTTATCTATGAGCTTTTGAAGAAGGGTTATACTGGAGCGGATATAAAGAAGATTTGTTCCGACAACTTTCTGCGTGTATGGTCGCAGGTCGAAAGAGCTGCTCGTGAGCTGCAGTCAGGTAAATAGCTTTAGAATTTAACTTTTTTACTCAGGCTTTTAAACCGGTGAAATCCACTTCGAGTTTTTTGTTCTCACGGATTACCTCATCCCAGGTAAGTTTGGTGTTTCTTTCTGCGGCTTCCCGTCCGAGGATGGTTGTTAGAGTAGCATTTACGCTTGGTTCAACCGTAGGGTTCTCATATATACCGTTCGAGACGCATTTGTAGAAGGTTTCGATATTCCGCTCGGCACCGCTGGGGTAGAGGTTTACCATTTCGCCCCCACGGTATCCGCCTCGATTGCCGAGTATCCGGACGCGTCCCGTATAACCGGTTTCGAGGTAGCCGTCCCGGCCCTGTGCAAAACAATCACATCGAAACTCGAAGCGGTTCTTCAAATGCTCTCCGCGGTGGTTAAGGATAAGCCCGTCTGTAAACTCAAAAGTAACCGAATAGACATCATGAGAGTCCCCGTGCGGCTGCCGACGCATAATACGGGAACTGCCCATGGCTCTGATGGGTTTTTGGCCGGCAATCCACAATGCAACATCAATCGCATGGATACCGGCGTTTACAAGATAACTTCCGCCCAGCTCATTGTCATTGACCCAAATCAGGTGCTGGAGCCGGCTTTCAATGTTGGTGGTCTTCGGCGGGTCGCTGAAACTCTCATCATTATATTCCGAGCTTAACAATCCGAGTTTGCCAATCACTCCATCCTGCACTCGTTTAATGCCTTCGATATAAAAAGGATCAGTGCGGGTTTGAAAATCCACCAGAAAGACCTTTTTATTTGCCTTGGCTTTTTGGGCCATACCGGCTATCTTTAGACACCCAGGCACGTCACATGCCAGCGGCTTTGCGATATACACGTGACAGCCTGCCTTTACTGCCGCTTCCACATGCTCAGGAAAGCAATAAGGCGGTGTTTCCAGAAACACAGCATCTACCTTACTGTCGATAAGTTTTTGATAGCAGGCCAATCCTGAAAACCGGTGTGCTTTAGAGACTTTAAGTTGTTCTCCTGCGGCCTCAGCGATATTGGTAAAATAATCCGCCACAGCCCTGATTTGATACCCCCCGTGCTTTTCCAACATTCCGGCAATCATCTTGCCGCGATTACCCAGACCGATGCAACCGGCCTCAATACGAGAGTTGGCTCCGGTACCGCTTACACTGCCGGGTTTGACAATCGTAAAGGAGATAGCGGCCGCTCCAGCACCCGACATAAAACTTCGACGAGTCATATGCTTATTTTCTTGCTTATTCATGTTATGTCCCTTTCATCGATTACTGTGATTGGCTTTATAGTCTGATATTCCGAATATTCTTAAATTTAGAATACTCGATGGAATTATAACATTTTAGACTCTTTTCTTTAAAATTACATTTTCATCTTCGTTAAAGTAGAAAAAATTAAACACCCCCTGTCCTGGTTTTCCAGTTCAGCTCGGAGAAGCTGCACCAGAGCAGACAGTTCTTTCCGTATCGGGATTAAGGACAAAATAGGGGCTGTGACGGACATCATGGTTGAATATTATATCGTTTCTTTGTTCTCAGATGGGATTTCGTTATTTTTTGCCAATGAGGATATCCACTAATAAAATTGAAAAAAAATGAAACGCTTTTGCAGCTTCCCGCGACTAACATTTAATAATAGCATTATGTATATGTTTGTTCGTTTTGTAAGGTAATTTACCTTTTAACCTGAACTTTGATAATATTAGGAGTAAGAACAATGGTATGTAAAGAACTCATCTTGGCAGTATTGCTGAGCTTGGCCTGTATTCTGAACGCCGTTGGGTATGCGGATGATGTGGGAATTATCCATTACGAAGCTGACCTGAAGCTTGAGATTGAACACAATAGGGTCCACACTCGTGTCTGCTGTACGATTCAAAATGATAGTCCGGGAGAGCTTACACAGCTAACTTTTGACATCCTCGCACGTCAGAATCGTTGTAAGGCACGAACTGATGTACATCAAATTTGGCAGAAAGTTTCAGATAATCTCATACCTCTTAAATTTAAACACGGTGGGAATGGTTATATGACACTGACTAATGTGACTCTTGCCTCAAGGCTTGCCCCTGGAGCAGCTACCGAGATAGTGTTCGAATATACCTGGCAGGCCACCGAGCCGGCGAATGTCCGGGACAACTACAGACCCTTCGCGACTGTCTCCAACGGGCAAAAAGAGTTGTGTCTTCTAAGTGACTTTGCTTGGTTACCAGTGGTCAAAACAACTGAAGAACCCGGCAGGACGTCCGGGAAGAATCGATTCCCAAAAAAGGTCAAACCGTCCTGGACGCTCAGGGTGTCGGCGCCGAGTGATTTCGTCATTGTAGCTCTTGGGGGCAGGCACATGCAGACAACCTCTCAGAAAGGAGGTATCGTATCCGAATGGAAATCAAACGTGCCATTTTATCCACAATTGATGGCAGGCCGGTTTGCAAAGCGAATTATACTTTCTGATTCGATAAAGATAATCATTTACTTGCCGGATAATTATGACCACAAGATTGTTCAGAAAATTGGAGAAGAGCTGGCAAAGGCCTACGATTTTTTTACGGAAATGTTCGGCCCCCTGAAAGGAGATGAGATTCATATCGGTGTCAGCTCTGCCGGTCAGGGCGGGCATGGTGGTTATCTGAGCTTCACTATGGACACGAATATGCTCGGAAGGCAAATCACCGAGGAGAGAATACCAATGATAATGGAACTCATGAGACATGAGTTGGCTCACTCCTGGTGGGCATGGTCGGTAACCTCGTATGGGACTGGAACGAAGTTCCTCCGGGAGTCATTGGCGAACTTCAGCAACGCATACTTTGTTGAAAAGGTAAACAGACAGGATAGGCTGGCGGCGGACATGGCCAAGTTGTTCTGGATGGGTTTGCAGACAGAAGTTATTTGTGGGCCCGAGTCAGACTCAGAGAGGGCCGCCTATTTGAAAGGTCACGTAGTGCTCAACGTTCTTAAAAGGGAGATGGGGGAAGAGCAGTTCTTTAAGGTACTTAAACAATTTGCATCAGAATACCAGGGCGGTCATGTTACGATGTCAGACTTTATAAATACTTGTGGACAGATAACGGGTAAGGATTGGACAAAATTCTTTGACGAATGGTGTTTCAGCGCGGGTGTACCTGACTACCGAGTTGAGAGGTTTGATTCCCGGCAACGAGGAAATACGTGGGAGACGAAGATTGTGATTCGTAACATCGGCTCTGCGACAATTACGTGCCCACTGGATCTGCGGATGGAGAACGGGAATGATCGGAAGAGCTTTAGGATTGAAGCCGGCAAGATAAAGACACTGACATTCATGACGCCGGCAAAAGTAAAAGAAGTTGTGGTTGATCCGGACCATCGAACTTTCCAGGGCAGTGGCAGAGAATGCAGATTGAAGATGCTGGGTGTGGGTAATGTTGACATGGAATGGATTTGGTACTGGCGTGGGGTAGTATTGGCTGAAGAAGGGCAATACGACAGAGCTATTGCGGAAATCTCGCGGGCTAAGGACAGACACGGTCACCCCGCTTTCTCGTTCTCTCGCGGCATCGCTTATTTGAAAAAAGGTGACATCGAGTCCGCTTGCTCTGATGTAATCGATTTCCTCGACTGGGTCACCGGCAGCAATGACCCCCTCAGGAGCTTGGTCTATCCTGGACTACTCTCTCAGGATAGGAGTAAGCAGCAGGATCAGCTAAATCACATCTTGCACGCGCTAACAGGTCAGAATCTCACGACCCAGAAGCAGTGGCGCAACTGGTGGAAGGCAAACCGGAAAGGTTTTCAACCCGAACCAGGGGCAAAACAGCTTGGCCCGGGAGGGCTAACAAACAGGGCCAAAGGTTAATATTTGGTCTTACTTGACAATGGTAGTTATGTATTCCGGTGATGGTTTATACGAAAGTTGTTTTTCTGAAACATATCTGATATCCTAATAATTTAGATTTTTGATGTCGAGGCTCCGCACTCTGAACATGAAATCTAAGATAAAAGGGATATGCTGATGGCAAAAAAAAGGACTGCGGAGGAAGTTTTAGATTTGGTGCGTTTATTTCAACCGGCCTGCGTGCTGGCAGCGGCGGCGGATTTGGATGTGTTCAGTCCGCTTCACGAAAAGCCAATGACTGCTCAGGCTCTGGCATCCGATCGTGGCGCCGATACGCGGGCAACGACTATTCTGCTCGATGCGCTTGTAGCATTGGAGTTTCTAACCAAACAGAATAATGAATACAGTGTTCCTGAGAATGTGTCTAAACTGCTGACTGAGAAATCAGCTAACAGCGTTCTTCCTATGGTTCGTCATCTGGCTAATTGTCTTCGTCGCTGGGCCATGCTTGCTTATGTCATACAAACCGGCAGACCCGCCGATTGTGGCCCGAGCATTCGTGGCAAGGACGCCGACCAGGCTGCCTTTATAGGAGCTATGCATAATGTCTCCGGATTCATAGCAGCTGAGGTTATAGAAAAACTATACCCTTTGAAATTCAATCATTTGCTTGATATAGGAGGTGCCTCAGGCACATGGACTATTGCATTTCTTAGTGCCGTACCCACAGCCAAGGCAACACTGTTTGACCTGCCGCCGGTTATATCAATGGCCAAGCAGCGTATTGCCGAGGCCGGACTAAGTGACAGAGTGAGTCTTGTACCGGGCGATTTCAATGCCGATGATTTACCTGATGGAGCAGACCTGGCCTGGCTCGGGGCGATTTGTCACCAGAACTCCAGAGAGCAAAACCGGGCGCTCTTTGCTAAGATTCACAAGGCTTTGAATGACTACGGCGTCGTGGTAATACGTGATGTGGTTATGGACACGTCCCGCACCGGGCCCAAAGGCGGGGCGTTGTTCGCTGTTAATATGCTGGTCTCTACGGAAGGGGGAGGGACTTACACTTTCGATGAGTACAGCCATGACCTTAGCGAGGCGGGATTTGGTCGGGTGGAGCTGGTATATCAGGATGAGTTTATGAGTTCTTTAATCCGGGCTGAAAAGGTGCAGAAATAACTTTTTCATCACTCCTTGGGCTACTTATAAAAAGTCTATCAGGGTAGTAGAGGAGGCTAATATCAAAAATGTTGACCATGATTCAGCAGAGAAAGGGGAAAAAATGATTGAGAAACGAAAGACCTTAATTGGGGCGATTATGATCTTGAGTGTTTTTGTTCTCCTGGGTGCTTCCTTCCGGATGGACACGTTATGAGGCCCAAAAGATAGAGCAAAGCATTCGAAGGAATAGAGGCATTCAGTAAAATGCGCATTACACGGTTTTGTCTATCTACTGGGTCTCTAATGTCCGGGCCATAAGAGCATAGTGCGGCTTGCTATGGTATCTTCGAGTGGGATTTTCCTGATGAGTGTTTCATATTTGCCATCTTCGTAGGCAATAGAGCCTCGTCGTAAAAGGGAAAAAAGTGCTGCCGGCTGAAACGGTACAATCTGTTTGTAAGGCCATTTGTTTTTGGCATCGACATACGAGGCGAGGAAATCGAGGGCTTTTCTAATGCTGCGCCCGTCATGTGATTCATAATGCCAAAGATCAAGTCCGAGTTTCTCTCCCATTATTGCCAGCCGAAAGAAACCATCGAGGTTCATTGTGCTGTAACCAAGTGACTTTGTGCGGGCAAGCTCAAGAGGCTGTCTGCCGTCGGGCTGGATATGCTTATTGATACGTCGGGTCTTGACCAGCTCTAAGATGTCCCGAGCCGGATCTTTTTGTCCGGTAAAAAGCGCCAGGCTCACTACCTGCGCATCGTACCATGTCCCGTGGTTGTTGAGCTTCTTTTCCTCGCCGAGTCCGTGACTGCTTGTCCGCAGCCATTTCAAGTATTCGCCGCACCATTGGCGCATTCTATGGCGATCTTTTTCGGTCCATGCATCCGACGGTTCGAGCAGGCCAATGGAATCTACGATGCGAGTCAGTCTCGCAGTATCGATGATACCGATGTCTCGACCTTGGGTTCGACCGGGAATGGCCTGGCCGAACTGGAGATTTGGGTTCATCCTGGTTGCACGGTCCAGAAACCACTTTCGCAGTAGCTTGGCTGCATGCACGGCATAAGGCTCGTGCTCCGTAAAGTACCAGGCCAGCGCCAGCGTTTCCACCGCTGAGGTCATTTCACCGAAAGCCACACGGTCCGTATCATCGGTTCTTGCTTTCGGATTGACCCGGCCGTCACGGCGAATGTATGGCAGACCGTCAGCCTTCTTTGGATCAGGCCACCAGTACGGCCCGAAGCTCATATAATCATGTTTATCGCCGCTGGGCGGTGTCAGATTCTTGTCCATTACGGAAAACGGGCCTGCTTGTAGTGCCTCATCCCCTTCGGTTCGAAGTTTTTCCATCGCCGGCCGCAGCGATTCGTTCCCGCTAATAACAAGGGACTTGCTTTTTGCGAGTATAGAAGGATTCAGGCAGAAAACTTTCGGAAGTTCCTCCCCGGACCTATTGATGCCTGCGATTGTGTTTTGGGTGCTGGCAGGGCCAAATGGCCAAAATAACAATATAGCTGTCATTAAAGCTTTCTTATATAAATACTTTTGCATAATCATTGTCCTTTGGCGCTGTCACCTCGATGTCAAAGTCTTTCACTTTTTTCCTTGCATCTTCTTACTAAAACAAAACGTCAAACAAATTCTTCCACAAGCTCCATTCTATCAAATAATGGAATTTTTGCACGATTTCGTATGAGAAATCCGGATTGCACGGTTCATAAAGTTAATTAGTAACTCAACATATGCCTCTGCCGAGGTGTTTATAGTGGGGGTTGCCTTTTCCGGAACAATCGATAAGATAGTTCACGAGCTGAATATGAACATAATGTTCATGGAGAGTCTGAAATGATTTGGAATAAACACTTGTTATTGATAATTATATTTCAAGGGCTAATCGGTTCCTTCTTCCCCGGCATACCATCTTTTGCGAAAGAGTCCGGGTATATAGACATAGGTTCGAATCGTGAGCTGTTTATTGACTATTACCTTATCGAACGTTTTGACGGTGCAAGTCTGATTTTGCATCATCCTCACGATGAGGGACCGGTACTCGAATTTGATAAACCCTGGGAAGGACCTTTCTGCGGATACTGCACTGTGATTAATGACAAGAACAAATACCGCTTCTACTATAGAGGGCTGCCGCAGGCCGGAAGAGACGGCAGCAGCCGGGAAGTCACTTGCTATGCAGAATCACCGGATGGCATCCATATCACAAAGCCCAAACTCAATCTGTTTACTGTGAATGGCTCAAAGTCAAATAATGTTATTCTGGCTGGTGCAGCACCGGTCAATCATAATTTCAGCCCCTTTCTCGATACCAGACCGGGTGTGCCGCGAAGAGAGCGTTTCAAAGCTCTGGGAGGTACAAAAAAGAGCGGCCTTATTGCCTATGTCTCCGCTGATGGTCTCCACTGGAAAAAACTCCGGACAGAACCTGTTTTTACCAAAGGAATATTTGATTCCCAGAACGTGGCTTTTTGGTCCGACAGCGAGCAGTGCTATCTATGTTATTTTCGCACCTGGACCCAAACAGAATATGGCGGCTTCCGCACTATAAGCCGAACTACGTCAAAGGATTTTTTGAATTGGACTGACCCAGTCAAAATGTCTTTTGGTGACACGCCTCTCGAACACCTATATACAAACCAGACGCATCCTTATTTTCGCGCACCGCATATCTATGTAGCTGTCGCTGCCCGTTTTCTTCCCGGTAGGCAGGTTCTTAATGAAAAACAGGCCCGGCAATTAAAAGTGAATCCTAATTATTTCAAAGACTGTTCCGATGCTGTTTTAATGACTTCTCGCGGCGGTAATGTCTATGACAGGATCTTTATGGAGGCATTTATACGACCGGGTATCGGCCTGCAAAACTGGGGTTCCCGCTCAAACTATCCAGCGCTGAATGTCATTCAAACCGGAACTGCTGAAATGTCGATTTATGTCCAGCATGACTATGCGCAGCCGACAGCACACCTGCGTCGTTATACGCTGCGGCTTGATGGTTTTACTTCGATATATGCCCCTTATAAAGGCGGCAGCATGACCACTAAGCCGTTTATCTTCACAGGCAGAAAACTATTACTCAACTTTGCTACCTCTGCTCCGGGATATATAAAAGTTGAAATCCAGGATTCTGAGGGCAAACCTATTCCTGGCTATTCACTAAATGATGCGGAAGAGCTGATTGGTAACTATATTGAACATCCTGCCCGTTGGCGTTCAGGAACTGATGTGTCTCCGCTCTCGAATCAGCAAATTCGACTTCATTTTGTGATGAAGGACGCGAATCTTTATTCTCTGCAATTCAAACCATAAGCGACAATATCTGTAACAAGAGTATATGTAATATTGTAGTCGGATAAGAGGAAGCCGGGAAAGTCCATAATACATGTTAATAGCTACCCTACAATTTTTGGAGCATATTTCCCCCCTGAAAAGCTTGACTAATAAGGCGGATTGCTATATAATAGCAAAATGTGACGGAAACTATCCAAAGTCGTATCTGAGATAAACTTCAATACGAGTTTCTCATATTTGTTTTGGAGGAATTCAACAAAGCTTCGTAAAGGAAGGTGAAATGTCCTTAAAAATTTTTCAACTAAAAGTGAAACCGTATAGATTTTTGCTGGTGACAATATGTCTGTTGACGATACAGATAGGAGTTGCCCGGCCGGCAGCTTATTACGATTACAAATCTCTGAGAAAGCATCTTGTGTCCCTCGCCAGACAAGACCCTAATCTTGTGCGAGTTGACAGCATAGCTCAGTCAATAGACAAGCGGAAGGTCTGGGTTGTGGAGGTCGGTAAGGGCGCTGAAGAAAGTCGAATAAAACGTCCCGCTATTTTAGTAGTAGCAGGCATAGAAGGTAACGACCTGATAGGTTCTTCGATAACAGTATCATGGCTCGAACAGTTGATAAAACAATTCCGGATAGATAGCGAAATTGCCGAGCTTCTGAAGGTAACAACAATTTATATTATCCCCCGTCTTAATCCGGATGCGGCCGAGCATTTTTTCATAGAACCAAAATTTGAAATCCATCTAAACAACAAACCTGTTGACGACGACCATGACGGACTTGTGGATGAAGATCCCCCTGAAGACCTTAACCAGGATGGCCTTATCACCTGGATGCGCATCGAGGATAAGGAAGGTGACTATATTCTGGACCCGACGGATAAAAGGTTGCTGATGGAGGCCGACTATTTAAAAGGTGAGGTCGGCACATGGCGGTATCTGAGTGAAGGTATCGATAACGACAAGGATGAGCAGTGGAACGAAGATGGGCCCGGTGGCGTTAACTTCAATCGCAACTTTCCGTATAACTACAAATTCTTTGCCCCGGATGCCGGTGTGCACCAGGTCAGTGAAGCCCAAACGCGTGCGCTTGCCGAATTTGTTATTGACCATCCCAATATTGGGATTGTTATTACCTATGGCGCCGCTGATAATCTTCTGAAAATCCCTGCCGGTGCACCTGCCCCCGGTCGTCGAAAACCAATGACGGCGATTGACGACAAAGACCTTGGCTATTACCGGGTAATGGGCGAGCTGTATCGAGAAGCGCTTGGATTGAAAAAAGAGCTTGAGACTGCATCATTTCCCGGTACTTTCAGTGACTGGATGTATTTCCATCGGGGTCGATTATCACTTGCATCCAGACCGTGGAGTCCGGCTGTTGCCCTGGAGCTTTCAGAGTCTGCTGAAGAAGAGGAAAAGGTCGAAAAAGAAAAGGCAGAAGACAATGAAGAAAAGAATAAACCTGCAGATTCTAAAAAAGATAAAGATAAACGCAATGAAACCGAACGCAGCGAGTTGAAATGGTTTGATGAACATGCGCCCGGGGCATTTGTCCAATGGCAGTCGATAGAGCATCCTGATTTTCCCGGCCGGAAGGTGGAAGTGGGCGGGTATGCTCCTTTCTCGCTCACTAATCCCCCTGCAAATATGGTTGAAGAAGTTGTCGGCAGGCATACGGATTTTCTAATGATGGTTGTTAAACGTCTGCCGAGTATCCGTATTCGAAAAATCGAAACCAAACACCTCGGTCAGGGGACATATGATGTTGAAATTCAGGTGGTGAACACCGGGTTTTTACCCACTTTGCTCGTACATGGTCAAACGACACGGGAGGTTTATCCGACACGTCTTGTCATCGATCTGGACGACGAGTTTTTCCTTTCCGGGGCTGTGATAACCAGCCTGCCGGTGATTTCAGGAAGTGGTGATATGGTCGAGGCACGTTATGTAATCTATGCTCCCGGTCGTAAAAAAATCGATTTTAAGATTATTTCGATGCTGGCCGGGCAAATCGAGGGAACTATTAATCTTCAGAAAAGCAAATAAAAAAAAACAATGGATGACTTCCATAATGTGGATGGTCTTTATTATGAAAAATAGATCGAAAATTATTACTTATGTTACTGTTGTGGTTTCTTTGTGTCTCGTTTTAACGTTGACTGTAAAAGCCGAGGCTCAAAAAGTAAATCGCAAACCGAGGGCAAGTGACCCGGCGGCTCATTCATTCCCCGCATTGGGTGCTTCGGATGAGAGAAAAGTAGAAGTGGCATGGAACCGATTCTATGACACTGTGGGTATGGGAGGCATTCTTGCGCGGCTGCATAAAGCCTTTCCCGAGCTCATCCGACTCTATTCTATTGGAAAATCCGTTCAGGGACGGGATATCTGGTGTCTGGAGGTGACAGCACGCAATGTAGGCGACCCGGACCGTAAACCGGGAATGTATATTGATGGAAATATTCATGGCAATGAAGTCCAGGGCGGTGAAGTAGTAGCTTATACGGCCTGGTATCTTTGCCATCAGTATGGGCGGCTTGAGAAAGTGACAGCCTTGCTTGATCGCTGTGTTTTTTATCTCGTTCCGACGATTAATCCTGACGCACGTGATTTCTGGTTTCATGCTTCATATTCCGCACGCTCGTCTCGTACAGGCCTTGAGCCTACGGATGATGATCGGGACGGCCTTATGGATGAAGATGACTATGACGACCTCAACGGTGACGGCGTTATTACTCAGATGCGTATCAAAGATCCTTTCGGCCGGTATAAACCACACCCTGATTACCCCGATTATCTTATGGTAAGAGTTGAGCCGGATGAGCGGGGCCAGTATAGCATGCTTGGTGGCGAAGGTATCGACAACGATGGCGATGGCCACATAAACGAAGATCGGCGGGGCGGCTATGACATGAATCGCAACTGGGCCTTCGATTGGCAGCCGAATTATGTTCAATATGGTGCAAGGGGATATCCGTTCTCGCAGCCGGAAACACGGGCCGTATCAAAGTTTGTTTTATCACGTCCAAACATTGCTGCAGCGCAGTCGTATCATAACTCCGGTGGAATGATTTTACGAGGCCCTAGCCGGGAAGGAGGCGAGATACATAGTCAAGACGAAAGAGTATTAAGACTCATCAGCGAGCGGGGCGAGAAAATCCTCCCATTTTATCGTTCAATTCGTATTTGGGATGAGCTTTACACAGTTTGGGGCGGTGAGCTCGATTGGTTTTATGGAGGACGGGGCATTCTGACGTTTTCGAACGAATTATGGACATCCAAGAATTTGTACAAAACCCCGGATTCACCTTCGGATGAACAACAGGCTGAATTTGTTGAGTATGTGCTGATGGGTGACGGCCTTATTCCCTGGCGGGAATATGACCATCCAACCTATGGAAAGATTGAAATCGGTGGACGCAAGAAAGAATGGGGACGCATCCCACCTTCTTTTCTGCTTGAGGAAGAGCTTCATCGTAACATGGCTTTTACGCTTTACCATGCTGATATGATGCCCCTGCTGAAAATCCATGAAATAGCAGTAGAGAAGCTTGACGAAAACTTGTTTAAGATTTGGGTAACGGTGGAGAACCAGCGTCTAATCCCAACGCGTACCGACCAGGATATTACTCACCATATCAGCCCGCCCGATATAGTTTCCATTAAAGGTAATGACATTAAGGTCTTGTCTGCCGGGCGAGTCACTGATAAATTCTTCAAACGCGTTCAACCTGTCGAACGCCGGCCTGAGCGTATTGAGCTGAGCTCAATCGATGGTATGGATTCCGTTATCGTACAGTTTGTCGTAGGAGGAAAAGGCAGCTTCGCCGTAACCGTCGATTCCGCTAAAGGCGGCGTACTTACTAAAAATCAATTACTACCTTAATCCAATTTAATTTGTTGTTGTTTCGATTTACAGTTTTACTGCCGACATTACCTTCTTATATCGTTATATATGGCCTCGATTAATCTGGCCTCGTTTCCCTTGAATTCACTTTTTATTTCTTCTAAACTTTTTCTCTCTTCGATTAAGGTTTTAACCTTTTCCTGCCGTTTTTTCATCTGGTCGATATGGTTCCTAATACTTTTCCGGTCTGCTATTTCACTATGGCCGCTGCAGAATTTCTCGGCATCTATTGTTTGGAGCATTTTTGTAAGTGTCTTAACATGCTCAAAAGAATTGCCGCCTTTATAGGAATGAATAAGTTGGGGCCGTGTTAAAAATATCTGGTCTCCGATAAAAGCTGTCTTTTCCTCCGGAAAATATACGACAATATCACCGGTGGTATGTCCGATGCCGAAATACCATAACTCTACCTTCTTCGAGCCGAGATAAATATCCATCTTGTCACGAAATGTTATTGAAGGAACAAAAGGTGCTAATTCAGGTCTGTCCCATTCAGACCCAGTTCCATTTCGTCTTGGGTGAAAAAGATCTTTTCGGCAATTCTCATGGGCGATAAAAGTCACCGTTGCGGGAAAATATCGATTTCCCGATATGTGGTCACCGTCACTGTGGGTGCTTACAAGATACTTTATCGGTTTGTCGGTAATCTGCCTGACTCCTTCGATTACCTGATCCACGGACTGCTTATCCATTTTTGCATCGATTATAAGAACTCCATTATCACCGATGTATGCACCTCCCTGTGCGCCCCGTCCGCCTGAAATTTCAAAGAGCCTGTCGGATATTTTCTTGAATTGAACAGGCTCGGCCCCTCTGCCCTGACCAAATGAATTTGATACAAGCAAAAGAAGAAAAGCAGAAATAACAATTAGTTTAATATTCTTGTTCATCTTAAAACCTCCTTTAAATATTTAGATTGTTAAATCGATGACATTTCTTCAACTTCAGCTATGGTTTTTGGTATTTTTTTACCGAGCACACGATAACCGTTCTCTGTTACTAAAACATCGTCTTCTATTCGCACACCACCGAAATCCTCGTATTTCTCTATCATATCGTAGTTTATATATTGTGAGTTTTTGTTCTCAGTCTTCCATCGGTTTATCAATTCGGGAATGAAATAAATTCCCGGCTCCACTGTTATTACAAAACCCGCCTCAAGCTCCTTGCCGAGCCTTAAAGACCTCCAGCCAAACGCGGGATTTCGTCGAATCGTATCGGTATAACCGACGTAGTCTTCTCCGAGCCCTTCCATATCGTGTACATCCAGCCCCAGCATATGTCCCAATCCGCATTGGAAGAACAATGTATGAGCCCCGGAGTTAACAGCTTCATCGATGTCCCCTCTCATCAATCCCAGGCCTTTCAGACCAGAGGAAAGAGCTGTGCAGGCGAGGCGATGGATGTTTCTGAATTCAACACCCGGCTTAACGGCCCCGATAGCCTGTTCCTGTGCTTTGAGGACAATGCTGTAGATTTCTTTTTGCCGCTGCGTAAATTTACCGCTTATGGGGATGGTTCGTGTGATATCACTTGCATAGCCAAGGCCGGTTTCGGCGCCGGAGTCGTTTACGGCTATGTCACCGGCCTTCATTAAATTGCCGTGGCTGTGATTATGGAGCGTTTCTCCATGGATTGAGAAAATGGTCGGAAAAGACAACCGTCCGCCGAGTGACAGGACGATACCTTCCATCTCGCCGGCGATTTGACGCTCATAGAGACCGGGTTTCGACATTTTCATCGCGGCTGTCTGCATTTCATAGGAAATATCGAGGGCGCTTTCTATTTCGCTGATTTCCTGCTCGCTCTTTATAGACCTTTGGGCGACTACCGCTCGAATGAGTGTTTCTGAAACATGCTCCTGGACACCGGAAGCTGGAATGTCCAGCAATTCGGCAATCTTCAGTGTGTTCCGGGCCCTGTACTGGGGAAGAAAATGAATGTCTCTGCCTTGTTGAACAGCTTGCTCTAATGTTGATTGTAATTTATCAAGTCCGGCGGTTTCCCCGACACCTGCTGCTTCAGATCGCTCACTCAAAACCGGTTGCGGCCCTGTCCAGATAATATCGTCAACCGTCAAATCATCACCGAAAATAACTTCTTTGTCGCGGTCCACGTCAATAATCGCTGCTAAAAAAGGAGAATCAAGCCCGAAAAAGTAGAGAAATGAGCTGTCCTGCCTGAAAGGATACTGATTGTCCGGATAATTCATCGGGCTTTCTTCATTGCCTAAGAAAAGAATTAATCCTGATTGAATCTGCTCTTTCAAGCGGCCCCTTCTTTCAATATAAACATCGGCAGCAAACATTTGTCAATCACCTCCGTATGGCTGTTTCTTTTGGGTCAACAGGCTGACAACTATCAGACAAATCACCGATAGAGTTATGGCGGGCAGTACCGCGTCGATATCTGCTACCTGAGCGGGTAAACGGTCCTGGATGACTTCCCCCCACAAAAGGGTCGTAATAGTGCCTGCGAGGATCGAGGTAATGGCACCTGACTTGGTTGCGCCATTCCAGAACAGTGCCGCTACGAGGCAGGGAGTGATGGCTGAGCCGTAAACCGTGAAGGCATACAGCGACTTTTCAAATACAGTTGTGCTCTCGGCAAATGCCAGCGAGATGAGCCATGCAATGATCCCGAAGCTCAGTACCATCAAGCGGCTCATAAAGACGATTCTTTTTTCGGGGGCCTTCGGGTTAATGTGCGCTTGGTAGATATCCTTGATGAAGGTTGTAGCTGGTACTAAAAGGAATGAATCGGCGGTCGAGATGATGATCCCAACGACGGTTATCATGAATAAAAGTCCGAGGGCCATGGGCATAAAGTGTCTGGCGGCGTAGATTAGAACGTAGCGTCCGTTTTCGGGATCGGGTATAAGACTGCTGGCGAACCAGGCCTCTGCGATGATCAATTCCTCTATCAGCAGGGCGACGAAAATCATTACGATCACCGCCTTCTTAGCACCCTTGGCATTACGACTGGCAAAAATTCGCTGATACTGATTGGCGTCGCCAAGAACCAGCAGAAAAACCGGCAGGCAAAAATTGATATAATCCACTGGCCCCCACACGCCCAACATCCGCATATTGTCGGGCCGATCCCCCATTTCTGCAAAGGCGGCTGCCATCCCGGCGAATCCGCCCGACTTTATCAATACGATGGGAAACGCAATCAATAATGTCCCTATGATAACAGTTCCAGTGACGACGTCCGCAAAGGCCAGACTCATCAGGCCGGCCAGCATGGTATAGAACACAATAAAAGCCGCAGCGATTATCGTTGCCTTCTCCGAGGTCAGCTTGGGCTCATGCAGGTACACCTTTCCTGTTTTAGGCGGTTCGGCCAACCGGAAGATCTGCTCATTTTTCCCGAAGCCTTCGCCGTACCCGGAAATCGTAATCCTGGTGATAGTATTGCGCTTGATAGCGACGATGTTGTTGAGATTATCAATGGTTTCTATCTCGGATGTGGCGATATTATCGAGGGAACCGGCTGCCTTAACAAGGAGTGAGATGGACTCGGCGTCACGCGCCCTTTGCATGGCCTCATTGACTCCGATGATCTCAGCCGAAGGCACCACCAGAACGGTGAACCGTCCGGGATTGTTGGACCACTGTCCCGTGCTCTTATCTTTTGTATCGAATCCAATGTGTGCTGCGCCTGTCCAATCGGCCGGTGGCTCATAACGAAAGTAGCCTTTGCGAACCTGTCTCATAGTCAGCATGCTCCCGGTATCGAGTGTGTCACGATTCTTCTTGCCTGTAATGACTTCCAGCACCATGCCCCCGGCATTAAACTGGTAACCCACTATTACCATATAGGCAAGGATGAGGGCCACAACGGCTAACATCCGTGCAGTACCTCCGAAACGCTTGCCGATGATCTCCGGTACGCTGAGCGCCTCGATATTGCGTGCACGGGTGGCGATAAAAGATAACAGAATCATCCCGATGAATGTCCCGCAAGGAAGCCATAAAGCCGACATGCCGACCTCATATGTCTTTCCGGCGTTGCCCACGATAGAGCCTGTACCTATCCAGCAGGCCAGCATCGTGCAGACCAAAACCCACGGTGAGAGGGTCCTGCCCGCCACTGAGAAATCGGCTTGTGTCTTGACATGCCGGGATTTATAAATCCCGATACAGGTCAGGACAAATAAATAGACAAATATGGCAATTAAATAAGTCATCTGTCCCTCGATAATATACAAAGAATGGAAATGTAAGCAAGAGCTTAAATCTTAAACTGCTGAGAATAATAGTAGAAATCTGTATGTTATTTGACAAACTGTTCGACAAAGTATTTTGGTGTCAATGGTTCTCCGGTTGCCCGTCTTATCATCTCGTTCCAGTGATAAACCGCTCCCGGCTCTAAGACCTTTTCACGAATAAAATTACCAACCTCTTTATCGCCGGCATAACTTACATCTTCGTCCGATTTAAGCATTATAACATTTTGAACAATGTGGTTGTGCAGTTGAGATGCCAGCAGCTCCCCCATCATATAGTTGTGATAATAACAGGGCGCAGTAGTGAAGTGAAGCTTGGATGCCCAGCCCGCATCAGCAGGCCCGCCAGGTCTCTTGATAAACTGATATTTCTCGATCAAATCCCACCAAAGTGTATTAAGGTCCTGGTCGGGATCGGCGTAAAGCTGCTTTTCAAAATTGTACATAACCATGGCCCAGCGTGCAAAAAGCACCTGCTGGAAACGAAGATATTTTTCACTGACCCTTTCAATTTTCGCACGTTGTGATTCCGACAGACCCAGCATTTGCTGCATCCAGGCTGCATTCCGGCTCAATCTTCCGAAAAACATCGCGATAGCTTCGGTGGTAAAACTGTGGGCCGGTTCCCTTAGCAGCCAGGGCTCTTTCCTGTCATGGTATTTACTGTAAACCGC
Source organism: uncultured Pirellulales bacterium (assembly GCA_964653075.1). Classification (GTDB taxonomy): domain Bacteria; phylum Planctomycetota; class Phycisphaerae; order Sedimentisphaerales; family Anaerobacaceae; genus NIOZ-UU13. The sequence goes on from CAZZAX010000010.1 coordinate 71,133, forward strand.
ATGGCCCAGTTCGTGCAATATGGTCTCCATCCAACGTTCGGTATTTTGAAGGTTACACAAAATTCTAACGTCTCCGTTGCGGTCTGCTTCAAAACTGAAAGCATGTGGATATTTACCTTCACGGTCATATAAATCGCTTCTTGCGAGGATGTCATCCACAGGCAGGTCGATATCGGTGTAATATCTTTGGGCCAATTCCTTCACGTCCTGGTCTTTATAATAGATATCCAGGTCCAGATCATAAACTAAAGGCGTTCTTTGAAAGAACGGATCATGATAGTGCCAGGGCATCAAATCCTCGGCATCAATGCCGTAACCATCCGCCAGGATGCGGTCCAGCTCTTTCTTCAATCGGACAAAGGGCTCGCCAGTCAGTTTGGAAAGCTCATCGAAGATGCGATCAAGCTCTTCCACACTTTGCTCACCTGTCACTATTGATAGAGTATGATAATTATCGAAACCTGCCTTTTGGGCCGCCGTGTTACGCAGCTTGACCAGTTCGATAAGGTCATTAAAAATCGCATTCCCCACCTGTTTGCTTGCCCTCCATGCCAGTTCCCTTTTACGGCTGTCCGTTTCCGTTGTTAAGATTGTGTAAATATCACTCATGGTAACTTTTTTGCCGTCTATCGTGCCGCGAAAAGTGTTGTACTTTTCCTGGATTTTATTGTCGGCATCAACAAGCTTTTCCAACAGCTCCGGCTCTATCTGGTTCCGCAGATAAGCATAGTATAATTTGTCTAATTGTCGGGCCAGCCTGGCATTAGCGACCTGTCCGGACTCTTTTATCTCTTTAAGAAGGGCGAATTCCTGCGGATTGTTATAAATTTGCCGAATCTCTAATTGCAATTTGTTAACTCGTTCATAATCTTCCGGCCTGCCTGTTGTCGAGGCGTCCCAATAGGCAAGGTTTGCCTGTGTTGACAGAGGTTCGACTTTTGCGACATGAATATCAATAAACTGTTCTAACTGTTTTTCCTTTGCGATTTTCCCGCAGCCAAAAAGAAAAAGAGCCGGAACGAACGATACCGTTAAGATTGAGTTTATTTTCATTATACATCTCCAATTGATACCTGAAAAAATGTATAAACTGACGTCCAAACAGCACGTCAATTAAAGTTCAGTACTCGATATTCTATAATGTTTGCTGCTCGGTTCGGGAGATGATTTCGTTTTGCAGATCTCGTCCTACATCTACGAAATAATCACTGTAACCGGCAACCCTTACAATCAGGTCACGATGCATTTCAGGATTTTCCTGGGCTTTCCGAAGAGTTTCGGCATCGATAACGTTGAACTGGATATGATGACCGTCGAGTTTGAAGTAGGACCTGATTAGATGGCCGAACTTATCGATACCGTCGCCGTCGAGCATCTGCGGATTGAATTTCATATTTAACAAAGTTCCGCCGGTACGGACATGGTCTATTCTGGCTGCTGATTTGATAACAGCGGTCGGACCTTTGATATCGGAGCCCTGGGTTGGAGATATCCCCTCTGAAACCGGCTCGCCGGCTTTTCTGCCGTTAGGCAGCGCACCCACAACGGAACCGAAATAGATATGTACCGTTGTGGGAAGCAGATTTACACGATACTTGCCGCCCTTGGTATTCGGACGGCCGTTGAGCAAATCATAGTAAG
>CAZZAX010000011.1:0-69686 GCA_964653075.1 uncultured Pirellulales bacterium
AATCATTGTTATAAAGAAATTTAAGTTTGTTTGGACAATTGGTGAATTGGGTTTGTTTTGCATAAAAACAGAAGACAGGAGACAGGAGACAGGAGACAGGAGACAGGATACAGACTGAAGACTAAAGACCGTAGGCAGCGTAGAGCATTTAGAGTATGATTCATTGTCATAATTCGTCGCTGGTCGATATTGAATAGTATTTAGTTTTTGGCCGGGGATTAAAAAACAGTCCCTCTATAATTAGACGTACCTGCACGTTTGATACGAAAAATCGGGGATTTTCGGGAAGGTGATTTTAGCTAAGTGCTTACGAGAAAAGGAATAAAATTTTTTTTAGAAAAATTGAAATTTGTTGAAAATTACCAGCGTTTTTTGTCGAAAATTGCGGGATTTTCAAGGTGTGGATGAGTAAAATGAGTAGATGAGTGGATGAGCTGACGGGAAATGCCAGATAAAGCACTTACAATCGCTACCTTATAACTATTTGTTCACAAGTCCCTAAAGTGGTGCAAAACAGCATACCTCAGCAAATCTACATTTTATGTGTAACATTTTCGGAATTTTTCCTTAAGTTCAGAGTGCGCAGAAGATACTAAATCAAATTTGCCAAGAATGTGAAAAAAAGACAAAGAAAGAAAAAATTATGTAACATAAAGGACTGGTGAGTTATTTCCAAGAAGCCGGTAAATTTCGATACTTTGCGGAAGTTTCAGGAGCGAGACCTTGCGCCTGGTCAATCCATGAAACAAGCCATCCGGGACATCGGCCTGCTGGTACCGTTCAATGTCGTCTTCTTCTCAGCAGCGTATGTGTCGTTCTTGCGATATGACGTGAGATAAAAAAGCAATAGAGCGGTAATTTGAAAAATGCAGTAAACATAAAGCTATCATGAAACAGTGGAGAAGTTAAATTCAATCTTATTAAATTCTGAAAGGGCGGTATTATGAAGAAATGGGTTGTCATGGTTGCAATATTGATATGCTGTCTTGTGTATGCAATTGTTAAACTTAGCATGTCAGAAAACCAAAACATGTCACAAAACCAAAATGCGTATAAGCAGGCAGAAGAGACGCAAAGTACAAAACAAATAAACGCCGGCAACACCGATAAGGCTACACCCGAAGAAGGTTCCGGTTCCGCTGCTACTGCTGCTCAGGTCGAAGCCGTTACAAAAGTCTTTGGCGAGTTTATAAGTGCCCTCAAGAGCGAGGATTATGAGCAGATATGGAAGCTTACGTCGGAATCCGTCAAAAGCAAGGGGAGCTTTGAGGAATTCAAGGAGATATTCTCTGCTAACGGGCCTGCAATGGTGGAAGCCACTATACGTCCGGAGTCTGCCACTAACATCGGCGGTCGTTTGAGATTACTTGTTACGGCCCCATCCCTTGGAGACGACCATTTGTTCTTCGTTCAAGAAGATGGGCAATGGAAGCTAGATTTTTATTAGCGCCGATACCTGGGAAGAATGATTCCCACAATGGAAGGATTTGTCATCAGAGCGTCTGGATATTCGTTGTGTCAACGATTCGACCGCGCAAGAGGAATCCGATGTGATTTGGAAAATTACCAAAAAAGAGTTTCTGCTGAATTTATTCTCAGCCAGATTCGTTATCGCTATCAGACCCTGGCAGAAGCCTTCGGGACAGGTTGGATCGACATATTATTTCTTTTTAAAATTCTACTCTTAGTCGCGGCCTTTATAAAGTTCAACAGATACGACGTGCGATGAGAAAGGAAAGAAACCATGCTTAAGTCAATAATCAGAAAAGAGATACTTAGTAACTTTTTCAGCTACAAATTTTCGATCATAATTATTCTTTCGGCAATATTGATTCTTGTCAGCATATTCGTTATGTACCGCGATTACTGCCTGGTCCTGGAGAATTATCAGAGCATACAGTCAAAATCTGATTATTCTCGTCCTATCGCAATTATTCGACCCACACCGTTGGCCATCTTTGCCAAGGGGCTGGACGAGAATTTATGCCGCTCTTATGAAAGAGGATACGTGGGACAAATCAACGTCAGCAGCAAACAGCAGTCGGTGAACAATCTTTTCAAGCTTTTCACAGCACCGGACCTGCTGTATGTCATCAAGGTCATACTGTCTCTTTGCGCTATGCTGTTTGCCTTCGATATAATTTGCGGTGAAAAAGAGACAGGGACACTGCGGCAGACGATAAGCAACACTGTGAAAAGGCCGATTCTGATTATCGGCAAATGGGCTGGTGGATTTATTAGCTTTATCCTGCCTTTCTTTATTGCTGTGCTTTTAGGTACAATTCTCGTGACATTATCACCTATGGTGGATATAAACGTCCAGAATTGGGAAAAGCTGGGGCTGTTCCTCTTAAGCAGTGTAATCTATTTGGCAGTTTTTTTCTCTTTAGGATTGTTGATTTCCTGCCTTACACATCGTTCTTCTACATCTTTGGTTATTTCTTTATTTGTTTGGGCTATGCTGGTCTTTCTCATTCCGAATCTGGGCAATATTATGGCCCGTCAATTTGTCGAAATTCCAACGGTCCAGCAGCTTGAATTAAAACGTGAGCAAAGTTGGATCAAGCAATTTTTTGAGAAGCATAGAGTTGATGACTCTGAGTATAGGGAAATCGATAGCCGCATTAGGGCAGAAAACGATAAATTAACCGAAGATTATCGCAACCGTTTCAAGAGACTGGTAACAGTATCTCAAAATATCACCCGATTTTCCCCGGCTGCCGCGTTTACCTTTCTGGCAACCGACATTATGGGAACCGGTATGGCGGAAGAGCGCAGGTTAAAAAGGGCGGTTTTGCGATACATAGAGGATCGGGATAATCAAAAAAACAAAATGGATTATCAGCGAAGTTCAGTCAAAGAAGTTTTAGGCAGGGGAGGCTTGAGCAATTGTTTAATTCTCATTTTGTTTAACATACTGTTTTTCACAGGGGCGCATGTGGCTTTTCTGCGATACGACGTGCGATAATTTCAATTAAAGGAAAAAAACCATGTTGAAAACAATTATTGCAAGAGAGTTTTTGGACAATATCCTTAATCTAAGGTTTATGATTGGCCTTGTTTTGTGCCTCATTATCACCGTTGCCTGTATTATCATTTTGTCTCATGATTACCAGATGGAGATGAGGGACTATAACGACAGGGTAAACTTACAGGATGAATTCCTGGACAATTATGCTCACCGAGGTAGGATTTTCCGGATGGTTCCCCATCAGAAGCCGCCGGAAAGGTTTCGACCGCTCATAATTGGCATTTCAGGCGACGAGAATGTGGAGTCCTTTGATGATAATCCGCTACCGATACTCTTTCCTCCTTTTGACTTCTTATTTATTGTGACGATTATTATGAGCTTGCTGGCAATCCTCTTTTCTTACGATGCCATCACCGGCGAACGACAAAGCGGCACGTTGAGATTAGTGATATCCAATTCTGTATCCAGGACAAAGATTCTTTTTGGAAAATTGGTAGGGGGTGCCGCCAGCCTGCTGATCCCATTTATCCTGGCACTTTTGGTCGGCGTACTGTATATCAACCTTAATCCTAACATCCAATGGGATGGTTCCGCATGGGCGGAACTTGCCTTATTAACCGCAGCTTCGATTACGTTCATCACGTTGTTTTATCTCCTGGGGCTTATGATATCTACATTTTCCAGATATTCTTCTACCTCGATCCTGAATTGTCTTTTTCTCTGGGTATTGCTGATTCTGGTAATTCCCAACCTATGCCCCCATATCTCAGCCCAGCTTTGCCGTATTCCATCGATTCAAAAAATTAGAAGGAAGGAGTATGAAATTGATCTTCTTTCTCATGAAGTACGTCGGGAACATATGACCGAAAGTAAAAAGAAATTGAAAAGCTATTATGGCAAACTATGGTCTGAATTTGAATCGATGGAATTCGGTGGTCTCCTTAAAGATGGTGAACGTGAGTATGGAGAAGCAGTCCAGCAACGGGCAGCCGCCGATCCCGAATTTAAGGCCATGATGAATGCCTTTCGTGAGGAGCGTGAAAAGTCACGTGAAAAATATTGGAGTATCCAAGGGGAATCTCGTAAGCTTTGGGAAGACTTAGATAAAAAAGCCGCTGTTCAAACGAAGCTTGCGAAAAACCTTGCCTGCATTTCTCCTTATGCGAATTTCATTTATGTTGCCAGAGATCTGACAGGAACAGGACTGCGAAGCTTGGATTACTTTGAACAAGTTAAAGGTGAATATTCTGGGCGGTTTTGGGATCATGTTGACAAGAAGGAAGAGGATGCTAAAAAAAATGACCCAGAGTTTACATGGGACTCTTTTCTTGATTTAAGTGAAAGGCCGCGTTTTGTATTCAAAGAGGAGGTGTTGAAAGACAAATTACACGAAGTGCTGCCTTACTGGGGGATACTCGCTTTGTTTAATGTCGTGTTTTTTGTCTCAGCGTTCACAGGATTCATGAGATACGACGTACGATAGAACAGCGGCTTAAGCCTGGCTATCCGGCAAACTTAAAGCCGGAAGAAAGCAATTACATAACGGAGGGCATGAATAGCCGCAATCGCCGAGCGTATAGCATTAGGTAACCGAGGCCGACGCCGGACAATTTCAACGAGGTCTGAGAGTGGTTCTGAGGCGTAAATTTAATCAACTATCAGGTTACCAGAACAAACGGAAGATTGTTTTGGGTAAAGTAAGGTTGATATTCGCTATCCCACAGGGTAAACTCACGGGGCTTTAAAATGATTAATGATGATTGATGATTTGGGTTTTCGATTATATAGCATTTCTACCCCCCGGCAGAAAAACAAGTTAGCGCACACCGGGGACAAGCTCCGGCCAGCATGAGCATCGTACAGTCACGTAATCACGAAGTGGTGGAGTGATTTAAACTGGCGCGAACCGCAGGTAGAGATGTGGTCGAGCCATCCCCAAGCTACGCACCTTGGGCACAAGCTTGAGGATACCACCCTTTCGATTGAATTTTTTATTATGGGATTGAAGATTGCCGCGCTGCGCTCCTAATGAACTAAGAAATCGCATTCGACACGATATTATATGTAAGTATTGTAATAGAAACATGTTAGCGCGATTCAGCCAATATCTTAGTTTATTTTGCATGCATCCTGAGAATCAGGTGAGGTGCTCGCAATGACAGCTATTTTAAATAGACCCTTCGGCTACGCTTCGCTCCGCTCAGGGTGACGGTTGTGTCAATTCGTCACCTATGGCTGCTTTCGGGATGACTATTTCGATTGATTATTGATAATCCTTCGGCTCTGTTTCCTTCGACAAGCTCAGGGAAAGTTTGTTTCGAATTTGTCAAAGGCTGTCAGGTTGGCAGAGAAAAGGGGCATGTATGGGATTTTGGCAGGCTGGGGGCGGTCCGGCATATATGTCCTAACTGCTTATGGATAAAGCATTTGTGCTAATGTGGCCGCATAAAAAGGGATTTGGCACGATATTTGCACATTTGATAAATGGATATGGTCTCGAATCTGTCACAACTTGAAGAAATCAACGTCCTTGCCAGTGAAGCGAGCTGGGCATGGCCGGAAGCGGTCCGCTATATATTTCGGCCAAGGGGAGTTAATCTGTTAGTGGCTGAGGAAGCAAGTCAGTTCGTTAATATTATCGAGAGAAAACGGATTCATACGACAATTGTGGATATGGACTCGGAAGGTTCCAACGGGCTGGCGACGATAAAAATTATCCGAATGGATTATCCGCTTATACCCTGTATTCTTTTGAGCAGTGCGGCGGGCGAAACTTTGCTCGGTAATGCACTGCGGCTGGATGTTTTCAGCGTGATTGACAAGCCGGTTGATATGGGAATCTTGCAGGAACAGTTGAACAGATTATTTATTAAGAAGTATAGAAGCAATATTTTCGCGGAGTAACTATGAGCACATAACAAAATGACTCTGCATTCAAACAGCTTATTTCGTCTCTGGACGGCGTCAGGCTGCATCGACCATCCTCAGATGGCCTGCTTCGCCTTCGGCGCCGATACGAAAGTGCTCGCTTTCGGTGCTACGATTCATTTTATTAGGCACTCTAAAAAATATAAATTGTGTAATAAACCTAAATAGAAAAAAGAAAATTAAGAACTTTTTCGAAAGGAGTAATGACGAAATGAAGATCAGACCATTGGCAGATAAGGTGCTTGTTCAGCGTCTGGAAGCGGAAACCACGACAACGGGCGGGATAGTCCTGCCGGACAGTGCCAAAGAGAAACCACAAGAAGGTAAAATTATCGGCGTTGGTGACGGTAAAGTGCTCGACGACGGGACGGTACAAAAATTGCAGGTTAAAAAGGGTGATATGGTGCTTTTCACAAGCTACGCCGGTACAGAAGTAAAGATAGACGGCAAAGAATATCTGATTATGAGTGAGTCGGATATTATGGCCGTGATAGAAAAGTGAGCGAACAATAAGCGACACCATATAGAAAAGCACACGGAGAAAACGATAATCTAAAGAACAGGAGAAAAATATGGCAGCAAAAAAGATAGCATTTGGCACTGACGCACGCGCAGCGATTCAGAAAGGTGTGAGCAAGCTCTCGAAAGCGGTTAAGATCACACTCGGGCCGTGCGGCAGAAATGTAGTTTTGGAGAAATCGTTCGGTTCGCCGAGCGTTACCAAGGACGGCGTTACAGTGGCCAAAGAGATTGAACTGGAAGATTCCTATGAAAATATGGGGGCTCAGATGGTCAAGGAGGTGGCCTCCAAGACCTCGGACGTGGCCGGTGACGGAACAACGACAGCGACGATTCTGGCCGAGAGTATTTTCGACGAGGGTCTGAAAAATATTACCGCCGGCGCCAATCCGATGCAGGTAAAACGCGGCATCGAAAAAGGTGTAGAGGCAGTCGTAAACGAATTACAGAAGATGAGCATTCCCGTCGAGTCAACCAAGCAAATCGAACAGGTCGCGACCTGTTCGGCGAACCAGGACGAGGAAATCGGCAAGAAGCTTGCTGAGGCGATGAACAAGGTCGGTAAAGACGGCGTTATCACCGTCGAAGAAGGCCAGTCTCTGGAAACAGTAGTTGAACTCCTTGAGGGTATGCAGTTCGATAAGGGATATCTGAGCCCGCACTTTGTTAACAACCTAGAGGATATGACTGTCGTGCTGGAAAAGCCGTATATTCTGGTGCACGAGAAGAAGATAAGCTCAGTAAAATCACTTGTTCCTCTGCTTGAGAAGGTGGCCCAGCAGGGCAAGCCCCTGTTGCTGATTGCCGAAGACGTTGAGGGCGAGGCACTTGCTACGCTGGTTGTCAATAAGCTGCGGGGCATACTTCAGGTCGCTGCGGTCAAGGCGCCCGGTTTCGGTGACAGAAGAAAGGCACTGCTGAGTGATATTGCCACGCTGACAGGTGGAGAGGCTATTTTCGAAGACCTGGGACTGCAATTGGAGAACATCGAGCTGCGACAGCTTGGCAGAGCCAAACGCATTACCATTGACAAGGATTCAACGACCATTATCGAAGGGGGCGGCAGCATCGAAGCCATCCGGGGAAGAATCGATCAAATTAAGAACGAGATCGAAAACTCCACAAGTGATTATGATATCGAGAAACTTCAGGAGCGACTGGCAAAGCTGGCCGGCGGTGTGGCACAGATTAATGTCGGCGCTGCGACCGAGGCAGAGATGAAGGAAAAGAAGGCGCGGGTAGAGGACGCACTTCACGCCTGCAGAGCGGCGGCTATGGAAGGCATCCTGCCCGGAGGCGGAGTGCCAATGCTAAGAGCGCTGCCAGCACTTGATAAGGTCAAGGCGACCGGGGACATAAAGATAGGTGTTGATATCGTTCGAAGAGCGGTGGTTGCACCGATTAAGCAGATCGCGGAGAACGCAGGGCTGGACGGTTCGATTGTGGCCCAGAAGGTGATGGAGAGCAAGGACAAGAACTATGGCTACGATGCACTGCGCAAACAGTACGGTGATATGATTAAATTCGGTGTGATTGTGCCGACAAAGGTCGAAAGGGCCGCACTGCAGAACGGGGCCTCGATTGCTTCACTGCTTTTGACGACCGATGCGATAGTAAGCGAGATTCCGGAAAAGAAGGAAGCACCACCGATGCCTCCAGGCGGTGGAATGTATTAAACATTTTAGCGGTGAGACGCTGAGCCCCCCGGCTTTTTATGACGGGGCGGGGGGCCGGCTCACCGCGTTAAGGAACTCTTTATGAGTTTTCGTTTTTACAGAAACGTAATCTCACAAGCGTCCAGGAACTTTGCGGCAGGACTTTTTATCACAGGGCTGCTGCTAATAGGATTTGGATTTCTGGTTTATATTCTGCGGGATTTATTTGCAATCCTTTTCTCTATAATATTTTTCGTTGCCGGTTTGGCTTGTGGAACTACCGCTGTCAAGATCTTTTTGGCACAGAGGAAATTAGACAAAATGGATTCCGATGACGGCACGACGGATTACAGAAGAAATGTCCGAATTCATAGTGAAGAATCGTATGAGCGCGATATATGAGTCGTTTTCGTAAGATAAATGCGGGAATATAATTGCTTCTTAATTAGCGGCGGCCACTTTTTCCTGTCTTGACTGCAGTACTGAGTTGAGGATATCCTGAATGCTGATAATACCGATCAGCTTGCCGCCTGATGTGACGGGCACTCTTCTAAAGATATTCTTTACCAAAAAGTTACATACGTTAAGCAGTGCATTATTAGCATCAAAACAGACCGCAGGATGTGTCATATAGTCACCAACTGTTTTACCATCAGCCTCTTGGTGTTCATAGAACAAATCGACAACATCTTTTTCCGAGAGAATTCCCATTAAGGTCATATCATCATCGACGACGGGCAGGCCTGATATGTTATTTTCCACCAGAAGTTTTACAGCCTCAAATATCGGGTCGTCTTTTTTAACGCTAATTACATCCGTACTCATAATGTCTTTTGCTCTGAGCATCGCTAAATTCCTCTATCTTTATGGATTCTCCGCAATTCCCCCCACAGCTTTTTGTAAAGTGAAAAGGCTGGGGTATTTAATAAAATCGGCTTAAGTTTATTAGAACTTAAGATTCAGGCTACTATTTTCTCAGTTCGTTTTTGCTTCGAATTAGATGTAAGGTAAAGAGATTTTAGCTGGTGAGATTATCGGGCTTCTCAGATTTATCCGGGCGGTCTGGTTTTTGTCAAGCAAAGGAAGGGACAATTATCGGCCCCGGATTGGCTTGCCGGTTTTTCCTTTTCATGTTTCCAGGTTTTTCGGTGACATCAGCGGATTTTCAGGGTTGCCAAGGCCAGGGCAGCAAATGCTGCGGCCAAGAGCCAGAAGCGCACTACCACCTGAGGTTCACTCCAGCCGATAAGATGGAAGTGGTGGTGTATAGGTGCACATCTGAACAGCCGTTTGCCCCCGGTGTATTTGAAATAGCCGACCTGGAGGATTACACTGAGCAATTCGATGACGAATATTCCTCCGATAATCAGAAGCAGAATCTCGTTTCGTGTTACCAGCGCACCGTATCCCATTGCGGCTCCTAATGGAAGTGAGCCCACGTCGCCCATAAAGGTCTGAGCGGGGTGGCAGTTGAACCAGAGGAAGCCGAGGACGGCCCCTAAGATTGCAGAATAAAAGATGCTCAGCTCGCCGGCGTGTGGTATAGCGGGCAGCAGAAGATAACTTGCCCAGGTAACATGAGTGGTTCTTGACATAGTTTCAGATGCGACATAGCAGAGAATTGCGAGCACCAGTGCAACCATTCCGACACAGCCGGCAGCCAATCCGTCCATACCATCTGCGAGGTTGACGGCATTGCTGGTGGCGGAGAGGTAAAAAATCGCTATCAGTATGAACATCCAGTTGGTCAGTGACAGGCCGTGCTTGTAGAATGGCAGCCAGAATAATTTGGCATCTTCTATATTGACAAAGTCGCGGTATAAGAAGGAAGCTATCAGTACAGCACCACCGATTTGAAAGATGAGCTTTTCCCAGGGTCTTAGTCCGTTTCTGCTTCGATGGCGGACGTCGAGGGTGAGCTTTAGCCAGTCGTCGGCACCGCCCAGGGCCCCGAACCATATCACAAGCACAATCGCCTTTTGAACAAAAGGATTATTCAGCTTTGCCCATAATAAGGTTGTTGAAACGGTCGAGAGAATGATTATGAGGCCGCCCATAGTGGGTGTGTTTGCCTTTTCTTTTGTCAGCTCGTTGAGGGTGGCGTGGTGAAATTCTGGCCGGTCGCCGATTTTTTTTCGCATGAGCCAGCGGATGATTTTAGGGCCGATCAGAAGGGCGATAAGCAGGCTGGTCAGTATTGCTGAGACCGAGCGAAAGCCCACGTTCTGATAGGCATAGAAGCCGATCTGGTGTGTAAAAACATCTCTAAGATACCATAACAAGTGGTAAATCATTTCATAATCCGTGTCTCTTAACCTGTGAGTCCGGTCACGAGAAAAGCTCCTTTAGTTTGTCGACGACTATTTCCAGCCGGGCCGTGCGCGAACCTTTGACCAATATTATATCGTAATCTTTTATGAATTCATGCAGATTATTACAGAGCGAAAGGTTATCTTCGAAACATTTTATTTGCAGCGAAGCCGGCCGGCGGGAATCCAAATTGTGTTCAGCAGTTGTTTTTGCGGCGCCGGCGGTGATTTTAGCCAACTTGCCGACAGCTATCAGCATCTCCACTTTGGCTTGTGCGATGGAAGTGCCCAGCTCGATGTGCAGGCGCTCGGTCTGTGTCCCGAGTTCAGCCATATCACCGCAGATAAAGACTAATCTGCGTTTTCGAGCTGGATCGAGACCGGTTAATATATCCAGGGCATTTTTCATTGAGGCGGGATTTGCGTTATAGCAGTCGCTTAATATCATCAGCGTGCCGATTTGCAGCAGTTCGGTGCGCATGGAAACGGGAGAGAGCTTACCGACAGCCTGTGCGAAATCATCGATACTCATATCAAACTGGCTGCAGACGGCCCAGGCGGCGAGCGTGTTTTCGAGGTTGCCCGGACCGGGCAAAGGTAAGTTTACTTGCGTACCGTCGATAGTGAATCGGCTGGCGGCGGCCTCGTATCTGATATTTAGCCCCTGATAGTCGGCGCCGTCTGATTTGCCGAACGTTAGGAATTTGAACCTTTTGTCCCGGCAGGCACTGACCAATTCGTCAAAGTCGGCGTTAATTATCAAAACTCCGTCGGTTGTAAGTCCTTCAGAGATGGACAACTTCTCTTCTATAATTGTTTGAAGGCTGCCGAATCCTTCGAGGTGTGCCGGGTGAACGTTAGTCACAACTGCGATGTCCGGGGCGGCGATGCGAGTCAGGTGGGCTATTTCGCCGGGATGATTACTGCCGAGCTCGGCAATGACAATCCGGCAGTCCGGCCCTGCTGTGAGCAGGGTCAGGGGAAGACCGATGTTGTTATTAAAACTCTTTGGTGATTGATGGACGCGGAAACGCTGACTTAAGGCCTGATAAGCTATTTGTCTTGTTGTTGTTTTGCCCGCCGAGCCTGTTATAGCGACCACTTTGAAACCGATTTGCCGGCGGTATTGACTTGCAAGCTCACCGAGGGCTTTTATGGTATCGGGCACTTTGAGTATGGAGTTGCCGACAGATTTTTTATCTTCGAAATCTTTTGCGACCACGGCACAAACGGCGCCTTTTGCGAAGGCATCTGCTACGTAATCGTGGCCGTCGAAGTTTTCGCCTGCTATCGCAAAGAAACAATCACCTGCTTTGATCGTCCTCGAGTCTATGCTTACGCCCGTGAAAGTGCAGGTGTTTTTGACTGGTCCGGCTTTTATTATCTGCGCCAGGTCTGCTATCGGAAGTTCTTTCATTTTAGTTTTACAATATTCTTATTGTATATTATCAGCGAGATAAACACTTGTTGATATAAATAAGTAATTATGCTACAATTTTGTGGATGGTCAAGGATTTTGAAATCATCGGTGATATTACAAACGTCGAGACAATCGCTGTTGGCAACTCTATCCGGGTCATAAAGAGATTAAAAAGATTCTATGGTGACGGTCGGTGGCGTAAGCTCAAAGGTGTTGTACGAGTTAAGTTTCCAGATGGAACAGTTTGCAAAGCCGAAATCCACTGGTATGAAATGAATAAGGTCGGCAGGAAAGAATATAAGATTAAGCGGTTATTAATATGAGAACAAAATCGGATACACAAAAATATGTTCTATGCGTTAGCAACGAGAAATATAAAGCTTCTTTGGAAGCACGTAAGATATATCAGTGCGTTCCAGATACTCAAGCCGAAACCCATGGGCAAATCCGGGTTATTGATGAATCAGGGGAAGATTACCTTTATCCTGTAAGTATCTTTCTTCCAATTGAGATTCCAGAAGAAGCCGAACGAGCATTTACAAGCGGGTCGTAAAGGGATTTAGTGTAGAAAAATACAAAAAACAGAGAAAATCTTTCACTGTGAATAATCCATGAAACAACCGATGAAATGTCCGGTTATAATCGAAGAAACAAAAAACGGTTTTTCGGCTTTTTCTCCTGATTTGCAGGGTTGTATTGCAACCGGCTCAAGCAGGGAAGAAGTAGAGATAAATATGAAAGAATCTATTGCTTTCCATCTGGAGGGGATGGATTCAGAAGGTCTTGAAGTTCCACAACCGCACAGCTTTTCGACCTATTTGGACGTTCCCGCATAGTGTACCAGCCCAATCATTCATCTTACCTCATCGCATTACTATATCTGGTTTGTAGTAAGGTACTCCATAGCGATTTGTTTGTCGCTGAAGTCGAACTTTTGCTTTCCGATTATCTGGTAGGTTTCGTGGCCTTTGCCTGCTATTAGGACGATATCATTTTTGGCGGCGGTTTTTATGGCTGAGGCGATGGCTTTTTTTCTGTCCGTCTCAATCAAAATTGTTTTCGAATCCGGATTTTCGAAGCCGGGGATAATGTCTTTTATGATGTCATCCGGTTGTTCGGTTCGCGGGTTGTCGCTAGTAACGATTATAAAATCAGCTAATTGTTCAGCTACTTTGGCCATACGCGGTCGTTTTGTTTTGTCTCTGTCTCCGCCGCAGCCGAAAACGACTATTAACCTGCCTTTGCACAGCGGCTTTAACGTCGAGAGGACATTTTTCAAGGCGTCATCGGTATGTGCGTAATCGACCAGAACCGAAAAATCACAGGCGAAGTCGATTTTTTCCAGTCGGCCCGGTATCGTCTTCAAATCCGACAGGCCGGCCGCTATCGTTTCCAAATCGAACCCAGCGGTGAGGCATAATCCTGCTGCCGCCAGGCAGTTGCTTACATTATACAGACCAAGCAGGGGTGTTTTTACAATAGCAGATTGGCCAGCGTATTCCATCTTGAAAACAGTTCCGCCGGTATCCATAGATTCTGTACGGGCGATGATATCCGCCGGCTCGTCAATAGCATACCATAAGATTTTGGCCTCGGTTTGTTTGGCAATGGACTCGGCATGCGGCGATTGTTTGTTCAGTACCGCCACGGCATCGGGTGAAAGAGCGGAGAAAAGTGTGGTCTTTGCAGTCAGGTAATCTTCTTCGGTTTTATGATAATCCAGATGGTCGCCGGCCAAGTTTGTGAAAGCGGCGGCTTTGAAGCTGATGCCCGCCAGGCGGTTTTGCGAAAGGGCGTGGCTGCTTGCTTCGATGACCATATACTTTGCGCCGTGTTTTAACATTTGCTGTTGTCCGGCGGCGATTGTTAAACAATCAGGTGTTGTCAGGACGGCCTCGCTGCTGTTGCCTGAGCAGGTATCGTAAATGACGGTACCAAGCAGGCCACACTTTTGTCCGGCTTGTCGGATGCAGGAACGTACCAGAAAGGCAACGGTGGTCTTTCCGTTTGTGCCGGTGACCGCGAGGTTTGTTAGCTGATAAGCCGGGTTGCCCCTGACTGTTTGTGCGAGGAGAGCGGCTGCTTCCGTGGAATCGTCAACAACTATGGTCTTGATATTTGATGCACATAACAAGCCATCCCCAAGCTTCGCTTGAGGCTGCCACCCGTTGATATTTGGTGCTTGTTGACAAACGATATATTTTGCGCCATTATCAAGGGCCTGGCTGATGAAATCGTGTCCGTCGCAGGCGGTGCCTTTTACGGCCACAAAGATATCACCATCTCCGACGGCACGAGAATCAATACAGATATTTCGAGCATTGTCTGAAGAGACCAGGTTTAGCAATTCGTTTAAATTCATATTTTTGTGCAGAAAAAAAGTTTCTTTTTATTTTAATCGAAAGCACAGGCAATTCAACCTTAGTGTATGTGCTACCGGCATAAAAAAAGTGGTTTGTGGTTATATCTTTTGTTTGCAGGGGATTATTTGTGAGAAGTTCCGGAATTATTCTGTCGAGAAATTGTCTTTATGGGTTATAATCCGGCTTTGAACTTTTGCAAACGCCGAGAGTATTATAATAGTCGGTGTTTACAGGGGAAATGTCCGGCTAAGGTATCTGCATATATTAGAGAAGGGAAATATGATTATGAAGGATAAGTGTCTTCTTGGGATTTGTTTTTTATTGGTTGTTATAAACGTGGTGGGTGGTTGTCGTAAGAAATCGACGTCTTCGCCGCCGCAGTCGGTACAGCAGACAGAAGAATCAAATCAGGCCGCCCCGGATAAATCCGCGTCAGAAAAAGTTTTAGCACAGGAAGGGTCCGTATCGGCCATTGACGTCTCCGAAGCCCAGGTGGAGGAAACCGAATACTTTGCCCTTTTTATGGAGGGCAAAAAGGTCGGCTACGCTATCCAAAGCCGTGATGTCGAAGGCGATAAAGTGACCACCTCCGTGGAGCTTAAGATTACATTGAGCCGGGTGGGGGTGTCGGTGAGTGTCCAGACCAAAGCGAATACTTACGAAACGGTCGATGGCAAGCCCCTCGGTTTCGAGCTTGAGCAGGCATTGGGGATGATGGTGACTAAAACAACAGCAATAATCGACGAGCAGGGAAAGGTAAAAGTAAAGACAGGCCAGCAGGAATTGGAATTTGACTGGCCTGACGGTGCTTTAATGTCCGAGGGGATGCGATTGCTGCTTTTAGAACGCGGCCTTGCGGAGGGGACCACATACATTGTAAAGTTGTTTGATCCGAGTATGATGCAGGTTGTCGATGTCGAGGTTAAAGTGGGTTCGACACAGAATGTTGACCTGCTTGGCCGGGTGGTCGCATTGACAGAGGTCCAGAGTACTGTAAGCTCTGAGCAGATTGGTTCGATAGTAAGCACTGAATATTATGACGATGAGCTTCTGCTTCAAAAAAGCGTAATGCCTGTTATGGGTATGACCATTGAGCAGGTTGCCTGCACTAAGGAATTCGCACTCGGAGAAAACGATGTCCTTGAGGTGGTTGACAGGATGTTTATGAAAAGCCCTGAGCCGTTAGGTGATGTTGGCTCAGCCAAGTCGATTACCTATCACCTGAGCCCGACCCAGGAAACGGCCGATTTGAAAATACCATCCGGCGACAATCAGAAAGTACAGCGAGACAGTAATGGTAAATTAATCTTAACGGTCGAGCCTGTTGTCGCAGCGAAGGGGGTGAGCTTTCCTTACAAAGGCAGCGATCCGGAGGCACTCGAAGCCCTTGAGCCGTCGAGGTATGTCGAGAGCGGTCAAAAAGTAATAATTGACCTTGCGAGGCGGGCGGTTGGTCGAGCGGGTGATACTGCCGAGGCCATCAGCAAGATTGAAGCATTTGTGGCGGACTATGTCGAGGACAAGAACCTTTCTGTCGGATATGCCTCAGCGGCTGATGTTGCGGCCAGTCGGCAGGGTGACTGTACCGAACACGCCGTACTTACGGCGGCGTTGTGTCGTGCCATCGGGATTCCGGCCCAGGTGGTTACCGGCCTGGCATACGTAGAGCAGTGGAGTACCTTTCAGAACGGATTCGGCGGTCATGCCTGGGCACAGGCGTATGTCGGGGACAAATGGATCGGATTGGATGCGGCCTTCAGGGGTACCGGCAGGGGCGGTTATGATGCAGGACATATCACACTGGCGACGGGCAGTGGAAATCCTGAGGATTTTCTCAACTTACTCAGTACAATGGGGCAGTTCAAAATTGACAGGGTAGAAGTCAAAAAGAGATAACGGATGACCGAAGCAATCATTCAAACTGAATGTCGGTGAGGACGAATTCGACGTTTGTGTTTCCGTTGTAGGTATTGAGCTGCGGCTGGTATGCTACGTTGAAGAATTCGTGTTCGAGCAGCTTTTTTTCCAGTTTTCCGAACCTGAAGCCGATGCAGCGCACAGCGTTCGTATTATCGGTTATCGCAAGCTGAAGATGCTCGCGTCCGGAGCCGACTCTTCTCGGCGGAGAGGCCAGACGAACCCCTTTTGTGGCGAAAACAGGTTTAGGATTACCCTGCCCGAACGGGCCGAGCATTTGCAGCTCAGTTACCATTTCCGTTCGGAACTGGGCCAACGGAGCCACCGCATCGATGTGAAGTTTGGCAGCCAGGTCGTTATCGTTAAGGTTTTGTTTTGCATAGGCTTCGAAATCGGCTGTGAACGAGTCTATTTTTTCTGTTTCGATTTTCACGCCAGCAGCCATTTTATGACCGCCGAAGCTGATTAAGTGTTTGGAGCAGGCTTCGATTGCACTCAGGAGACAGAAACCGTGTATTGAGCGGGCGGAACCCTGAGCTATGCCGTTTTCGGCGGCGCCGGCATTAATCATAATCGTCGGGCGATAGAATTTGTCGACTATTCTCGATGCGACGATGCCTATTACGCCGGTGTGCCAGTTTTCGCTGGCAAGAACGATGCTTTTACGGTCGGGGTGGTGGAGGTTTTGCTCGACTATCATCTCGCAGGCCTGCTTGAATATTTTTCGTTCGTATTGCTGGCGCTGGCTATTTTGCTCTTTGAGATATTCGGCTATTTGCATCGAGCGAAGGGGCTTGTCGGATGTCAGCAGCTCTACAGCCAGCCGTGCGTGTCCCATTCGTCCTGCGGCGTTTAGCATTGGCGCGAGGCGAAAGCCGATATGGAAGCTGTCGAGGCGGTGCCCGGTGAGGCCGGCCGATTCAATCAGGGCCTGAATACCGGAAAGCTTGCACTGCGGCAGGGCCTTTAATCCGTAGCTTGTCAGCGCCCTGTTTTCACCCCGGAGGTCAACAATATCAGCGATGGTTCCCATAGCAGCCAGGCTCGTTGCGTTTATCATAAATTCACGCAGGGTCGGTTCGAGCCTTCGGCCTGAGTTGAATTCGTTGGCAATGGCCCAGGTAAGTTTATAGGCTACCAAAGCCCCGGCGGAGTCCTGGTTTGGATAGGATTTTTCCAGGGCGGGGTGCACGATAGCGACGGCTTGCGGAAGCTTGCAGTCGTGTTGGGAGCTTATTTGGTGATGGTCAGTTATTATTAAATCAAGTCCGAGCTGCCGGGCGAGTAGGGCCGAGCTGTATGCGGTAACGCCGCAATCGACGGTGACCATAACTTTGGTGCCGGATTTTGCCAGTGTCCGAATGGCATCGTCGTTCAGGCCGTAGCCTTCATCGATACGATGCGGGATATAATAATCAACATTAGCGCCGAGCAGTGTTAAAACCTGCCAAAGGATTGAGACGCCTGTAATACCGTCTACGTCATAATCGCCATAGACGGTTATTTTTTCCTTGTTTTTAATGGCGTGCTTTAACCGGTTAACAGCCGGTTCGATTCCCGGCATTTTGTCAGGGTCGATAAGCTGTGTCAGTTTGGGCCTTAAGAAAGCCGAAGCGCTTTGGGCGTCTGTTATTCCGCGATTGATTAAGACCTGTGCCAAAACAGGTGAAACCTTCAACGATTGTGCAAGCTCTGCGGAGCGGTCGTCGGGAGGCCTGATTGCCCATTGCTTTTTGCAGAAGCTGTCGAGTTTGGACCGGCTGTGTAGAGGCGCCAGAGGTGACTTGCCGTGTTCGGTGTCTGTTTGCGTCCGTGCGGAAGATTGCATCGAGATTTTATCCTGTTCTTTACTTTTCTGGTTTGCCTGGCCTTTAGGTAATGCGGGCGCAGGTGTTGTATTACCGGCTGCTTTTATACCAGAAAAGAGTCGCCAATTGCAAGGATTGTTTTCTCGCGGGTTCTTATGTTCACCAAGTCAGCTTTGTTATGCTTTGGTCATTGCCGGTGTTTCCAGCTATCGCATGCAGTTTGAAATGGCCGCCTTTCGCGGTCAGCCTGGCTTCTACCCAGCCCACAGGTTCGGCGTCGTTGAAGTTATATCCGACGGCGGGGAGATTGATGAGATGAATCCCTTCGAACTCGGAGAATTTGTATTCATGAGAGTGGCCGTAGACTATAGCTTTAACCTTGCGAATCGGTTTAATGGCGGAATACAGCCGGGGTAAATCCAGCAGGTCGCCATCGCCGTCTTCGAGAGAGTGGTGAAAGCAGAGGATTGTCGGAGTATTGTCGCATTCGGTTAAATAGTTTTGGAGCCATTGTCTTTGTGCTTTTCCCAGTAAACCGGGCACTTTATTAACGTACAGGAGTGAATCCAGAATAATCAGACGGACGGGCGGTATATTGGCGACTACAACATGCTTACCCTGAACGGGCTGCTTTTCTCCGGGGACACTATTAAAAACCTTAACGAAGTTGTTTCGATTGTCGTGGTTGCCGAGCGCCATAAAGACGGGTCGTTTTTCTGCGATTGGTTCGAGCAGTTTCTTGAGGTTGGCGTAGTCACCCAGTTGGCCTGTCAGCCGGGCCAGGTCACCGGTGATAGCTACGCCGTCCGGCAGAGCGGAGATTATACCGGGAACGGCTTTTTGTAAATTCTGATAGGGATAGAATCCCCGGTAATTGTTGTTAACATCTTCGGGGATATGCGTATCGGATAAAAGCGCCCATCGAGATGCCTTTACTTCATTTTCATTTTTCATTAAACCGGGGGTGCAGCCTGCATTGAGGGTAACGGCGGTTGCGAGGGCGGCAAAGCCGGTTTTGATAAAATTTCTTCTATTCATTGATTTGTAGAAAATTTCTGCCATGATACCTTTCCTTATTAAAAGCCTGAATTGTTGGGTCACCAGGTGCTTATATAACAGAAAAAAATCATTGATTGCAAGTCTAATTTTTCAGGTTACGGGATAAAGTTTTTCGGCTGTGCGAAATTAAGTCCGGTTAAAGTGCTGATAAGATAAAGTATTATTGCGGTTAGCTCGTGAGAGGTTATAATTGCGGCCTGCTTTATAAATAATAAGATTGGGGGCTGAGGTTTATCGAATGGACCTGAACTTTTTTGATATCGGGGTATTTCTTGCGTTCATCGGCCTGGTCGTTTGTTTCAGCATGTTCAAGAGCCGTAAGGAGAAGACGAGCGAGGATTACTTTCTTGCCAGCCGGGGTTTGAGGTGGTGGCTGATTGGCATTTCGATTGTTGCAGCGAATATCTCGACGGAGCAGTTTGTCGGTATGGCCGGTCAGGGGGCGGGCAGTATTGGGCTGGCGGTTAGCAACTGGCAATTGTTCGGCAGTATCGGTATTGTGATTATCGCCTTTACTTTATTACCCCGCTTTCTTCGGGCGGGCATTTATACGATGCCCGAATACCTCGAATATCGCTACAATTCCACGGCCCGTGCGATTATGGCTCTGACTACAGTTGTAATTTACGTGGCGGTTCTTTTAACGGCCGTGCTTTATTCTGGGGGGCTGACTCTGCGGACTATTTTCGGTTTTTCGATGAGGCAGGGTGTCTGGCTAATCGGCCTAATAGCGGCGGCGTACACTGTGTGGGGAGGATTGAAGGCGGTTGCGTGGGCCGATTTGTTCCAGGGATTGGCGCTGCTTGCCGGGGGTGTTACCATTTTTTTTCTGGGCCTGCACGCCTGTGGCGGGTGGGAGCAGTTTTCAACTACCAATACGGACAAACTGCACATGGTCCTTCCATCAGAACATGAGGGGCTGCCATGGACGGGAGTATTCAGCGGTATGTGGATTGTGATGGTATATTACTGCGGTCTGAATCAGTTTATTGTCCAGCGCAATCTTGCGGCCAGGACGCTTCGCGACGGGCAGCTTGGTGTTATCTTCGCCGGGGCTTTGTGGCTGCTGGTTCCGTTTGCGATAGTGATGCCGGGACTGATGGCATTAGGTTTGTACAAGGCTGATATGGCTGCTGAAGCAGACAAGAGGAATGCTGAGGTTTTGGCAACTTATGAGCAGACTAAAGGTGTTGGCGAAGAATTAGTTTTATATGAACCCGACGATGGTTGGAAGCAACGTTTCCCGGAGAAGACGAAGGAGTTAGAAAGTTACAATTCAATAGTTGTACAAACGGCGGAAAATCTTCATCAAAAAACGAAGGTTAAAAATCTGATTGGTTACAGCTTTGATTCGGCATTTCCGATGTTGATTCGCAAGCTTGTTCCGGCGGGATTGCGCGGCTTTATGTTTGCGGCGATAGCGGGGGCGGTAATCAGCTCTTTAGCTTCGATGCTGAATTCCGCCTCGACGATTTTTACGATGGATGTATATAACCGGATGTTGGCCCGCAATGCTCCACAGAGGCGGCTGTTATTTCTGGGGCGTATTATGACGATGGTTTTTGTGGTTGCGGGCTGCCTGCTGGCGCCCAGGCTGGATGACCCTAAGTTTGGGGGGGTGTTTCAGTATATTCAGCAGTTTCAGGGCTATATCTGGCCGGGTGTGGTGGCAGCATTTCTTTTCGGTATGATGGTGACAAAGGCGCCCGGTGCGGCGGGTGTGGCGGCGCTGATTGGCGGGCCGGTTATCTATGGTCTGTTTCAAAGATTTTCGCCGGACCTGCATTTTCTGATCCAGGTTGCGATTACATTCCAGCTTGTGCTGATGATTATGGGATTAATTACTTTCATCAAGCCATTGGATAAACCGAGAGAATTACCGGTTCGAGAGGGCATCGAGACAAAGACGGCGCCAGAGGTGAAGCTTGCCGGTTTTTTGGTGATTTCGGCGGTGGCGTTTTTTTATATTATCTTCTGGTAAGTTGTTTAAGAGCACCTAACAAAATGACTCTGCATTCAAGCGGCTTATTTCGTGTCTGGACGGCGTCAGGCTGCATCGACCATCTTCAGATGGTCTGCTTCGCCTTCGGCGCCGACGCGAAAGTGCTCGCTTTCGGTGCTACGATTCATTTTGTTAGGCACTCTAAATTTCATTTGGTGTTTTGGACTCTGCCTGGCTATTTTACTGAAGCGGGAATGATATTAAACTCGGCTATGGAGGTAAGTGCCTGGCCGTCGAATCCGGCGAGTGCTACGAAACGTAGGAATCTGCCGGTATGTGCCTTCTGGAAGAGAACGTTCTTATCGCTCCTGCCTTTCTGGAAAGTTCCGGCGGCGCTTGGGCTACCCCGGTTTTTGCCATCAGTGCTTACATATACCTGATATTCGGAAATCCAGCCGTTCGACATATCCTGCCGGGGGGTATAAGTCAATCCTTTGATTGCGATTTGTTCGGGAAGCTCTATTCGGATTTCGTGCGGGTATGCCTTTGGTGTCGGCTCCCAGGAGGTATGTCAGATAGTGCGTGGGTTGTTGTCGATGGCGTTGTGTCCTTCGTGGCCCGGTGCTTCACTGTCAACCATTATCACGCGGGCCTTGCTAATCAGGGTCGGTTTCTTGAACAGGCCTTTGATTTTGTCGGAGTCGATGCTGAGTTTCGGAGAGAAAGCGCTGCTGCCCATATAGCCAAGGAGGCTTTGCAGCATCTGTCTTGCCACCGGGCGCTCATCGAGGTTATTACGGAGGTCGATACTGCAGACGAGCATTTTGCCGGCGCCTATCTTTGTTTCGAAAACCAAGCCGAGCCTGCGATTGGTATTCCAGTCGTCGATGACCTGGACGATTGGGCGGAGTTCTGTAGCGAACTGGTCAAGTACCATAAATTTAGATTTTGTTACCAGGTCCCACCATTGCCAGTTGCTGTAAAATTCTGTTGGGAATTCGACGAGAGCCGGATGTTTCGGGTCGCATAAAATACCGAGAGTGTGCGGAGGCTGCTGTCTTGTCCATTGCGTATTCCAGAAGATTGATGTGAAGCCCGCTGGTATTTTACTATTAATGGAATTTAAATGCGGCATTAGTAGTACTTTTCCGCCGGCTTTGAGAGTGGTCCGTACTTGTTCATCGAGGCTGTCTGCTATTAGTATGTTTGATGGAATTTCTATATCAGAATCTTCGGGATATACCCAAATGTCCCATTGATTTTTAAAGGGAGTTCCCTTTATTGAAACTTTTACAATTAGTTTGTTCGGGGCAACGATATTATTGAGTGTGAGGTTGAGATTTGCCAGTTTAATGCCATTGCCTATCGGGATTGTAATCTTTGGAATTTGAACAGAACCTGCTTTAATACCATTGGGGTAATTTACAGACCAGAGAACAGTTGCATTATTGATAGGAGCCAGCCCGAAATGGGCAATTTCAAGGCTGGCGGTGAATGTTTCATCTGTTGTCCATGTGCGTTTTTTCATTCGCAGCAGCGGTACGGTTTGGCTGCAGTAGCGTTTATGCTGCTGTGGCTCGATGTAGCCCTTCGAATCCCAGAACGGGTCGAGAATTCCCACGAGCGCCGTACCCTGCCCCGGAAAGTCATGAATATCCAGCAATTGAAATCCGCCGAAGCCGGGAGTCCGCAGAGCGGATTCTATCTCTTCCTTATATAACAAGGCCTGTAATTTGCCGGAGGCCATCAGGAAATCCTCCGCCTGGTCGAGCATTTGCTTTTCGGCAAGTGAGTCACGGACGATCTCAAAATTGCGTGCTTTCAGGACTCCTGTGTACTTTTTAATTTCTTTTATGTTGGGAAATACACACCACTGGCCTATCTCGTGACTTACGACGGGGACATCGAACTTTGCGATGATGTCACGGTAGTCGGAGGCAGTTTCAGGTGGTTTTGCGTTGAAGCGGCTGCTCAGGCCTGCGCCCCATTGATGGCCGCGTGGGGCGGGAGTGCTGTGATACTGGTTTTCAGGGATGATGGGCCATCCTGCGGCACTGGTATAAAGCCTGCGAGAATCTTTGTCTTTCCAATAGTTGACCAGGTCTCCAAGGAATCTTTTTTGATTTCTGCCGCCGGGCTCATTTCCATAAGCAAGCATGCAGAAGGATGGATGATTGCCGTATGCCTTCAGGATACGGTCGCCCTCGGCGTAAATAAATTTATCGATAGGCCTGCCGTCGCCGATGGTTGTCCATGCGGGACATTCGACGTGGAAGATAATTCCCATCCTGTCGGCGGCCTCGAACGCCGCCGCGGGCGGACACCATGAATGGAAGCGCAGATGGTTAAGGCCGTGCGCTTTGGCGGCTCTTAAGATTCGAAGCCATCCATCGACATCCATGTGCGGATATCCGGTCAGGGGGAAGATGCAGCATTCGAGTGTTCCGCGCAGGAAGGTAAGACGGCCGTTGATGGTAAATTGTGTTCCTTTAGTGCCGATCCGGCGCATTCCGAATGTCACGGTTTTTTCGTCTCGGAATTTATCGTTAGCCGATTTGGCTGCGAGTGAGATGGACAGCTTGTACAAAGCCGGAGAGAACTCATCCCACAACTGCACCTTATTGCCCATAGCATAGTCAACTTCGAGGATGGTTTCGGGTTTCGAGGCGGTGAATTCGATGCTCTTTTGTGGGACGGTGTGGCTTTGTGGGACATTGAAGCTTTCAGCCCGGACGTTGAGTGTACCTTTGATATTTTGGTTGCCTGTTTTACTGATTGTTACGAGTATCTTTGCTGATTTGTTTCGTATGTCCGGATAGACCTGAACGTCACTGAGCCAGAGACTATCGGTGGCCTGCAGCTCGATTCTGCCGATTATCCCATTCCAGTTCGACTGGGTATGGTCGCTGATTGAGTGGGCGTTATTTCCGACGTTATATTTCATCGAATTATCCACCCGGATGGTCACTATATGTCTGCCGGGTGTCATCAGACTGCTCAGGTCGTGGAGCTGCGGCGTGCAGAGACTGTCCTGTGTGCCGACGGCGGTACCGTCCACCCAGACCTTAGTCTGCCAGTGGCAACGCTCCAGAAACAGAGTTATTTTTTTGCCTGCCCAATCGGGGGGTATATCTACCTGTTTCTGGTACCAGGCGGGGCCTTTATAGTGTTTTACCGGGGTGAGCCAGAAGGGGATTTTTATTGAGCCGGGCTGTCTGTACTTTTCATATTTGACATCGGTAAAAAACGATTTGTCGATAATGCTGCCGGTCCATTTCGTATCGAGGGAGATATCATCGCCAAAGCCGTTCTCAATCGTAGAGCCGGGCAGATTGATTTTGCCGGGCAGTTTGCTGCTGTACCACTTTTCTTTCTCGCCGGTATTGGAGGGGTCCAGCTTGAAGAGCCATTGACCCGCTAATGAAATGACCCTTCGACTACGCTCAGGACGGGCCTTGCGGCTATGTTCCGAGGTTTTAGCATTGGAGATCTGTGAATTTTCGGCTGTTCTACAGCAGGCGCATACTACTATTCCAACCCAGACCACTATCATTATTGATTGTCTGATAAACTTTCGCTTCACTTTGATACTCCTCGTTTTGGTATGGGGTAATTTATGCTCTCATATACAGGCCGCCATTGACAGCTATGTATTCACCGGTAATAAAGCAGGCCTGCCTGCTGAATAGAATTGCAGTTGCTGCGCCGATTCCGCTGCTGGCACCGGTAACCAAGACCTTTTTGCCTTTTAGGTCTTCGTGAATCATTTGAAGACTTCCTATTGGTGCTGAAGATTGCTGAGTTTTATAGCAGCTCGTCAATTGCGGCGGCGAGGTCTTTTTTGCTGGTTAAGCCGACCCATTTTTTTTGTACCTGTCCGTCCTTGAATAGAATGATTGTCGGTATTGCGCTTATGCCGAATTCCATTGCACTATCGCGGGCGTCGTCGGTATCGACCTTGCAGAATTTTGCTTTACCTGCGTATTCATTTGCGATTTCCTCGATAATGGGACCTATCATTTTGCACGGCCCGCACCATTCCGCCCCGAAATCAACCAGCACCGGCACATC
Source organism: uncultured Pirellulales bacterium (assembly GCA_964653075.1). Lineage (GTDB taxonomy): Bacteria > Planctomycetota > Phycisphaerae > Sedimentisphaerales > Anaerobacaceae > NIOZ-UU13. Next base: position 24,963 of record CAZZAX010000011.1, read on the forward strand.
GGAACTATGAACAGTCTGGTCAAAAGTAGCATCGCTTAACTCAATTACATTACCAGCCATATTATTTTACCCTTTCTGCCAAGAATTCGCTGGAAATAACCACCCGACTAAATAGCCGGATTTAATCGATGGCCATAATACTTTAAGCACTGGCCGACGTCAATAAAAAAAGTTTTTTTGCTGTTTAAACCGGCTGAGCGGTTGATTTACCAGCTTTTTTACTTGGTTTACCATCCGCCGGGCTTGAGCAAGTCGCTGACCGGCTCGTTCCACCAATTTGGGTCTCTGAAATACTGCTTTAGCATCATAGCTGCGACGACGCCGTCGCCGACGGCGGTGGCTAACTGCATAGCCGCTCCAATTCTGCAATCTCCGGCCACGAATACACCCGGCACACTCGTTCGCAGATATGCGCAGTCGCACTTGATAAAGCCGTGTTCGGTCAGCTCTACGAAACCTTTCAAAAAGCCGGTGTTCGGTATCATGCCGATAAATATAAATACACCGTCGCAGGGATAGTCTTCTTCTTTGTTTGTTTTTACGTTTTTGAGTTTGACCGACTGAACCTTATCTTGTCCTTCGATGGCGATCGCGACGGTGTCGTACTTTATAATCAGGTTCGAATCAGGCTCGTTTGCTTTTGCAAGCAGCTCTTCTGTGAGAACCCTGGCTGCTCTGAATTTGTCCCTGCGGTGTACCATTGTTACTTTTTCGGCGAACTTTGTCAGGTGCAGTGTTTCTTCGACAGCAGTATTTCCTCCGCCGACAGCGACGACGTGCTTGCCCTTAAAGAAAGGTGCATCACATGTGCCGCAATAGCTGACGCCTGCGCCGGCATTTCGGAACTCTTCTTCCCCTGGGACGCTGAGTTTACGATAGTCGCTGCCGGGTGTCAAGATTACAGCTCTTGCGGTGTATTTGTTCTTGTCGCAAAAAACAGCGATATTGCCATCTTCGAGTTTCTCTAATCCGGATACCTCAGAGCCAATCTTTAGCTCTGCGCCGAAGTTTTCGACCTGTTTTTGCATTTGCATAATCAGGCCGGCGCCGTCGATGCGTTCGATGCCGGGATAGTTTTCGATTCGGTCGGTGTTAATTATTTGTCCGCCGGGCATGAATTTTTCGAGTATCAAGGTTTTCATCCTGTCTCGTGCCGTGTAGAGGGCCGCCCCGAGTCCCGCCGGACCACCACCAACTATGATGCAATCGTAATTTTCTGACATAAGAAGTATCCTTGTTAAATCCTTAACATTTTATCAAACAGTTTAGTTTTGTTCTTCCTTTTCTTCCTGAATGTGGTTTAGCTGTAGGCCGAAGCGGTCGAGTTTTTTCTGGCCTTCATCGTATTGGCTGTAGGCGTTTCGCAGATGTTTGCCGAGTATGTCCCAGGTGCCGCTGAAGTCGGCGAAAGAGGAGTTGAGCCTTTTTAAGTTTTGCCGGATTTCGGCGGCCTGCTTTTCTATCTGCAGGCCGTGCAAACCCATAGCCACGGTCATCAGATAGGCGTATAAAAGATTGGGCGAAACGGGGATTACCTTTTTATCGAAGCAATACTGCAAAATATCCTGAGTTTCTCCGATGTATTTTACTATTGTTTCGTAATAGACGTTCTCGGCGGGTATATACATTATCGCAAAATCAAGCGTACCCTCGGCGGGCCTTATATAGTCGGAGGCGATTTTGTCGATATGATTGTTTACATCCTTAAGAAATTGTCTGCGAAGTTTTGTTTTTTCCGCCTCTTCTTCTGTTTTTACGACTTTCTCAAAACCTGGCAGGGGAAACTTGGCATCGACGGGCACGGAGAAATCGGCCAGTTCTATCAGGGCATCAACCGTTTTGCCGTCCCTGAATGTGTACTGGAGTTTGTATCTGTCTTTGGGCAGGATATTGGCAAGGAGATTTTCGAGCGACCATTCGCCCATCTGGCCCCGGAGTTTTGGTGAGCTTAAGATGTCCTGGAGCCGTCTGACTTCTGTTCCGACCTGCATCATCTGCTTATTTGTGCCCTGCAGCTCGCCTATCTGCTTATTGAGCCGGTCGAGGACCTCCTGGCCAGCCTGCATGTTTTTGCTGATGTTGGTCTGGCCGTCCAGAAGAGATTTTTGGAGTTTGTCTTTCGTATCGTCCTGAGAGCTTTTAAGGGCCTCCAACTGCTGCTGCAAAAGGCCGATAGAGGTCTGCTGGCCTGCCATTTTCTCTGCGTTGGCGGAGTTTGTGATAATAAGCCAGACCAAAAGCCCCAAAACAGCCAATACCAGAACAATAATTACTACAGTTAAAATCAACTCCATAGTTTTCCTCAAAAAGTAATTCTGATTATAGATTCTACAAGGCCGTTCGTCAAAGACTAAACTTGAAAGTCAAGTTGGGACAGAAAAATGTTGATATTTGGATTGAACCTTTGTATTGTCCTGATGTGGGGGAAATGATGGAAGGCGGCTCTACCCTGGCTTTTAGCGATGGAAGTAATAGAATCTGTAATATTCGATTGGGGAGGTGTTCTGATAGATGATCCAGTTCCGGGTCTGATGAAATATTGCTCAGAAGCTTTGGCTGTGTCGAAAGAAGACTATATCAAGGCACATGACAAATTCGCGGAGGATTTCGAAAAAGGCTTAATTAATGAAGATATGTTCTGGGAAAGAATGTGCAGCGAATTAGGAGTATCGAAGCCGAAAGTTCCTTCATTATGGGCTGATGCATTCGATGCGGCATATGTGCCCAGAGAAGATATGTTTTCTTTAGCGGGGGGACTTCGTGAAAACGGCTATAAGACGGCGTTTTTGTCCAACACAGAAAAGCCGGCGATGCAGTTTTTTCATCAGCTTCGATATGACATATTCGATGTTCTGGTCTTTTCGTGTGCCGAGGGGACAAGAAAACCCGAGAGAAGAATCTATGAACTTACCGTCCAGAGACTCGGGTCGGAAGCCGGGCAATCGTTATTCATAGACGATAAACCCGAGTATATAAACGGCGCACAACAAGCAGGGTTAAATACAATTCTATTCGAGAGTATCAGCCAGGTTAAGAATGAGCTGACCCGGCTTGGAGTTGAGTAAAGTAACCGAAGCGAGGAATGAATCACTTATGAATTTATCCACGGCCTTAAAGGGAAAAAAGGTAATATTGCTTGATGGCGCTATAGGCACGCGATTGTATAAGCGCGGTTTGGTGTCTGTTGGCCGGGCCAACCTTGAGGCTCCGGAGGCTGTCCTGGAGATACACCGGGAATATGTGCAGTGCGGTTGTGATGCTTTGACTACAAATACGCTAACGATGAATCGTATCTATATCGAGACGCACAATGTCGGCTTATCCGTAGAAGATGTGAATCGGGCCGGGGCTGAGCTTGCAAAGAAAGCTGTTGGCAAGGGACAATATGTGCTTGGTGATATCGGCTCAACGGGCCTACTGCTTGAGCCGTATGGTACTTATAAGGAATCGCAATTTTACGAGGCGTTTAGAGAGCAGGCGGGAATCTTAGCGGATTCCGGAGTTGACGGATTTATCATTGAGACTATGTTTGATTTACGGGAGGCTTTGTGTGCTCTTCGTGCGTGTAAGGACAATTTCCCGCTGCCTGTGATTGCCTCGATTGCGTTTGCGAGTGAGGCGAACGGCGGGAGGACGATGATGGGCGATTCGGCTCAGCAATGTGCGAAAGGCCTGACGGATGCCGGTGCGGATGCTATTGGCGCTAATTGCGGTGATATAGACCCGGCCCAGATGGCTGTGATTGTCTCCGGGCTTAAGTCGGCAACGTCACTGCCTGTGCTGGCGCAGCCGAATGCCGGCAAGCCCAAACTGGTTGGTAACGAGACTGTATTTGAAATGGCCCCGGATGATTTTGCACGGGGAATTGCAGAATGCCTTTCAGCCGGGGCCCGAATTGTGGGTGGCTGCTGCGGAACAACGCCGGAGCATATCGCTGCGACAGCCGGCTTGTTAGGCAGGGAGGGGCAATGAAGGCGGTATGTTTACATGATAAGGGTACGATAGAGACATTTCTCCGCGGCAATGTGTTTCTTAATATTTATAGTCTTGGTGACCTTGACGATTTTTTCTGGCCATACACTACATGGTATGCGTTGACCGACTCAACAGGCGTCAAGGCCATAGCACTGATGTACACGGGTGGAAGTTTACCGTGTCTTCATGCCCTTGCAAAAGATGACAAAGCAATTTACACGGAAGAGCTTTTGCGTTGTTTGATTCCCATTTTACCTCGTCGAATCGGCGCCCACCTGATGTCAGGTTCGTAGAGTATATTGGCGGAGAGTTATCATTTACGTCCTTACGGCAGGCATTACAGGATGGCTTTGACAGATAAATCGTTATTAAGCGAAATAGACCATATCGGCCTTAACGTAAAAGCGGACAATGCAAGTGCAATCAGGTGCTATGAAAAATTGGGCTTTGAGGTTATTGGTTCTTACGGCGAATTCGAAGTTGAGCTTAAGACGTCTTAAAAGTGCGTGTTTGCGTATATAGAAAAGTATCATTTTTGTGATTCTGTCGGAGAAAAATAGATTTAGTGTGTTGAATGCGGTCAACTTAAATATTTTTTTGGATTTTTCCCGCTAACCGCAATAAAGTCACCTTCCAAAATCGTCTTTAACTGTATGTATCCGATATAGCAGCACAATGACAGACTATATTTTTTGAAAGGAGCGATAAATGTTAAAGAAGATTTTGCTGGTTATTGCAGTGGTGGTTATATCAGCAGCAGTCGTTGAGAGCTTAACGGCCCAGCCGAGACCGCGAGGCGGAGATTTCGGCGGCAGGCGGGGGGGTAGGGGATTCTCGGCCGCACCTCAACAAAATCCACCTACGGCGGTGAACGAAGAAGAGAAGAAAATTTTGAGCGTGCTTGATGATATGGACCGAAACCAGCGTGGAGGGAATATGAACGTGCCGATGGAGGACGGTCGAATACTGCGGTTGCTTACCGAGGCAATTGGCGCCAAACATGTTGTCGAGATCGGCACTTCCAACGGGTACTCGGGAATCTGGTTCTGTCTTGCTCTGCGGGCCACAGGCGGCAAGCTCACCACGCACGATATCGACGAGGGGCGGGCAGCAATGGCTCGTGAGAACTTCAAACGTGCCGGTGTCGATAATATCGTTACACTCGTTATGGGTGATGCCCACGAGACGGTTAAAAATATCAAAGACCCGATTGACGTTCTTTTCATTGATGCGGACAAACCCGGTTATATTGATTACTTACAAAAGCTTCTGCCGTTGGTGCGTCCGGGCGGATTGATTCTGGGCCACAATGTAAATATGGGCTCACAGATGCAGGATTACATTAAGGCCATAACTACAGATGGCAACCTGGAGACGGTTTTTCAGGGTCAGGGTCAGGGCCTTGGTATTACGCTGAAAAAACGCCTGAGCAAATAACTGAATCGTTGTTAATATTGGATGGATTTTGCGATTATGTCTTTAGAAAGAAAAGAACTTTCACGCCGTAGTTTTCTGGCGCATGGTATCGGTGTTGCTGCCGGTGTCTGTGTCTGTGCCGGGGCGACCTTGACATCATGCCGTTATACTTTAAAAACATCAGCGTCGAAGCCCAATGCCCGGACGAGATTTGGATTTACGACCTATCAGTGGGGCAAAGACTGGGACATCCCGACATTGATTGCCAACTGCTGTACGGCCAGGGCGTTCGGCGTTGAGCTGCGAACAAGCCAGTCCTATGCTCACGGTGTTGAGCTTGAACTTGACGCACAGCAGCGCCGCGAAGTACGGAAACAATTTGAGGACAGCCCTGTGACGTTAGTGGGTCTTGCCACGAGTGAGAGGTATGATTGGCCGGATTCTGCGAAGCTTGAAGCGGCGATTGAAAATACCAAGGCTTATATCAAGCTAAGCCGTGATATAGGTTCAAGCGGTGTCAGGATTTTCCCGAACAGTTTTCACAAGGGCGTTCCGAAAGATAAGACTATTGAGCAAATCAGCAAATCGCTGAATATTGTGGGAGCCTTTGCTGGTGACTATGGCCAGCAAGTTCGCCTCGAAGCGCACGGCAACGCGGGTGAGCTGCCGACACTAAGGGCGATTATGGACCGCGTTGAGAAGCCGAGCGTCCGGATTAAACTCAACTCCGATAAGAGGGATACAGCGGGCAACGGATTCGAGCACAATTTCAGCCTGGTCAGGGATTATCTGGGTGATACGCTGCATTTGCATAATCTCAAAGACACTGGATTTCCTTATCAGCTTCAAATGGACCTGCTGGTAAAAATGGGCTGGAAAGGCTGGCAATTGCTGGAGGTAAGCGATAAGGTTCCCGACCGTGTCCAGGCGTTGATTGAACAGCGGCGGATCTGGGATGGGCTTCTGGACAAGTCCCTGAACGCATGAGGAAAAGATACTGAATCGAATGAGTAATACTGAGGCTCCGGAATTGACCAGATGGCTTCTGACATATGATAAAGTGCATCTTGCTGTTAGGGCGTGCAACCATTAAAGTTGGGGGTAGTTTAAGGACAATAAGAATGCCAAAGGAAGAATTGCAGCGAGGATTCGGTCTATCGACTTCGACCTACGTGGTGATTGCCAGCATGGTTGGTACAGGAATTCTGGTCTCACCCGGATACATGATGGCTTCGCTCCAGAACTACCCCGTAATATTCGGGCTTTGGGCCCTTGGTGGTTTGTTGGCTATATGTGGTGCTCTTTGTGTGGCGGAGCTGGCAGCCGCTCTGCCCCGGGCGGGCGGAGAGTACGTTTACCTTCGCGAAGCATACGGTCCGATGCCTGCTTTTCTATCCGGTTGGACGTCATTTTTTCTGGGTTTTTCCGCGCCGTTGGCGGTGGCAGGCTATATTTCGGCTAAGTACCTTTTAACGCCGTTCGGATTGGCCGAAAATGAAACTGGACACCTTGTCCGGATTATTGCAGCGATAATTATCATTGCAATCACTCTGCCGAATCTTTTTGGTCACCGTCAGTCCGCCTGGACGCAAAATCTCACTACGCTTCTCAAATTCGGCTTGTTCGTTTTTCTGGTATTGTTGGCGTTTCTGTTCGGCAGAGGACAGATGGCAAACATTGCCGGAGGACAGTCGATAGGGAAGGTAAAGTTTGGGACTGCCATTGCGCAATTGTTCTACGTCATGTTTGCCTACAGCGGCTGGAACGCCGCCGGCTATCTGGCCGGTGAGGTTAAGAATCCCGCTAAAACTTTACCACGGTCGCTGCTGCTAGGCGCGGGGTTGGTTGTTGTTTTGTATCTGGCTTTGAATCTTGTTTTCGCCTACGCGGTACCTCTGGCCGATGTAGAAATTGACACCGCACTGGAAGAGCGAATCCCACAAATCGCGGTCGAAAATCTTTTTGGGCCGCAAGTTTCCAGCGTCTTCTCCGTTTTGCTGGGGTTGACGTTTTTGGCTACGGTGAGCGCTTTTATTATCACCGGCCCACGGATTTACTACGCCATGGCAAGGGACGGATTGTTTCCATCCACAGCGGGGCGTATTAGCTCCCGGGGGGGAATTCCTGTTTACGCGATGCTGGCGCAGAGCATCTGTGCAATTGTTATTCTGTTTGTGACGAAATTCAATGAACTTTACCAATACGCTTCGGTGGGCTTATCGCTGTTTGCGCTTCTTTTTGTGGGTGCAGTGTATGTCCTTAGATTGCGCCAGCCGGACATGGAAAGGCCATTTCGTGTGCCTGGGTATCCTGTTGTTCCGGCGATCTTCATGGCCGCTATTCTTTTCGCGGCTGTATTTGCGTTCAAGGAGTGGCCGAGACCTTCGATTTACAGTCTCGGCAGCATCCTCCTGGGTATCCCGGTCTATTACATTTGGTCTTTTGTTTGCCGTCGAGGAGATACATAGCAACAAGTTATGCGAATGTATGAAAGTTTGGAAAGAAGAGTTCTGTTTCCAAATCCGATATTAGGTAAATGTCGTGCTTTTGTGAGGAAATCCTCCTTGTTATCCTTTTCACGAGTTTCTGTGCATATTATCCAACGATTTTCCTTGACGACAAGGCAGATGATTTGGTATAAGTAGAATCGGTAAGGTTTATGCCCGTTCAGCTTTAGCCTCTGCGGTTTTGAGGTCATCCTGTGGGCGCATATTATGTAATTTTTCAAATAGAGGAGGAGTTATTATGCAAGGTACGGAGTTTTAAGTGCCCTGTGCTTTGTGGCAAAGAGTTCCACATTTCGATTAGCAAATAATATATTAGTGAGGGATAGTGAGTGTTTTGATGTATAGTCAGAGAAGAATTTTAATTTTATACATTGGTAATAAAGGAGAGAAAATGATTATTCAAAGGTTCGTGACATTCGGAATGCTTATAGCTTTAGTTTTCGTCTCAGTATTTTCTACGCCAGTTGACGCACAGACATATTTCTCTGACGACTTCGAGAATCCTGCGGAGTCTGAGGACAAATGGGAAGTAATTACCGGGGATTGGCAGGTTGCCGATGGTGTATACCACCAGCTCAGCACGGCTAATCCATGGTTAACGTCAATGGTTGCAGCGGATAAATGGAACGATGAATGGGTAGAATACACTATTGAATTCATGGTAAAGCCACTTACCGAAGGAGATGCTCCTGTTAATGTGCTCTTCAGAGTCCAGGACCCGGTGCCGACGGTTTGGGCTGACCGAAATGGGCCTAGTACCCATATGTATAGATGGATAGTGAACGGCTGGACGAATACGGAGTCCAGACCATACATATACAATGAGGGTACGAGTCAGATGCTGGCTCAGACAAATAACTCATTGGAAGTGGGAAGCTGGCATAATATTAAGCTGGTGGTTACCAAGACAGGGCTTGCCGGATATGTGAATGATGTTGAAATGTTCGATGTTCAACATGCCGAATGGACTGACGGGAGGGTAGGGCTTCACGCTTACAGCGGCATGATGGACTTTGATGATTTCATTGTATACGGACCAGCAGGGCGTAAAAGTTTTCCGGTTACCTCCGGTCCGACACCCAAGAACGGTGCGCTTATCGAAGAAACGTGGGTAAACATGAGCTGGAGGCCCGGGGATTTTGCCGTGTCCCATGATTTTTACATCGGGACCGACTTCGACGAGGTCAACAACGGTGCCGAAGGGACGTTTGCCGGCAACACGAGCAGCAATTTTCAGGTCGTTGGCTTTCCCGGTTTCCCGATACCGGAGGGTCTGCAGCCCGGCACGACCTACTACTGGCGTGTTGACGAGGTCAATGACCTTGACCCAAATAGTCCATGGAAGGGTGAAGTCTGGAGTTTTGCGATTGCCCCCAAAACCGCCTATGAGCCCAACCCGGCTGATGGTGCCGAGTTGGTAGATCCGGATGTGCAACTAAGCTGGATCCCGGGTTTCGGTTCTAAATTGCACACCGTGTATTTCGGTGACAATTTCGACGATGTTAACGATGCAACAGGCGGTCAGGCTCAGGGAACTGCGACTTATACTCCCGGCACAGTTAAAATGGCCAAGACTTACTACTGGCGTGTTGATGAGTTCGATATTGTCGAAACGCATAAAGGCGCCGTCTGGAGCTTTACAACTGAAGGTGCTGTCGGAAGCCCAGATCCAGCAAAAGGTGCCGTGGATGTTACACAGACACCTGTTCTGACCTGGATTCCGGGAGTCTTCGCCGATTCACATGAGGTATATTTTGGCGCTGATGCAGAAGCTGTGAAGAATGCAGATACAAGCTCGCCTGAGTATAAAGGCAGTGGAAACCTTGGTTCCGAGAGCTATGAACCCGGACAGCTAGAATGGAATGCTACTTACTACTGGCGGATTGACGAGGCCAATAGCACCAATAACGACAGTCCGTGGACAGGACTACTCTGGAGCTTCACTACGGCCAATTTCCTTATCATAGACGATTTTGAGAGCTACAACGACCTTGATCCCGCGGACCCGGATAGCAACAGGATATTTAATGCCTGGATAGATGGATTCGACAATCCGGCTATCAACGGTTCTATCGTTGGTTATGCCAATCCTCCGTTTGCTGAGAGAACTATAGTTCACGGTGGCAGCCAGTCGATGCCGTTTGAATACAACAATGCTGTTGGCAAATCCGAGGCGACTTTGACTTTGACTACGACGCGTGACTGGACAGTGAATGGTGTTGATACACTGACAATCTGGTTCAGAGGCAGTGCGGGTAACGCTGCTGAGAATTTGTATGTTGCCCTTAATGGTAATGCGGTGGTCAATCATGACAATCCTGATGCGGTACTGAGAACTTCCTGGACACGCTGGAATATCAAACTTCAGGCCTTTACCGGCCAAGGAGTGAACCTCGCCAATGTTAATTCGATTACTCTTGGTCTCGGCAATAAGAATAATCCTGTTGCCGGTGGTTCAGGGATGATGTACTTCGATGATATTCGTCTTTACAAGCCGGCGGAACCGGCACAGTAAATCCGGATTTAGGTTCTAATTCAGATTGTTTGGTTGTCACGAAGCTTCATAAGTCCAAGATTGCAGGTCCGTCTTGGCGGTTGGACGGCGCTGCAATGATGGCGTGGTTTATTGGTGCCCGTTGTGGATACCATGTGTTTGGAGTGTGGCCAAAATATGTTTATATTAATCTTTTGAAGGAGAATTATTATGTGCAGAAGGTTGATTTGTATGTTTTCTTTTGTTTTGTTTCTGGGCCTGGCATTGAGTAATTCGGCCAGTGCAGAACTTGTCGGGTGGTGGAAGCTCGATGAGGGTTCCGGCACCACTGCTTTTGACTCAAGCGGCAACGGAAACGACGGCACCCTCGAAGGTGACCCACAATGGGTGGAAGGTCAGCTTGGCGAGGCGCTGGAGGGAGATGGAAGCGGTGACTACATTCGCGTTCCCCACAGTGACAGTTTAGATATCAGCGATGCGGTTACCGTTGCATTGTGGGTGTACGGAGGTATACCGCCGGACCAAGTCATCTGCAAGGGCAGCGGCGGCGGAGCGTGGGTGGCTTCATACAGCTTCCGTATCGATGACAATACCAGCTATGTACGACAGATCAATTTTCGTGGGCGTGTCGGTACCAATGCCGACGCTATTAACTCAGCCAGCCCTATCCCGGAGGATGAGTGGACACATATCGCGATAACATTCGACATAAGTGCCCAGGGAAACAACCAGAAGATTTACATCAACGGACAACTGGATGTCGAGAGCCGTTCGGAAAATCCACTGAGCACGAACACCAACGATCTGCTCATAGGCGCCGATGCTTATGGAGACACGAGATGGCATTGGCAGGGCATTATCGATGACGTTCGCATCTACAACGAAGCTCTTCCGGAAGGTCAGATTCAGTCTATTATGCAGGGCGGCGGGGCATCATATCCATTTGCCTTTCGTCCGACTCCCCCTGATGGTGGTATGCATTTTGATACGTGGGTAAACCTTTCCTGGAAGCCGGGTGATTCCGCGGTTTCACACGATGTGTACTTAGGTGACAATTTTGATGCCGTGAACGAAGGCGCCGAAGGCACTTTCATCGGCGATCAGGCCGACACTTTTCTTGTTATTGGATTCCCGGGTTTTCCATATCCGGATGGTCTTGTTCCCGGCACAACATACTACTGGCGAATAGATGAGGTCAATGACACCGAGCCGAACAGTCCGTGGAAGGGCGATATCTGGAGTTTTATGATTCCCCCAAAGACAGCCTATGCACCCGACCCGGCTAATACCGCCGAGTCTATCGACCTGGATGCGGACCTTAGCTGGACGGCGGGTTTCGGCGCGAAACTGCACACTGTTTATTTCGGTGACAATTTTGACGATGTCAACGATGCCACCGTAGGAATCCCTCAGGGAAGTACAACCTATGACCCCGGTCCACTTGAACTGGCTAAGACTTACTACTGGCGAGTCGATGAATTTGACGCTATCACCACCTATAAAGGCAATGTCTGGAGTTTTACTACTGAAGGCGCCGTTGGAAACCCGCAACCACCTGAAGGCGCCGTGGATGTAACGCAAATGCCGATTCTTACCTGGGCGCCAGGAGTCTATGCAGATTCACATCAGGTCTATTTCGGGACAGATAAAGATGCAGTGAAAAACGCCGATACCAGCTCGCCTGAGTACAAAGGCAGCGGAAACCTTGGTTCCGAGAGCTATGAACCCGGAAATCTTGGGTGGAATACTACTTATTACTGGCGTATTGATGAGGCCAATAACGCCAACGCGGACAGTCCGTGGACAGGGTCCCTCTGGAGCTTTACTACGGCCAACTTCCTTGTCATCGATGATTTTGAGAGTTACAATGACCTTAATGAAGATGAGCCCGGCAGTAACAGGATATATCTTGCCTGGGTAGATGGATTCGACAACCCGGCTATAAATGGTTCCGTGGTTGGTCATGCTAATCCTCCTTTTGCCGAGCAGACTATCGTCCACGGAGGTTTGCAGTCGATGCCGATGTCCTATGACAACGGTGTCGGAAAATCAGAGGCGACTTTGACTTTGACTGATACGCGCGACTGGACAGTAAATGGTGTGAACACACTGGTAACCTGGTTCAGAGGCAGTGCGGGTAACGCTGCTGAGAATTTGTATGTTGCCATTAACGGTAATGCGGTGGTCAATCATGACAATCCTGAAGCGGCGCTGATAACTTCCTGGACCCAATGGAATATCGACCTGCAGGTCTTTACCGACCAAGGTGTGAACCTTGCTAATGTCGATTCGATTGCCCTTGGTCTCGGCAATAAGAATAATCCTGTTGCCGGTGGTTCAGGGATGATGTACTTCGATGATATTCGTCTTTATAAGCCCGCGGAACCGGCACAGTAAATCAGGATTCAGGTTCTAATTCAGAATGTGGTCGAGGTGTGGTTTATTGATTCTTGATGTGGATGCCATTTATTTTGAGTGCGGCCACAGTATGATTATTTTAATCCTTTGAAGGAGGATTGTTATGTGCAATAAATTGATGTATATCGTATCTATTGTTTTGGTACTGTCTCTGGTTGGTGCCGCTTTGGCGGATGATTTTGTCTGGGACAACAGCAGCGGCGATTCTCTCTGGAGTAGTCCGGAAAACTGGGACCTCAACAAAGTCCCCGACACCGACGATGCAGTCTATATCAATTGGAGGAGTGACCCGACAGAGGTAATCATTGATGCGGAGACTGAGGCCCGGTTTAATAGTGTTACCGTAAGCAACGACTCTGTCGGTGGTCAGGATTATGTACACCTGCACATGACCGGCGGGATTTTATCGGCAGGCAATCTTATCAGGATAGGCAGGAATGCACTGGGGATGTTCACTATCGACGATGGTGATGTCACGTGCAGCGCTTTTCAGCTCGGGCGAAAAGACCCGAGCAAGGGCGTGGTAAATATCAATGGCGGTACGGTAACCGTATCAACGAATACGAGAGTTCCCCGGGGCGGCTCGGAGGGAAGTGAACTGCACCTTAACGGAGGAATTCTCTATACCAATGGCCTGGTGATGAATGACCCGGATGATCCGTTGTCCGGAACGAATGGAAGTATGGATATTGCCGGAGGCGTACTGGTATTAACGGGTGAAGAGGATAAGACGGAACAGATAAGAGAGTATGTACAGAACGGCTGGATTACGGCCTACGGTGTCAACAGTGGTGAGCTTCTCGAAGACGGTCGTCTGGCGCTGGTGCAGATGGACTACAATGTAACCCATGCCGGTATGACTACAGTCTGGGCAGTTGCAGCAAACCCCGTACAGGCTCGTTCGCCGCAGCCAAAGGATGGGGCAATATTGGGTATAGCAGATGCGACCTCACTGAGATGGACGGCGGGAGAAACAGCAGCCCGGCACGATTTATACTTCGGGAACAGTTTCGAGGACGTAAATGCTGCTGACATTACAGATACGACAGGTATATATAGGGGCAGTCAGGATGTCAGCGGCTATATTTTTCCCGAAGCTCTCGAGTGGGGAGCCACTTATTACTGGCGTGTCGATGAGATTGAGGCCGACAATACTTTGCACACAGGCCCGGTTTGGAGCTTTACGGTGGCAGACTATCTTCTCGTTGATGATTTTGAGGCCTACAACGAGCTTGATACCACTCACCCAAAGAACAACAGGATATTTTCTGCATGGATAGACGGATGGAATGACCAGGCGAATGGTTCTGTCGTTGGTTACGAGAATCCTCCTTTTACCGAGCAAACTATAGTTCACGGGGGCGGGCAGTCGATGCCGTATTTCTATAACAACGACGATGTAATCAGTTACTCCGAGACAACAATGACATTGATTTATCCGCGCAACTGGACCGAGCAGGATGTCGGAGTGTTGTCGCTGTGGTTCAGAGGCCACTCGCTATATGTCGGAGATTTTGCGGAGGCTCCGGCCGGCACGTACACGATGAGGGCCTCTGGGACGGATATCTGGAACACATCCGATGAGTTCCACTTCGCCTACAAGGAGCTGTCCGGCGCCGGTGCGATTATAGCCAAGGTTCAGAGCGTTGGGAATACGGACCCCTGGGCGAAAGCGGGAGTGATGATTCGTGATACACTTGAGGCGGATTCGAGGCATGCGATGATGGCCGTGACGCCCGGTAACGGAGTCTGGTTCGGCCGGCGTGAAACGGCGGGCGGCGGCGGCTTTAGCACAAAGCAAGAAGGGATTACCGCACCTCAGTGGGTGAAACTGGAGCGCACCATAGGCGGACTCGTCAGGGCGTATTATTCAGCGGATGGCAGCACCTGGACACAATTGGATATAGTGTCTGTAATGATGGATATGCCTGTGTACATCGGCTTAGCACTGACCAGTCATAATACCGATGCGACGTGCGAGGCTGTATTTTCCGACGTCAGCTTTCCGGATACTGATGTTGAGACACAGTGGACAGAGCTGGATGTGGGCATAATCGGCAACGAGCCGGAGCCGATGTATGTCACTTTGGCTAATAGCAACGGCATAAGTGCAACTGTAGTGCACCCTGATGCCGAGGCGGCTCTCGTAGAAGACTGGACCGAATGGACTATAGACCTGAAGGACTTCAGTGATGCCGGCGTTAACCTGACCGATGTCAACAGCATCTCTATTGGTTTGGGTGACAAGGCCGGCCCGCAGAATGGCGGCGCAGGTAAAATCTATTTTGACGATATCCGATTATATAGACCTGCTCCGGAGCCGGAGCCTGAAGAGATCGTAAATATTCAGTGGCTGGGACATTCGACGGTGAAGATTTGTGATGAGGATTGTGTTGTATATGTGGATCCGGAGAGAGTGAACGAATCGTTGCATGATGCGACACTGGTCTGTGTAACTCATACTCACGGCGACCATTACTCGCCTTCGGATATTGCCCGGGTTTCCAATTCCCAGACACAATTTATTGGGCCTCCTGATGTAGTTCAGCAATACGGCAGCGGGCAAGCGATCGCGCCTGGCCAGACAGTTGGATTCGACAATGTTAATATAACCGCTGTGCCTGCGTATAATACCAACAAATCGAACCATCCCAAATCGAGGAACTGGGTCGGGTACATAATTGAAATCGGCTCGAAGCGGATTTATGTCGCGGGTGATACGGACATTATCGATGAAATGAAAACGCTCGGAGATATTGACGTGGCGATACTGCCGGCGGGCGGCACATATACGATGAACGCGGTGGAGGCGGCGGAGGCGACGCAGTATATAAAACCCGAATTAGCCATACCATATCACTGGGGCCAAAGTGTCGGCAGCCTTAGTGATGCGCAGACCTTTGCCGAACTTGCTCGATGTGCTGTAAAGATTCTGGCGGTCGGAGAGACGATAAGCTCTGACAACTGGCCGGAATATTCTCCTCTTATAGCGCACTGGAAGCTTGATGAAACAGATGGTGTTATAGCAAATGACGACGCTGGAGAAAACGACGGCACACTTTATGGTGAACCCTTCTGGCAGCCTGCCGGCGGCAAGGTAGATGGCTCGCTTCAGTTTGATGGGATTGATGACTATGTCAGCACAGGCTTTGTCTTGAATCCGGCCGAAGGGGTATTCAGCATTTTTGCCTGGATTAAAGGAGGCTCGCTCGGACAGGTAATCATATCTCAGGCAGATGGCGGCAGAAAGGGTGATACCTGGATAGGCGCGGAGTTATCAGACGGCAAACTTATGACCGGTTTAGTTTCTCCACCAGCCGGTCGGTCTGTTCCGCAGCCGTTAGTTTCGGAACTTATAATCATTGACGGCGACTGGCATCATATCGGTTTTGTCTGGGACGGCTCCTACAGGTCCCTCTTTGGGGATGGTATAGAAACAGCAAAGGATACCCAGCCATTAAACCCGATGAAAGCCGCTGATGGCGGCCTGTACATCGGTGCCGGAAAAAGTCTTGAAACCGGCACTTTTTTCTCAGGCTTGATTGACGATGTTCGGGTTTACAACCAGGCACTTAACGCTGAAGAAATCATGGCGCTGGCGGAACAGATAAGCCGGTAAAAAGATGTAAATTATAGCTTTTGACCGGCCCAAAAAAGCTTGAGGGTGCCGCTCAAGACATCTTTTATTTCCGCAAAGTTCAATAAAATAGCCCAATAATTGGATTTTACTCTTTTTTTTATAAAAATTTCCCAAAAATGGCAATATTTCAGGCTCAATTTGCGTCTGTATATGTGAAAACCGGTGCCTGTGTGAATAGAAACAGAGGCTAATTAGGGGAGCAGTAAAATGCTGAAAACGGGTATCAAAGCGGCGCTTGTACTGATAGTAACTGAGAATGTTGCTGCTCTGCGGATGTTTGTCAGAAATTTAACGAATTCAATTTTTAAATCCGCTCCTAAACGGCGAAATGTGAAGTGGCAAGACAAAAAGAGGTCGTAACTCAGAAAGGGACGTAAAATGTTGAAAAAGATAATTACATTAAGCATTGTAACAGTAATTTTGCTGATAGGAGTTGAAAACGTTATCGCTCAGGAAGGAACAGACGTTCCTGAGCAAAAGTCAAGACGCAGACAGGGCCAGGAAGGCCGACCAAGACAAAGGGGCCGGGCCCAACAGTTTAGCGGACAACAAGAAAAGGACAGTGAATCACAGGCCAAAAGAACTGAGATTGACAAGAAAATCGAGGCAATGAGAAAGAATCGTCAGCAGGCGTTGGCGCAGAAGGGCACACCCAGGGGCAGAGTAGGCCGCAGGCAGCAGCAAACTCGTCCAGGGCGTAATCAACCTATGCAGCAGATGTTTGGCGGAAGGGGACCAGGTTTTCAGGGTAGAGGTATGGGCGGATGGAACCGAGGTTATCAATGTGGAGGTTTATGCCCGTGCTGTCAAAGAGGTATGTGCCCATGGTATGAGGGTTTTTCAGGTAGAGGTATGGGCGGAAGGGGGCGAGGTTTCCGCGGCAGAGGTATGATGGGCAGAGGCGGCCAGGGCTTCCAAGGTAGAGGCATGGGCGCATGGAGCCCAGGCTTTCAGGGCAGAGGTATGGGCAGATGGGGTCAAGGTTTTCGCGGTAGAGGTATGGGCCGTCCGGGTCCGGATATGCCGTCACCGCAAGGGCCGCCCATGCAGGGTAGATGTATGATGGACAGGCGCGGCCCAGGTTTCCGGGGCAGAGGTATGGGCTGGGGTTTTCCGGGACCGAGAGGACCAGAGCCAGAGCCGGAGAATAATTAGGCTATAATTTACATATAACCACCCTCCTTAAAAGGGCTGGATGCGCTTTATTACCGGCGCATTCAGTCTTTTTTATTAGGACAGGTAAAGAAGCACAGAGAGAACAAGAGACAGAAAAAGTTGACAAATTTCATGTTTTTTACAAACCTTTGGCTTCAAAGAGCTTGTGAAGTGGACATTTTTGCTGGATTGTCAGATAACGGGCAATTTTGTTATAGGTGGGTTGTACGTATCAACTCACTAACAGGTGGCCGTTTAGGGGTGCACTTGATGCGCGGCTAAGACATATATCAGACACGGGGATTATTTCATAAGCACACAACCAATTTAATAACTATTAGGCCATAACATATAAATGACGATGGGCTGTGGTCACGGAAGTTTACAACTCTTCTTTCATTGCTTTATCCAATCCACAGAAACCTGCGGCTGAGCGGTTTGCGCAGTAAAACTGAGCGCCACCCACAAAGGGTGGCGCCAGATTTACAAGAATAGTAAACACTCTATTCCTGGAGCCTGGAGAGAATGGCTTCCAGTTTTGTGAGCATGAGTTCGAGTTTGGCGATCCTGCCGGGATTGTTGGTGCTGGCCAAGCGGTCTTTGATAGCAGCGATGCCGCCTTCGAGTTCCTGGAATTGCCTGCGACTACCGCGATCGTGCTTGCGGCGTGCTTCCAACTGCTCGGGAGCGCCGTGATCAAACATTCGTGCGGCAAGACTGGTCGGGTGTCCCTGTATCCTACGGAGTACAGACCAGATCTGGTCTAGTTCGCTTCGGTTCGGTTCGGAAGTCGAATTGGCCAGCAGCCACTCCTGGGCGTCGAGGGCAGCGTGGCAGAACTCCAGCGGCAGAACGTGCTCGGTGGCGGCACAGGCCCGGCGGTCCGCATAGGCGACCAGAGTAATGGCCCGGATGACGTCTTGGGCCTCGATGATGTCAAGGTTGCCGCTGTGATTGCGGTCCGCGTAGGGAAACTCATCCATGAAAGGCCCGGCGTTACGCATTGCCAGGGCGACCAGATAAGTGTCTCTCTCCAGGTAAGAGAGAGCGCCGTCGCGGTTGAAGTCGGCCGCATTATGCTCGCGGACGAGATTGTATATCGCAGCGGCACGCTTTTGGACGGATTTTTCGGTGGCGGATCCGGAGTGGTTGTAGCTAACTCGATCAGGCCCGGCCGCGACCCCAGTGAGGGTAAAACCGGCCCAAGCCAACAGTAAAGCAAATGTCAACAGACTCCATATATGACGACTTGATGTACAATGTTTTGAGTGTAGAATCATATCGATTCTCCTTTCGATTGTCTTAGGGTTAGTGGCCATGCTGCAGGGAGCGTACGCAAACCGTGGCCGACGCATGGGCTGCACCACGCGGAGCAGACACCTTGCGTACTCTGGAGAGGTGAGTTTCCCATGACACAGGGCCCATTCATCACAGGCGCACTCACGTGCTGCGTCGAGACGACGGTTAATCCAGGCAACAACCGGCCAGAAGAAAAAGAGGGTTCCGGCGACCCATTCGAGATATCGCACGAACATATCGCCGCGCCGGAGATGGGCGATTTCGTGCACGATTATCGTCTCCAACTCGTCCGGCCGAACGAGTAGATGACGGGATATGATGAGTAACGGACTGAAAAACCCCATTACAAACGGCGGGCATTCGTCACTAACCCTAATTGATGGGATCCGGTATACGCCGAGTCGTCGGCATACGTTGAGTACGATGTTGCGTGTTTGCCCATCGACTCCAGGTAATGATTGACAGTGGGTAACGAGGGCATGATAACTACGAAGGCGGAAGGCCAACAAGCTGAGGACGCAGAGTAGATATGCCATACCGATGAGCGTGGTCCACTGCCATTGCGGTGAGGCGGTGTCTTTGATCTCAGGTGATTGCCTGGGCGTCGTCAGAACTGTTGCTGGCTTATTGTGGTTGAGTGTATCGACATCCACCGGGTAGAGTTTGGTTACATTAAAGGTAGTTGGATCAGTTGACGGAATGTTGTAAACCAACGATGATTGGAATAGCTGCAGGTACACACTGCTCAGTGAGAATGTCCAGGACGGTCCGAAGGGCACGAGAAACTTAATCAACACGATCGACCAGAGACCAGTTTCCAGCATGGAACCAATCCGTAGTCTCATCAGTCGGATGAGGAGGTAGGTGAGGCAGGCAAATGTGGTTCCTAAGAACACGGATTGCCAGAGGCAAGACAATATGACCGATGATATGACATTACTACAGCTTGCTACTTGAACTGCACCCATGGTGTTTCCTTAATTGATTGGCCACATTCTATGGGATTGGGTTACTTATTTGTTTTCTCACGTTTTCTGATTTTGGCTTCGATGCGTCGGATATCCGCGGCCGAGAGGTCGGCTTCCTCGAAGAGGTGGAGCACAAGGTCCTCGGCATGACCGTCGAAGACGGTTTTGAGGAACTGAGTCACGCGCTGGCGAAGGACCTGATCGCGTCGCACAGCCGGTGTGTACACGAACGGCTGTCGCTCACAATCAACATCGAGGGCCCCCTTCTCTGCAAGCTGCTTCATCATAGTCATAATGGTTGTATAGGCCGGGGGGTGACCTTCATCTTTCGGCAAAGCTTTGAGAGTCTGGCGTACGGTGCCTGATCCGAGTTGCCAGATGACTTTCATGATCCTCAACTCGGCGGCTGTGATATGTGGCATTCCTTTGCTCATCGTGAAATCTCCACTACTACTGTCATTGTTACTAAGTATATCGTAAAGCTACTATATATATCGTAACTTGTCAAGCAGCAAGATTAATTTTTTTTTATCTCATCCTGGAAATGGGGAGGCAGAATTGCATGAAAAAGGACTCATACTGTCAAAGAGATTCATAAAAGGTCTTCATGGTTCTGATGACAGTGCTCCAAGAAAACTTTTGGTTAGCAGCTTTTTTTAACAGATATACTATTTGAAATAGGTTATTGAATACTGGCGAACCGGAAAGAGAGTTTTCGTATATGCCTGAGATTACAAGTGTATAGTGCGTTTTTAGCGCCAATCGCCTGGGTAGGAGATAGATTCGGGTGGAATGCGAAAGTTCCTGCACAGTTCGTCCAGGAGTGTTTCTATTCTCTTTATCTGAGAGTCGGTCAGGGGCATGGTTTTGCCGTCGGCTATAATGCAGATGCGTATGGTTTGACTGGTGCCGTACCATGTAGGGCCCGGTATGAGCGGCCATTGTCTTTTCCATTTTTCTGTTGCCTGTATTTGTCCGTCTTCGCCTCCGCTGCCGTTGCATAAACAGAAGTGGAAGTTAACGTCGTCAGGACTGGCCAAGCTGCTGCGTGAAGCCAGTTTTTCTATGTTACCTGATTTGGTGCCGCTGTAGTAAATCTCGATGCGGTTCCAGCGGTCCGGAGACTGGGCGGCCGTGGAGGAAATGGCTTTTTGCACAGGGTCGAGCCGGTAATATGTCCAAAGAGAAAAAGGACCGGCAGATGGCGGGTGATGACCCAGGGCCATAAGGATAATCGCCCCGATTGTCATCGAAGCCAGCAACATCGCCAAGACTTTTGTTACTCTTGTCTTGTTCGCCATAGTCTCATCCATGAGAATCAGGGTCCCAACTTTTTACAAAACTTCGTCCTTGAACTCAACAGCCAACAGATGCTAAGGTTTCCATTATGCACTCATCGAATTTATCCTTTATATAACGGGCGCGCAACAGGTTCCTTATCCACCGAAAGCACAATTCCTTATATAGTAAACATCGGCACCTTCCAACGAATTACTCCAAATTTTACCGAGAATTACCGAATTTATATTTACATTTTCGTCAAATCACAGCATAGTCCGAAAAGAAGGGGGAAATCCTCTAGGGTATTAATATGCGGTAAATTTTTGTAAGCCAAGAAAAAATGAAACACTTCACAATTAGCCTGTTATAAATGTGTTGATTTATGAAATTGTGGTTTGTAAGATTTAGTTTGCGAATTCAAAATGAAAAGCCTGCGGTAAAAGCGCAGGACAAAAAGATTCCCGCTTTTTTGGGAATGAGAAAAGGGAGCTGTGCTATAATGACAAGTTATTTGGAAACAGGAAGAAAAGAAACTGTATC
This sequence comes from uncultured Pirellulales bacterium, assembly GCA_964653075.1. GTDB lineage: Bacteria > Planctomycetota > Phycisphaerae > Sedimentisphaerales > Anaerobacaceae > NIOZ-UU13. The sequence goes on from CAZZAX010000011.1 coordinate 46,656, forward strand.
AGAATATGATTCGGGGCAAGACTGGTTTCGTCCGCTTTCTGCCGGGCAAATCGCTCAATTGACCGGGCAGGGATGTAGCTGCGAGGACTGGTCGCAGGTTCAGGTTGCCGACGGCTTCAAAGCGGAAACAGTAAAATCTACACACTTTTGCGGGCGGATTAAATTGGGGGTATTTGAAAAGCAGGTCTCATTTTTTGGCGGAGTTAAGAAATCGGCCGGGATTAGCCACGCGACGATTCACAACTGCACTATCGGCAATAACGTATATATAAGCCATGTCAGGAACTACATCGCCAACTATGTGATCGAAGACGAGGTTGTGATAGAGAACATCGACCTGCTTGCTGTGGAAGGAAAAAGTACTTTCGGCAATGGGACGGAGGTTGCTGTTGTAAATGAATCAGGGGGCAGAGAGATACCGATTTATGACCAGTTATCGGCCCATACGGCTTATGTAATAGCGTTTTATCGCCATCGGCCGGAAGTAATTGGCAAACTGCAGCAGATGATAGCCGACTATTCAGCCTTTGTTAAAAGCTCAATGGGCACAGTTGGCAAAGGAGCCAGACTGATTAACTGCCGGATTATCAAGAACGTCAAAGCAGGCCCCGCGAGCGTGATAGAGGGTGCCAGCAGGTTGGAGAACGGCTCGATTAATAGCTGTCCGGAGGATCCGGTTTATATTGGGTCAGGTGTTTTTGCGGAAGATTTTATTGTTTGCGACGGTTCGAGGATTACAGATGGTACGATAATATATAAATGCTTTATCGGCCAGGGAACCGTATTGGCCAAGCAGTATTCGGCGGAGAACTCGGTATTCTTCGCAAACTGCGGCGGCTTTCACGGCGAGGCCTGTTCGGTATTCGCCGGGCCTTATACCGTGACACATCATAAGTCCACGCTTTTGATTGCCGGGTTGTTTTCCTTTTTAAACGCCGGCAGCGGAACCAACCAGAGCAATCATATGTACAAACTGGGCCCGACCCATCAGGGGATTGTCGAGCGCGGCTCGAAGACGGCGAGCGATTCGTATATACTCTGGCCGGCTAAGGTCGGCGCGTTTACAGTTGTGATGGGCCGGCATTATAAGAATTCGGACACTTCTAATTTGCCTTTTTCGTATCTTATTGAGCACGAGGATGAGAGTGTTCTTGTTCCCGGCGTTAATTTACGCAACGTTGGGACGGTCCGTGACGCACTAAAATGGCCGAGACGCGACAGGCGAAAAGACAAAAGTAAGCTGGACTATATAAATTTCAAACTTTTAAGTCCATATACGATTCAAAAGATGCTCAACGGCTGTCGGTTGCTTGCGAACCTCAAAGCGACATCGGGCCAGAACACCGATTACTTTACCTATAACAGTGTCAAGATTAAAAACTCGGCACTGGACAGAGGCATTAAACTTTACCGGATGGGTATTGATAAATTCTTAGGCAATTGTCTGATTAGTCGGCTGGTAAACAAACAGTACAGCGATATTGATGAGCTTAGAGAGGCGCTAATGCCGGAAACAAAAACAGGGCCGGGGACATGGGTGGACCTGGCCGGTTTGTTTGCCCCGGAGCGGGTTGTTCAGAAGGTGCTCAGCGATATTGAAAACGATATTATCAGCACGTTGGAACAGCTAACAGAGGCATTCGAGTCTATGTATAACAATTATCCGGTGTACGAATGGGCCTGGGCGGCCAACGTTTTGCAGCAGCGTTTAGGCAAAATGCTTGACAGGATTACGTCGAATGATATTATTGAGTTGGTAACGAAATGGAAAACGGCTGTCGTAGAGCTTGACCGAATGATTTATGCCGATACGAAAAAAGAATTTGCCGAGACCGCTCAGATAGGATATGGGCTTGATGGCGGTAAAGACACAATGCAGCATGATTTCGAAGAGGTGATAGGGACTTTTGAAGAAAATAGTTTTGTTTTGGAAATCAAAAAGCATATAACCAGCAAGACAGCACTTGGTGATAAGCTTATAAGTCAAATACAGCAATTGGCCGGGCAGCAGCGATGAATATTTCCCAGGTGTTACTTTTACGAATAAATCTGTTAATATTATAAACCCACAATAAAGCGCAGTATGACGAGTTGGAATTGAGGGAAAGATTAGTGACATAGACAGACGTCGGTTGAGAAATGGCAGACCCCGGATAAAAACCGGGGCTAAACAATAATGACAGTGAACAATATTTAGACGAGGACAAATTTATGAGAGTGATAATTGAACCGAATTACGAGTCGGCAACGAAATGGAGCGCGAATTACATAGCCAGGAGCATTAATGAATTTGAAGCCAGCCAGGCCAAACCTTTTGTGTTAGGTCTTCCCACGGGTTCTTCGCCGCTGGGAACATACGCTGAACTTATAAAACTGAATAAGAAAGGTGTGGTTTCTTTCAAAGATGTTATTACCTTTAATATGGATGAGTACGTGAACCTGCCAAAAGAACATCCTGAAAGCTATCATTCGTTTATGTGGAACAACTTTTTCAGCCACATAGACATTAAGAAAGAAAATACCAACATTCTCAACGGCAATGCAGAGGACATCGAGACCGAATGTGCGAGCTATGAAGAAAAAATAAAAAAGGTTGGCGGAATAAGGCTGTTTCTCGGGGGTATCGGACCTGACGGCCATATAGCGTTTAATGAGCCGGCTTCGTCATTATCTTCGAGGACCCGGGTTAAGAAACTTACTTACGACACACTCGTTGCAAACTCGCGATTCTTTGACGACGACGTCAGCAAAGTACCCAAGACCGCTTTAACTGTCGGCGTGGGCACTGTTATGGATGCCGAGGAGGTTCTGGTTATTGTAAACGGCCATAATAAGGCCCGCGCACTGCAGCACGCTATTGAAGGCGGCGTAAATCATATGTGGACAATCAGCGCCCTGCAAATGCACCCCAGGGGCATTATAGTTTGTGACGAAGAGGCCACGGTTGAGCTGAAAGTCGGCACTTTAAAGTACTTTCAGGATATTGAGTCGGAAAATCTCGACCCAGCCACACTTTTAAAATCATAAGGTACTGCTTAGAGCGACGGATTATCGCGGCTGAGGTACCATCATTGGCGGCGCCGATGAAGTCGGTTCTTTGCTTGGCGGGTACACTATGCTTGCGGCGGCCTTGAGAGAATCGATATACGTATTGGTCATTTCAACCTGTTTTTTCTGCGCCAGTTTATTGATTATTTCTTCCTTGAAGTACTCGAAAGAATCCTTGTGGTCGGTAACTTTTATTATGTGGTATCCGAATCGGGTCTCGACTATATCACTTACTTTCCCTACTTCCAGCGCGAAGGCGGCTTTTTCAAAGGGTGGCACCATATCGCCTTTACCGAAGAACTTCAGATCGCCGCCCTGTGCCGCCGAACGGCAGTCCGAGTTGGCTTTGGCTAATGCGGCAAAATCGGCTCCTTCTTTGATTTGTTTAAGGAGGTCTTCGGCTTTTGCTTTGGCCTTTGCTTTTTCCTGATTGGGATCGGCGCCAGCTTCATCGGTTTTGGGTGTTATGAGAATATGACTTGCCCTGACCTGTTCGAACTGTGTTGGATTTTCATCATAGTGCTTTTTGGCATCTTCTTCTGTAATATTTATCTTGCCTTCCCATTGAGCATCCACAATCTTCTGATATACCATTCCCTTTTCGACCTGCTTTCTTATTTCGTCAAAGTTTCTGCCGGATTCGGCCGTTGTCTTTTTGAACTCTTCCAACGACATTGACGATCCCTGGGTAGCTAACAATTGCTTGATCTGGTTCAGCACATCATCTTCAGGAATTACTATGTTGGTTTCTTTTACCTTTTCCTCTAACAATCGTATGACAATCATTTTATCGAGCATTTTCTGCCTGATTTGTTTTTCGAGTGTCTGCCTCAATGCCGGCGGCAGTTTTTGGTTCTGTTGGGCCATTCTGGCAAGCTGCGGCTGGAGGACTTTTTGCAACTCTTCTTCGGTGATATCGATACCGTTTACAGTTACGGCAATATTGTCGGCGGGTTCTTCGGGGGCCGTCGGCTCAACTATAGTTGCAGTTTCGGCTTTGGTTTCTGGTTCGGTTTTGGTTTCGGCTTCTATTTTGGTCTGGGCAGGTTGAGCTTTATTAGTATCGGCCTGCTCTGACGGTTTCTGTTTACAACTCAAGCCACAAACAGCAAAGAACACCACAACAATGATTAATACTTTCGAATTAGAAAAGAAACTTCTCATTTTTTGTCCTTTCGCGACTTTAAAACACAAAAAAACCCTTCATTGAGGGCACATATCGGCATTATTTCCTAAAAAAGTGAATATGTCAAGCTATTTCCAAATTTCAACCATTATTGTCGTCTTAGATGTCTGTTTCGTTCTGTGCCTCTGCCGCTTTGTTTTGCCGGGCAAACAGCGGGGACTGCGAAGAATGAATTCTTTGTAAAAATACTCATAGAGTGATAGAATATCGGCAGAAAATCGTTGTTTGATAATTAAAAAAGTTATAAGGACGGTTTTTTGAGGCGTTTCTTTTGTGATTTGGGAGACTTTTATGGACAATAATTCTGAGAGCAAGATTGTGATGACCGGTAGAGAACGTGTGCTCAAGGCACTTAATTATGAACCTGTTGACCGTGTGCCTGTGGATTTGGGCGGGACGGTGACCAGCGGGGCCCAGGTTAGTGTGGTTGCGAAACTGCGGCTGGCACTTGGTCTGGATAAGCCCCCGCTGTTTGCTTCGCAAAACGAAGCAGTGGGGGTGAAAATTATTGACCCATATCAGATGCTCGGCGAAGTTGCGGTTGACTTACTTGAAATTTTGGGAATTGACGTTGTGAACCTGCCGGGACCCAAGAACCATTTCGGTTTTGCGAACACTGACTGGAAACCGTGGAAAACCTTTGATGGTACGAATGTGCTGGTGCCGGGTAAGTTCAATACGGAGTCTGAACCTAACGGTGATATTCTTCAGTATCCGCAAGGTGATAAGTCGGTGCTGGCCTCTGGCCGAATGCCCCAAGGCGGATTTTATTTCGACGCGATTGTTCGCCAGGAGCCGATTGACGAGGCCAGGCTCGATCCGGCGGATAATCTTGAGGAGTTTGTGCCCATCAGCGACGAAGATTTGAAGATTTATGAGCAGCGGGCGCGCGAGCTTTACGACAATACCGACCTTGCAATTGCAGCGGGATTTCCGGGGACGGCCTTTGGTGATATAGCGCTGGTGCCGGCGGCTGGTTTGAAGCACCCGAAAGGAATTCGGGACATCGAGGAATGGTATATCAGCACGGTCTCGCGAAGAGAATATGTTAAGGATGTTTTTGCAGGCCAGACGGAGATCGCCCTTAAGAATCTTGAGCGAATATACGAGGCAGTCGGCAACAAAGTGCACATCGTGTTTGTGGATGGAACAGACCTGGCTGCACAGAATACATTATTCTGCGGCCCGGATACTTATAAGGAGCTTTATATGCCGTTCAGCAGGAAGCTCAACGACTGGATTCACACCCACACTAAATGGAAGACAATGAAACACTGCTGCGGAGGCTGTGAGCCGCTGATAGAGGGATTCATAGAGGCGGGCTTCGATATTCTCAATCCAATCCAGACCTCGGCCGAGGGTATGGATCCAAAGCTATTAGTAGAGAAATACGGCGGCAGGATAATTTTCTGGGGCGGCGGCGTGGATACTCAACAGGTGCTGCCATTCGGCGAGCCCGAGCAGGTGAGCCGGCAGGTTACCGAGCGGCTCGAGATATTCAATGCAAAAAAGGGTTTTTTATTCAGCGCTATCCACAATATTCAGTGCAATACGCCGGTCGAAAACGTATTGGCAATGTTCGGGGCTCTGGGTAGAAAAGTAGCAAAATAAAAGCAACGGAATATCGGAGAAAGGAATCAAAAATGCTAAGAAGCACTTCCGGGCGATGGTGGTCAATTCTTTTTGTGATAATGTTATTTATATGGGGCGGCTGTCACGGTGAAAGGAAAACTGCTACTAAACACACCGACTCGAGGCGCATCATCAATTTGGATGGTACATGGGAGATAGCACAGGGCTCGATGGATTTAATGCCGGACAGCTTCGGGCATAAGGTTCCTGTGCCGGGGCTTGTCGATATGGCCAGGCCTGCGTTCGATGAAGTCGGGAAAAAAAGCGAAGAGCGTCAGGCGTTCTGGTATCGGCGCAAATTTACCGTTGACGGAGAGATTCCGGATGTTGTAATATTAAAGATTCATAAGGCAAAGTATGGCACGAAGGTATTTCTTAACGGTGAGTTGGCGGGTGAGCATCTGCCGTGCTTTACGCTGGCTCTGCTGGATGTGAAGAAATTTCTAAAAGGTTCTGGCAGAGAAAATGAACTAATCGTGCGGGTGGGTGCCGACCGTGAGAGTATGCCGGAAGATGTGCCGGGAGGCTGGGATTTCGAGAAGTATCTGTATATCCCGGGTATATATGATTCTGTCGAGCTGATTCTGACAGGCAAGCCGTATATAGTGAACGTGCAAACCGTTCCGGATATTTCGGACAACGAGGTCAGGGTTGTGACGGAAGTGCAAGGGCCCGCCGGATCGGGACATGGTTCGGTCTCATACGAAGTAACAGAAGTAAGTACAGGCAAGCTCGTAGGCGCTGTAGAAAGCAATGGCTTTGTTTTTACAAATGGGACAACAAAGCTAAACATCAGTGTCCCAATTGATAACTGCAAATTATGGACTCCTGAGAATCCTTTTCTATATGAATTAAGGTTGAGTACAGGTAAGGATTGTGTTCGGGTCCGGTTTGGGATGCGGTCGTTTAAGTTCGATAAGGAAAGCGGCCGGGCTGTTCTGAACGGCAAGCCGTATATTATGCGCGGGACAAATGTTTGCGCGTATCGGTTCTTTGAGGATGCAGAGCGGGGCGACAAGCCCTGGCGGAGAGAGTGGGTCCGCCGACTTCATCGCAAGTTCAAGAGTATGCACTGGAATTCGATTCGCTACTGTATCGGTTTTCCGCCTGAGCTTTGGTATGAAATCGCCGATGAAGAGGGATTTTTAATTCAGGATGAATTTCCCATCTGGCTGCTCAGTAAAGCTCCGGAAAATCCGAAGAGCGAGAAGATAATTCCGGAATATACCGAGTGGATGCGTGAGCGATGGAACCATCCCTGCGTTGTAATCTGGGATGCACAGAATGAGAGTGTGACACCGGAAACGGGAAAAGCTTTGAGTGCAGTGCGGCATCTGGATTTGTCCAATCGACCGTGGGACAACGGCTGGGCGGCACCTGAGAGCGGCACTGACTATCTTGAATCTCATCCATATCTTTTTAGCAGGATTCAATGGGGCAGAGGAGATTTTCATTTGTCAGATTTAGCCAATACCTCCGGCAGGCCCCGCGTGAGAGATGCCCAGAAAGATTATAAGCTTCCAATTATCATCAATGAGTATGCGTGGTTGTGGCTTAATCGTGATGGTACGACAACATGCTTGACAGATAAGGTTTATGACAATTTGCTCGGGCCAAATTCGACCATAGAACAGAGGCGATTGCTTTATGCACGTTATCTGGCGGCCCTTACCGAATTCTGGCGGGGCCATCGAGAATGCGCCGGTGTGCTGCACTTCTGCGGTTTGGGATATTCCCGGGCCGGTGACAAGCCCCGGCCCGAGGGCGGCGCGACAAGCGACCACTTCATCGACCTGGAGAGACTCACTTTTGAGCCCAACTTCGAGCGGTATGTCCGTGACGCCTTTTCTCCGGTTGGATTGATGATTGATTTCTGGGACGAGGAGATTAGCGGCGGAACTCAGCGCAGCTTAAAGGTTTTTGTTATAAATGACCTGCATAAGCAATGGAGTGGGACTGTTCGCCTGCGGATTTTGCGTGGCGACAATACCGTTGCCGAGCAAACAAAGGATTGTATCGTTAGTCCCCTTGGAAGGGAGATATTGACATTTGAACAAGGGTTTCCACAGCAGGCCGGAGAATATCAGATTATCGGGGAATTGATTAAGGTTGATGGTGCTGTTGTTCGCAGTCTGCGAGACTTTAAGATAGTATCGGCAGGTAATTAGTGTGGAATTTATCAATATTATTTTGGAGGACAAAAAAATGAGCACGAACAAAAGTACGCGTCGCGATTTCCTTAAAGCGATAGGATTGTGCGCATCAGGCGTTGCCGTTTCGGGCTGCGCTGCCCCGGCCAGACGCACGGTATACAGAACTCCTGCCGAAAAACCGAATATCCTCTGGATTACCTGCGAAGACGTCAGCGGTCCTTACTTAGGCTGTTATGGTGACATTTACGCCAGAACGCCGAATTTAGACGAGCTGGCCAAGCACAGCGTTATATATACAAAAGCCTTTGCGACGGCTCCGGTATGCGCGCCTTCGCGTTCGTGCCTGGTAACGGGAGTTTACGCAACTTCTACGGGCACACAGCATCTGCGTTCGGACGTAAAATTGCCGAGAGAGATAAAATGTTTTCCGGAATATCTTCGTGCGGCCGGCTATTACTGCTCAAACAATTATAAAAAGGACTATAACTTCAAGGATGTGGATGTCTGGGACGAATCGAGCCCTACTGCTCACTGGCGAAGACGCAAGCCGGGTCAGCCGTTTTTCAGTGTGTTCAACTTTACCTCTACACACCAGGGACAGATTAACGGTTCCGATGAGGAATTTTTTGATAAGTACACGTCGAAACTAAAACCCCAAGAACGCCATGACGGCAAAAGAATTCCTCTTCCGCCATATTATCCTGATACACCGTTTGTGCGGAAAATATGGTGTCGTTATTACAACCTGATTACTTTTATGGACAAGCAGGTCGGCGACTTGCTAAGTGCGCTGCAAGCCGACGGTTTGGTTGATAATACGATAGTGTTCTTTTTCTCAGACCACGGCCTTGGTCTTCCCCGGTTCAAAAGGACGCTTTACGATTCGGGTCTGAATGTTCCTTTAATTATTCATTTTGGCCGACGATATCAACACTTCTATCCGCTCAAGGCCGGCAGGAGGACGGACAGGCTGGTCAGCTTTGTAGATTTTGCTCCGACTGTGCTGAGCCTGGTTGGTTTGCCCGTTCCCGGTTATATGCAGGGTAATGCATTTCTTGGCCCTAAGGCGGGCCCGCCGCGGGAATATATATTCGGGGCGTCCAGCCGGGTGGATGAGGCCTATGAGATGTCACGCTGTGTTCGTGATAAGCGATACAAGTATATTCGCAATTACATGCCGCATTTGCCTTATATCCAGCCGAGCGAATATCCCGACAGGGCCGAGATTATGCAGGAGTTGCGAAAGGTGGTCGCCGAAGAAAATCTGACAAGTGTGCAAAAACAACTCTGGGCGCCGACCAAACCGCTTGAGGAACTGTACGATACAATGGCAGACCGACATGAGACAGAAAACCTTGCTCGAAATCCCAAAGCACGCAGGGTTCTTGGGAGAATGCGAAGAGTGCACCGCGGGTGGATGGTAGAGACGCATGATACCGGGTTATTGTCGGAAGCGGAGATGCATATTCGTTCGGAAGGCTCGACTCCGTATGAGATGGCAGAGCAAATCAGCAAGTATCCTCAATGGCGCATTCTGGATGCGGCGGATTTGGTTGGCAGGGGGCCAAGTAATATTCCGAAGCTGATAAGGTTGTCGAGCAGCTCGGACAGTGCGGTTCGCTACTGGTCTGTTGTGGCTTTGAGTGTTCTCGGTTCAGGGGCACCGCAAACGGTAAAGTCGCTGACCCAACGGCTGGGAGATTCGAGCCCGAACGTGCGATTTGCAGCGGCCGGTGCATTGTGCAAGCTGGGGTTGTGTGAAAATGCTTTGCCGGTATTGGCTGAAGGCCTGGAGGAGCAGCGGGAGGAAACAGTCCTGTACGCCGCACGCGAGATACAGGGTCTTGGCAGTAAGGCCCGCCCGATTGTTCAGCAGATAAAAGACGCCCGCCAACGATGCAGAAATGCGGACGGAGAATATATAAATAATAATCATGCAACGTTTATCGACTGGGCTCTAAAGTATGCCCTGGAGAATTGCGGAGAATCATCAAATTAGCACATTGTGAAAATGAATATTATGAACGGCACGCTTATCAACGAAGAAAAAGGCAGCGTTGTTTATGTAATGCTCGTATGTATGGTCGCTGCGCTGGGGGGGCTTTTGTTCGGCTATGATACGGGGGTAATTAACGGTGCGATAGGGCCCTTAAAAGCACACTTTAGTCTTGATGCAAACTGGGCAGGCTGGGCGACGGGCTGTGCCCTGGTCGGATGTGCTATCGGGGCGGCCATTGCCGGAGTGCTGAGCGACTGGCTTGGCCGGAAAAAGGTGCTTATTCTTTCTGCGATTTTGTTTTTCATCTCGGCGGTTGGAACCGCCCTGCCGAAAAGTATTACAACTTTCATCATTTACCGGATAATTGGCGGTTTGGGTGTGGGTGCGGCGTCGATGTCCTCGCCGATGTATATTGCAGAGATAAGCCCTGCGAGGATTCGCGGGCGGATGGTATCGGTCAATCAGTTTGCGATTGTAACGGGTTTTCTGGTTGTATATTTTGTGAATTATTTTATCGCTCTTCAGGGCGACGAGATTTGGAACCAGCAGTTTGGCTGGCGGTGGATGTTCGGTTCGGAGTCGCTGCCGGCTTTACTGTTGCTGGTGCTGCTGTTTTTTGTACCGGAGAGTCCCCGCTGGCTGACCAAACAAAACCGCAGTGACGAGGCGCTGGAGATTCTTGCCCGCGTTGATGGTGCCCAATATGCTCAAACCGAGCTGCTGGAAATCAAGGATGCCATTGCCCACGAAAGCGGATCGATAAAACAACTGTTTCAGCCGGGTATGAAGATTGTATTGGTCATCGGTATCGTGTTAGCGGTCCTGCAGCAGGTTACGGGTATTAATGTTTTCCTTTATTTCGGGACCGAGATTTTCAAGAAGATGGGTTCCGAAACCAATGCCGCACTTCTTCAAACGGTGATAGTCGGTGCAGTAAACCTTAGTTTTACGATTATTGCTATCTGGACGGTGGACAAAGTTGGCCGAAAGCCTTTGATGATGATAGGCTCAGCGGGGATGGGGCTTTCGCTGTTAGGGATGGGCTTGATGGCGTACTGCCAAAAAACAGATTTGTGGGTTCTGCTGTTCATACTCGGTTATATAGCCTGCTTTGCGCTCTCGGTCGGGCCTGTGACATGGGTAATCCTGTCGGAGATTTTCCCGACGCGTATTCGCGGGCGGGCAATGGCCATTGCCACGGTGTGCCTTTGGGTGGCGAATTACGTTGTTTCTCAAACGTTTCCTATGATGGACGAAAATAACTGGCTGCTCGAAAAGTTTCATCATGCTTTTCCGTTCTGGCTGTATGGGATTTTCTGTGTTGTTCTGGTTACTTTTGTCCGTCGGTTCGTACCGGAGACCAAGGGCAAGACATTGGAAGAGATAGAAAAACACTGGATGAATTTATAGATTCGGCAGCGAGAGAAATTGTAGTGATATTTTCAGGATAGCAGGATTTAAGATGGATTTTCCCAAGCGAATGACTGTTCAGAGTCACACGATACCTATTGTGCCGAGGTATGCCGAAACCGACAAAGCGGGAGTGGTTCACCACAGTGTCTATCCTGTTTGGTTTGAAATGGGGCGAACGGAGCTGTTGCGGGCCAACGGGATTGCATACAAAGACCTCGAACAAGCAGGGGTATTATTCGTAGTAGCCAAGTTGTGTATAAAATACCGCCGGCCTGCGAGGTATGACGAGAAGCTGCAACTGGAAACACATTGCTCAGCGGTCACTGCCGGTAAAGTTGAGCACAGCTACAGGCTCACTCGCAGCAGTGATGGATTGCTGTTTGCTGAGGGCTCGACCGTTTTGGCTCATGTCAACTCCGAGGGTAAGATCCGCCGAATACCTAAATTTATGTATCCGGCAAAAGACGATTAGAAATTCAGGTGATACTTCAGAAAAGAAAAATTTTCATTGAGTGAATTAAAAAAGCAGTTCATTCAGCGGTTTTCGATTGACAATTCACGCCTGACAATTAACAATCCTTTTATGGCTTCAGAAAAAAAAGAAAACTGCGGTCTTTTTGGCATTTTTAGTGACCCCGAGGCGGTCCATAAGACCTATTTCGGTCTTCACAGCCTTCAGCACCGCGGACAGGAATCGGCGGGAATTGCCTCCAGTGATGGTGAAGTGATTCAGTGCTATAGCGGGATGGGTATGGTCAGGAGGGTATTTCGTTCAGGCAGCGGTATTTTAGAAAAGCTTTCTAATCCGATAGCCATCGGTCATGTTCGGTATTCAACGACAGGCTCAAGCATGGCGGTAAATTGTCAGCCGCTTTTGGCCGAGTACTCCCGCGGGCAGGTTGCGGTGGCGCATAACGGCAACCTTATTAACGCGTCATTATTGCGGGACGAATATGAGGCACACGGCAGTATATTTAACTCCACAAACGATACAGAGGTAATTGTTCATTTACTCGCCAAGCCGAGCCATGCCGGCAATCCCGACTATTTGGGACACGTATTGAACCATCTTCAGGGCGCATATAGTCTGCTGTTTTTATTTGTCGACCGTATAGAAGCGGCGCGGGACCCTTACGGAATCAGGCCTTTATGTATAGGCCAGACGGACAACGGTGCTTACGTGGTTGCCAGTGAGACATGCGCCTTTGACATCATCAACGCAAAGTTTATTCGTGAAGTTGAGCCCGGTGAAATCGTTCGGCTGGATAAAGACGGGCTGCACAGCAGTTTCTTCGTTAAGCGGGGCACTGTAACACCGGCCTACTGTATCTTCGAGCACATCTACTTCGCCAAACAAAACAGCACATTTTTCGGTGAAAACGTTCACGAGTTCAGAAAGAATCTCGGCAGGCAACTGGCAAAAGAACATCCCGTTGATGCGGACGTGGTAATACCCGTGCCGGACTCGGGGACATCAGCGGCGATTGGGTATGCAGAGCAAAGTAAAATACCTTTCGATATGGGGCTGGTCAGAAGCCATTATATAGGCAGAACATTTATTTCTCCTGAACAGAAGTTAAGAGAGCTGGAAGTCAAACTCAAACTGGCTGTGATTAAGGAAGTTGTGGATGGAAACCGCGTTGTGGTGGTGGATGATTCAATTGTCCGCGGCACTACTACCAGAGGCAAGATAAGGGCATTGCGCCAGGCCGGGGCTAAAGAGATACACATGCGGGTGAGCTGTCCGCCAATCAGGTTTCCCTGTTTTTACGGTATTGATTTTCCAACCAAAGAAGAGCTGCTGGCAAACAATCGCGATTTGGGGCAAATCGCGGAGTTCCTTGAAGTTGACAGTGTCGGCTATATGTCGCTTGAAGGATTGCTTGGGTGTGCGAAATTGCCTGATGACCACTACTGTACGGCCTGCTGGAGCGGCAAATACAGAATACCAATAGATGTTGCAGTCAATAAATTCTCTATGGAGTGCTATCAAATGCATATATTCGAGAACGAACAGTAGCGTATGTTCAGGTTCCCGGATGTCTGTAAACCAAAAGCGGCGAAAAATGAGCAAATATGTGACCTATGAACAGTCCGGTGTGAGTATCGATGCCGGGGAGGAGATGGTTAATCAGATTTCTTCGGCGGTAGCGAGCACATTCGGGCCGCGGGTTATCCAGTCACACAATGCCTTTGCAGGGATGTTTCGGCTCGATTATGACGAGCGTCTGTTCAAAAGAAATTACAAGAACCCTGTCCTTGTTGCCTGTACCGACGGCGTGGGCAGTAAGGTCCAGTTGGCCGAGAAGATGAAGAGGTTCGATACCGTAGGGATTGACCTTGTTGCGATGAACGTTAATGATATGCTCGTACAGGGCGCCGAGCCGTTGTTCTTTCTCGACTATCTTGCGGTTCACAAGCTGGAGCCGAAAATAGTGGCTGAGCTTGTAACAGGCGTTGCGAGAGGCTGCCGGGAAGCCAGCTGTGCGCTGATAGGCGGAGAAACCGCCGAGATGCCGGACACCTATTCGGCAGGTGATTTCGATATGGCCGGCTTTGCCGTGGGTGTTGTCGAGCGAAAGAAAATAATTACAGGTGAAATAATAAAAAAAGGTGATGTGATTCTGGGCCTTGCTTCAAGCGGGCTGCACAGTAACGGTTATACGTTAGCCCGCAATATTTGCTTTAAGCAGGCGAAACTCAAAATGACCGATTGTCCGGATGGGCTCGACGGCGCTGCAGTTGGTGAAGCTCTGCTGGAGCCGACTCGAATTTATGTTCGGGCGATAATAAAATTGCTTTCACGATACAAGGTCAAACGAATAGTTCACGGGATGGCTCATATAACCGGCGGCGGTCTGGTGGGAAATATACCTCGAGTGCTGCCGAAGGGCTGCGATGCGGCAATAAAAAAATCGAGCTGGCCGGTACCGAAGATATTTACTTTCCTTCAGAAGAGAGGCCCGGTCGAAGAGGGGGAAATGTTCAGAGTCTTTAATATGGGGATAGGATTCGTGCTGATAGTGGCGGAAGATTTTGCCGAATCGATAACCAGGAAACTGACAAAATACGGAGAGCGTGTCTATAAGATAGGCCGGATTACTTCCGGCACCGGCAAGGTAATCCTCAAATAAGTGTTCGCAATAATAAAGCGAATATGATACAATGTCCGAATCGAGGGTATTAACGGTTGTGTTAAGCATTCTAAATTATAAACCGCGTACGTTTTTACACAGGAGGTAAAAAATGAGTGGTATTTTTGGAGTAGTCTCGAAGAAGAATTGTGCAGAAACACTTTTCTACAGCACTGATTATCATTCGCACCTTGGAACCGAGTATGGAGGCATAGCGGTGCTTGGAGATGATTTCACCCGTCAGATACACAGCCTGAGCCAGAGCCAGTTTAAGTCGAAATTCTTTGATGATTATGAAAGTATCAACGGCAACAAAGGTATCGGCGTTATCAGTGACTATGAAGAGCAGCCTATTTATCTGAACTCAAGATTTGGGCCGTTTTGTATCGTCACCAGCGGATTTGTGGAAAACACTGAAGAGCTGGCGGAGAAACTGTTGAAAGAAGGAATATCTTTCAGCGAAGTAGGCAAGAGGTCGGTAAATACCACGGAGCTTATAGCAAAATTAATCAACCAGGGAAGGGATTTGATAAACGGCATAGAGAAGATGTTTGAGGTTATCGAGGGTTCCTGCTCTCTCTTATTGCTGCATAAAGACGGGATATATGCAGCAAGAGACAGACTTGGATATACGCCGCTAATTATTGGCAAGCGGCCGGATGCATGGGCGGTTACTGCCGAGACCAATGCCTTTCCGAATAACGGATTTGATGTTGTGAAAAACATTGGGCCGGGGGAGATGATTCTGATAAATGAAGACGGCATAGTGCAAAAGAGCCCCGGCAGGGGAAATATAAACCAAATCTGCACGTTTCTCTGGATATATACCGGCTTTCCCGCCTCAAGCTATGAAGGAATCAATGTTGAGATAGTCAGGGAAAAATGCGGACGCTGCCTTGCGAAGCGCGACAAGGATATTGAGGTTGATGTGGTCTCGGGGGTTCCGGATTCCGGATTTGCACACGGGCTGGGATATGCTATGGAATCGGGCAAACCATTTAGACGCCCGCTTGTTAAGTACACACCCGGATATGGCAGAAGTTATACGCCGCCCTCACAGCAGACACGCGACCTTATCGCAAAAATGAAACTTATCCCTATTAAAGAGGTAATTGAAGATAACAGTATAGTCGTATGTGAAGATTCCATCGTCAGGGGCACACAGCTTAAGAACTTCGCCATAAAAAAGCTCTGGGATTGCGGCGCCAAACAGATACATGTAAGGCCCGCCTGTCCGCCGCTGATGTATCCCTGCAGGTTCAATCTTTCCACACGCTCAATCCACGAGCTTGCCGCCCGCAAAGCCATTCGGTCTCTGGAAGGTCATGACTTGGATGATGTATCGGAATATCTGGACGCAAATAGCGAGAAATACAAAAGAATGGTCGAATGGATTGCCAGGGATTTAGGTGTCACTACGCTTAGATATCAGACCGTTGGTGATATGGTTGAGGCTGTCGGGCGACCAAAAGAGAGTCTATGTCTTTATTGCTGGACCGGGGAGTGCCCGAAGACGACACGTCCAAAAGCGACCAGGACATTAGATATTGTGGAAGTAATGCCGGATGCCGCCAAAAAAACGGAAGCAAAGGTCGAAATCTAATTCTGCTTTTGCAAGGGTCTTAATCACCTGAGTTTGACTTTTATAGTTTTGTTTTTGCACGTTGTGTTTTAATTTTACGCTTTTCTACGTCTGTGAAAGAATGAGTATAAAAGGGCGAAGTTCAATCAGATTTTTTGCGGCGGCAATAGTTTATGTTGTCTTCGCCGGGCATCTATATTGGCCGTATTTCAGAAACTTAGACAGATGGCAATACCTTTTAATTGTGAATAGTTGTATAGCCTCTCTCGGCTGTTATGTACTGAGCCGGCGGTGGGTGGCCGGATTTGCTGAGTCGTTTTTTGCGGGGGCTATTTACGGCTTCGGGCCGTTCATACTCGGATTAGCCCAATTTCATCCTTCGGCCGGTCTTTTGGCGGCGGCTATACCATGGCTGTTCTGCCCGGCTGCTTTTGGTTTCAAAGAAAAATGGCGATGGTTTAGGATTTCGCTTGTGATTCTGCCGTTTCTGGCAATAGTGGTTTTTTTTCAGGTATCGACTCACTACCGATTATTCCCAGTTTCAACACAGGCCCGGCTGCATACGGCTGATTTGACAGGCTTGTTTGCCCCGCTTATTACAGCTAAACAAAACCTGACTCTGATTGGCTTTTATCATATTCCGATAGCGGCGCTGGTTATTGGTGTTTGTATGATGCTGGCAGCCCGGCGGTACAGTGTTATTGTAATTATTTTTCTCGGTGTGATACTGTCGTTCTATGATGCTTTTAATTCTTATGTTGAGGTCAGTCCTGTTATCTGGCTTACGGTTCCGGTTTTGTGCTGCTCGGTGCTTATTGGGGAAGGTATGCAGGGATTTGCCTCGGCTGGCTTTGCCGACCGCGTATGGATTTTAGCGACCGTGGCGATCATGGCAGCACTTTCCATCGTAACATTGCTGCTGGCGACGAAATACTTTCAGACATTTTTAGGTCTGGGTGCGGGATACGCAAAACTCTTTACCGAGGCCGGGAAGATGTACGTGCTCGGTGCGATTGTGGCCGCAATTATTTTCTTTATGATACGTGCGAAATTGCGAATGCGGCTGTTGCGACAGCTTGTGCTTTGTGCAGCAATGGCGGTGGATATATTTATCGGTGCAAGGTATATCGTCGATAGGATTCTGTAATACCACCTGATTTCAAATGTGAATATATAAGTATCGAGGTGCAGTGACAATAATGAAAAGGACAGCAGTAAAAATGAAAAGGGAAAATAAATCTAATAAGGTTTTGCTGTCTGTAATAGTGATGTTCTGGGTTGTTGTGCAGTTCTGTATGTGCGGATTTGCTCAGGCGTCAGATTACGCCATCGGTGCGGACCTTTCCTTTCTCAAGCAGGCCGAGGACAGTGGGATTGTGTTCAAGGACAACGGCGAGGAAAAACCGGGTCTTCAGCTATTCAAAGAGCACGGCTATAATTGGATTCGGCTGCGACTGTTCCACACACCAACGCGCCTGCCGAACAATCTTGAATATACTATTGCCCTGGCTAAGGAATCTAAGAAACTTGGGTTCAAGTTCTTACTGAATTACCACTACTCCGATACCTGGGCCGATCCGGGCAAACAATATATTCCTAAGGCCTGGGCGGATAAGTCTCATGCCGAGCTGGTTCAGGCGGTGTTCGAATATACCCGTGATACAATCATCGCATTTAAGGAGGCGGATGTTCTGCCGGATATGGTCCAGCCCGGTAACGAAATTTCAAACGGCATGCTTTGGCCCGATGGTAAACTGACAGATAACTGGGACAACTTCGCAGAGCTGATGAAGGCGGGGATTAACGGCGTCGATGCCGGACGGGGCAATGGTAAACGCCCCCTGATTATGGTACACATCGATAAAGGCGGCAGTAAGAACCGGACAAAGGCCTTCTTTGACAAGTGGCATTCGTATGGCATTGAATACGATATCATAGGACAGTCCTACTATCCGTGGTGGCACGGCACTTTGCTTGAGCTGAGAGAAAATATGATATTCATGGCCAATGAATACAAGAAGGACATTATTCTCGTGGAAGTGGCCTATAACTGGAGGCCGGCTGAATACAAAAATAAGAAAGCACCTTTCCCGGAGACCCCTGAAGGCCAGAGGCAGTTTTTGGAAGAGGTTAATCGGGTCGTTCTTAACACACCTGACAACAGAGGCAGGGGCGTCTTCTGGTGGGAACCTGCGGTCATGGGAGGCCTTCGGAGAAGAGGCATGTTTGATGACGACGGCAATGCCCTGCCGGTCATTACGGTATTTGATAAGTTTACAAGACGCTGATTTTTTACGAGAAGGTTTCCCGTTCGACCTGGCTCAAATAGAACCGGCCGTCGTTGCGCATAAAATTAATTACAGCGTCAAACTGCTGGTCTATGAAGTGAGAGTCGTTGCCGACTATTGATATTCCGATGACGGCGACGGCCTTGCTGTCCTGGTGGTCAACTTCGGAAATCGAGATATTGAATCTGCTTTTGAGCCTGCCGATTAAGCTCTTGATTATGCTTCGTTTTCCCTTTAGCGAGGTTATCCCCTGCAGGGAAAGATGGGCTGTTAATACACCGACAATCATACTCTATACTCAATGCTGGAATTAAGCAGCAAGTCCGCCGGATGTCAGGGATCGTCTTATGCGTTCATCATCTGTTGTTGAATCTTTTCTAGCAGTTTTTTTGTAGCCACGATACCCGCATCTTCAGTGAGCCTGTTGCCTTCGTACTCGATATCGACGTAGCCTTTGTAGCCGGAATCGGTAACAATCTTCATCATGCGGTAGAAATCAATCGTGGTCTCATCGCCATTTTCACCGAAGTCATAGCTCTTGGCGCTCACTCCTTTTGCATAGGGCATCAGCATTTCGACGGATTGATATTTATCCGCTTCCGGCGGAAAATTGCCGAAGTCTGGTAGTGTCCCGCAATTAGGCAGGCCGACGTTTTTAATTACGCTGGTAAGCCACTCGCTGTTTGAAGACAGGCCGCCATGGTTTTCGACAATAACGTTAAGTTTGTAGCGAGCAGCCTTTTCGCTGAGACGCTGCAGTCCGTCGGCGGCCAGTTCGAGCTGTTCATCGTATGTGCCTCTGGAGCTGGCATTGACTCGTATCGAATGACAGCCGAGGTATTTAGCCGCTTCGAGCCACTTGTAGTGGTTCTCGACCGCCTGGGTGCGCCGCTGCATATCCGGGTCGCCGAGGTTGCCTTCGCCGTCGCACATAATCAATACGGACTCGACGCCGTTGTCTTTTGCGCGTTTTTTCATCTCGGCCAGGTACGCAGTGTCTTGAGCCTTGTCCTTAAAGAACTGATTGACGTACTCAACCGCTTCAACGCCGAATTTCCGGGCATTCGCGGCGAAATCCAGATTGTCCATCTTAGGCTGCTGCTGGCCGCGAAGCCTCCGGTGCCACGACCACTGGGCAAGGGAAATCTTAAAAGGAACCTTTGAACCGCCCAGCATCGCGTCTAGGCTTTCACAACCCGCCAGACAGAGACTTCCGGAAGCGATGGCACTTAATCCAAGAAATGTTCTTCGTTTCATAATATCCTACCTTTCAAAAAATTCTGTACCCGCGGTTTCCCCTCTTCCAATGGAAACAATTATTTTTTACCATTGCCATCTCCTAAACATCATATTCTATCTGAATAACATCTAAAGGGCAAGCCTCAACATAATTCCCACACCCTAAAGGCATATCTTGATCTACTATTGGCGGCTCAAAAGCCCCGTCTATTTGTTCTAAAACAGCCTTTGAACATGCCTCTATGGCAGCATAAATACCTTCATCAGGAGTACATTTATTTGGGCTGCATATTTTGTAATCCACTAAAGCAATTGATTTTTTCCTTTTATCATTTTCATACCACATCTATCAATCCTGCATAATTCTCTTCTCATGTACGGTTCTTGTTGTCTTGGCCCGAGAATGGCTGCGACTGCTGTTCAGGTAAGGTCAGAATGTCCACGCCGCTTTGGGTAACCAATACAGTGTGCTCAAACTGGGCGCTTCGTTGCAGATCGGAAGTAACTGCTGTCCAGCCATCTTTCCAAACTTTATGTTTCCAGACACCCATGTTGATCATGGGTTCAACGGTAAAAATTATGCCGGGCTTTATCTTTGTATGCTCATTTGGGTTGTAAAAATGCGGCACGGTTGGACTGGAATGGAAAAGTTTACCGATACCATGTCCACAGTAGGCGCGCACTACACTGTAACTAAGTTCTTTTGCATACGTTTCAATAGCACGACCGATATCTCTAATCAGACCGTTTGGTCTAATAGCAGCAATTCCACGCATCATAGACTCGTAGGCAACGGTTAAAAGGTTTTGAGATGCCTGGTCGATCCTGCCTACGGGAACGGTTTCAGAGCAATCGCCATGCAAGCCGTTTAGAAAAATGGTAACGTCGATATTAACAATGTCGCCGTTTTCCAATGGTCTATCATCGGGAATACCATGACATATAACCTCATTAACGGATGTACATACACTTTTGGGAAAACCGTTGTAGTTAAGCGGACTTGGATATCCGCCCTCAGCAATGCATGCATCATGAACGATAGTGTCGAGATAATCGGTAGTAACACCTGGTCGTACAGCTTTTATGGCTTTGTCCAATACACGACGTGCAGCACGGCATGTATGTCGCATTTGTTCGATTTCTTGGTCGCTCAATTTAGTTTGCACCGAGTATTCTTGTTCGCCGCCACCGGTTTCAGCGTAATCAGGATACTTAATATGAGCAGGAACAACACGTGCCGGACTGACTCGTCCCTTGGATACTAAATGCTTCGATGCTATTGGTACGTTGATAGATGCTTGAGGTCTTTCGGCAAACCTATCCTGCTCCATGTGGCATTTTTTGTATTTCTTACCACTACCACACCAGCAAAGATCGTTTCGGCCAAGTTTATTTATCATTGTTTTCTCTTTCATAATAGCTTTACTGCAAATAGGTCACGTAAACTCGTTAGTTGGACATGGTCCGCATGCTTTATCTCCATTGCGGGGCTCGCATAGGGTCAATGCCAAAAGCAGAGCCAGGGAAAAGAGTACCAGCCCCAATACTAATAACCAAAAATATCCTATCGTGTCAGCAATCAAGCCGCCGAGCAGGGGCATAAAATAAAGCGGCAGAAGCATGGTGCCATTGATTGCTACCAACAGTACTCGTATTTCAGCATGCCCAATTTCCAGTATGTATCCGCTGTAGCCAAGCATAAGCGCACTGGAAGCAAGGCCTATAACAAAGAAAGCCAGGGAAAATAAGAAGACATTATGTGCAAAAATGCTCAGCACGAGCGCTGTAATAGCTGTTATTATGCCTGTGTGGATAAGGACTCTGGTGCCGATTTTATTTCCGATGGGTATCCATAACAGGTTGCTCAACATACTTCCCAGTTTCATGCAGACTATAAAAATTCCCACCCATTTCAGCGGTATATGCCGGCTTTGCGTTGCATAAAGCGTCAGAAAAGGCATAAAAAGTGCGAGTTTAGATGTCAAAAGCTCAATTATAATCAGTCTCTTTATTACAGGATAGGTTTTGAAAACTTTTAAGCATTCATGCCAAAGTGAAGGCATAACATCTGTAGATTTGCCTGGTGAATCACTTGGAAATTTGAACATGGACATAGCTGTATAGGCAACAATCAGTGTCACAAAAGAGAGCAGGAAGAGAACACCAAAATTTTTTGGCCAAAGTATTTTATCGCTACCCAGTACAAGTTTGACAAGAAAACCAGCCATCATAGCCATAAAGCCGCCGAAAAACAAACGCCAGCCAAAAAAGCTGCTTCTCTTTTCCGGTAGAATTGTTTCACTTATGATACGGTTGAAAGGAAGCACAGCTATGCCGCCGGCAAAGGAGTATAGACTTACAAGTATGACAGATGCCCAAAGAAGAGAAAGACTTTGTTCGGAACTCATAAGGGCAAAAAAGCCTAATATTCCCCATACACCACATCGTGTCCAGATTCCCACGAGCATTAATGGTTTTGCTGTGTGCGGGTGCCGCCGTAGAAGGCGAGACATTAACAATTGCGGCATTACCATCGCAGCCTGCATTAATCCCACTGTCAGCCCGATGATTAACTTTGATGATGTAAAACCGGCCAAAAAAAGAGGAAGCAGGGCAAAAGGCTCGGCAAAAGCTTGCGCCATATTGAAAAAAGTGCCGTGAACGATGCCAGCCAACATGTTTCTTTGCTGAAACGAATGGGGTTTTGTTTCCTGGATTTCTTGCATAAAAGTTATACCGATTCAGAATCGTTGAATATTTTTTCGGTCAATCTGCATTTAATGATATCCCCCATATTAAAGGCTTGACCACACAACCAACTTTTTTAATCTCACAATAATATTAACATTTTCTTCGAAGTGTGCCAATTAAAATCCATTTTTACAAATCACGCAATTAGAGTCACCCAACATTCCAAACCTTCCACAAAAATGCCAAAGTTCTAAGCTAATGCAAAAAACTGAAGATGGATCTGATTATCAGGAAATAATGGCAGAAAAAAACAGTTCTATCTTTGATCATCTGCTAAAATTCTGGAAAGTATTTATTGATGATTCTCACTTTAATTTTCCGCTATATTTAATACTTCACTTATCGCCTTTTTAATGGAATTTTTGGGCAGTGCTCCTACTGACATTTGAGGTTTATTATTTAGCGGTACAAAAAGAAGGCTGGGTATGCTCTGAATGCCGAAAGCGGCCGCTAATTCCTGCTGATCTTCTGTGTTTATTCTGTAAATGTTGAGTTTGCCTTGGTATTCCTCGGCGAGTTCGGCCAGAACAGGCTCAATCATTTTGCACGGTCCACACCAATCCGCATAAAAGTCAATAATGCAGGGCAGTTCGCCTTCAAACTTCC
>CAZZAX010000012.1:0-63120 GCA_964653075.1 uncultured Pirellulales bacterium
ATAATACACTATGTGTACTTCGGCGACAATTTTGACGATGTGAACAACGCCGCAGGTAATCCGCCGTGGGGTTCTACAACCTACAGACCCGGCCCGCTTGAAATGGCAAAGACCTACTACTGGCGTGTCGATGAGTTTGATGCCGCCGATACGCATAAAGGCAACGTCTGGAGCTTTACTACCGAGGGCGCTGTCGGAGGCCCGAATCCGGCCAATGGTGCTGAGGACGTCTCACAGACGCCTGTTCTGACCTGGGTGCAGGGAGTTTTTGCCGATACACATGAGGTCTATTTCGGCGCCGATGCAACTTCTCTGGAGTTTAAAGACAGCGGAAACCTCGGCTCCGAGAGCTTTGAGCCCGGACAACTCGAGTGGAATAATACCTATTACTGGCGGGTTGATGAGGCTAATAACGCCAACGCCGACAGTCCGTGGACAGGACCACTCTGGAGCTTCACTACGGCCAACTTCCTTATCATTGACGATTTTGAAGCTTACAATGACCTTGACCCCGCTGACCCGCTGAGTAACAGGATATTTAATGCCTGGATAGACGGGTTCGACAATCCGGCAATTAACGGCTCTATTGTTGGTCACGATATGCCTCCATTTGCCGAGCAGACAATAGTTCACAGTGGCAATCAGTCGATGCCAATGACCTATGACAACGCTGTCGGTAAATCCGAGGCGACTTTAACATTGACTTCCAATCGCGACTGGACAGTAAAAGGCGTCAACACTCTGACAATCTGGTACAGAGGTACTGCGGGCAATGCTGCTGAGACTTTGTTTGTCGCTCTCAACGGTAATGCAAGGGTCGATAATGATGATCCTGAAGCAGCAACGAAAATTTCCTGGACCGAATGGAATATTGACCTGACGCGCTTTGCAGACCAGGGCGTGAACCTTGCCAATGTTAATTCGATTACCCTTGGCCTTAGCTCGGTTACCGGCGGTACAGGTATGATGTACTTCGACGACATTCGTCTCTATCCACCTGCACCGTAAGCGGCAAGCTGTAATTAGCTGTGTGGATTATACAGAAGATTCGTGTTAAATCGGGGCCTGTACCAATTGGTATAGGCCCCTTTTTTTAATTCACCAAAGATTCCGCAAGCGGCGGAGCTATCTGCCTTCCATACACAGAACCTGGCCGTTTGTAGTGGTCATGTACAGCCGGCTGTTAGCGGCTATTAATCCATCAAAGACCGGAGCATTGTCCAGATCATACTGTGCCAATACTTTCCCATTGGCTGCCGAGACGGCCATTAGTATGGCGCCCTTTTCACCCTTAAATGAGGCCGCATGATCTTCAAGATTCCGTCTTACGTTCGGGTCGTCCATCCGGCTAAACGCCTGCTGCTCATCCAACAAATCCGGAGGTCCGGCGACAAATAAAGTCCCGCCCGCAAGAACTATCGCACGCGCAAACAGCGGCACGTCCTGTGTCCAGTCGTGTCTGACCAGGAAACCGGAGGCCGAGGCGGAAGCCCTGCCGGTAAACCGTAAAGCCCGTCCGAATTTTCCCCCCCAAGGGGCAGCGCCTTCAACTTTACCATTGTTATTATTGCCCGATGTGTCCGCGGCATTACCATTATCGAATGAGTAACAAAGGACAAGACCCGACATATCTGTAGCCGCTTGTTTGAGTGCTGATGCGTGTTTCTTTATCTCGGCGTCGCTAAGCATACGGTGATATATCCTGACCTCATCGATAAGACCCTTGAATCCGAATGGGTCACCGTAGTCGCCCACTTTTGAGCCTTCATCATTAGCTATTTCCATCGCCTCTGCCGGATTCGCCGTTAAGAGGCCGGATGCCTTCGCTGAGGCGGAGAGTTTTCCATTTACATAAATACGCAGCTCTTTGCCCGCCGTCAAAACGCCCGCAAGATGAACCCACGGTCCGACCGTTTTCCTCTTAGCCCTAACCGAACTTAGATTTCCATTGGCACGGATGGCGAATCGGGGCTGCCCGTTTTGCAAAAACAGCACATAACCGTGATTACTGCCGCCATGTGCAAGGACCGTACCGTTGGGCTGCTCAGCTTTGACCCATGCCTCGACGGTTAAAGGTTTACCGGTGGGATTGAGAGAGCTTGATTTTTCCACGCGAATCAGCGATGGCCCCGTGTTCGTGGTGCTCGCAGACGTTCGCCTGCTTAAAAGCTCCGGCATCGACTTATCAGCGGCAAACAACTGGTGTTCAATCGGCGTCGTCCAGCGGTAGTACTGTGGCTTGCGACCGAATCCGTAAACTTTCGAATCATCGAATACAATAATACGCCCTGCGGGAGCAGCCTTGCCGCTTAGGTAATAACCGCACCAGCCGCTTACGAACGTACTGCCATACATCCAGTAAGTGCGATGCCAGCCGCTGTCATCGAGCAGGCCGGTCGGACTGAAAAGATGTGCATGGGTACTGTCTTGTGTGGCGGGAGGCGCGCCTTTATCGGCATCCGCTCCTGCCGACATTGCCTTCAGTGGCAGGCGTGTCCCGTCCAGATTGAAAGGCTGCGACCTCATATAGACCAGCCTTCCATCGCTCGAAAGTATGTCCGGCATGGCAACAGGCATGTTCAGCCAGCTCACATACGACTGGATGTCCTTGCCCGTCTTCTGTTCGCGGTCGTTGAGCACGTTATGTGACAGCGCCTTACCTGTTTTTGGGTCAAGCCTCCAGAAGTGCAAACCGCCATCTAAAAACATCGACCTGCCCGCCAGACAATACAAAACACCATTCTGGATAAGCACACTGCCGTGGGCCGGCCAGACAGACTCCACCTGTTCGAATGACATCAGGCGCTGGTCCATCGGCGCTGCACGGAATCGCCACACAAGAACGCCGTATCGAGCGGCAAGGCAATATACATACCCATCCGCCGAGCCGAACAGCACTCGTCCCTGATAAATAGTCGGCGGCGAATCGACCCGCCCGCCGGTGGTGTAGTGCCAAAGCCGTCTGCCCGAATCGGCGTCCATTGCATAAATCGTATGAGCATCCACAGAGGCTATGAAGACCCTGCCCCCGGCAACTACGGGGCTGGTCAGTCTTCCCCCTATGTCAGCATACCAAGCCCTTTTGAGTTCAGACGGAACGGTCGTGCTCGTACTGCCGCTGCGAGCCGCATCGTGCCGGTACGTAGGCCACTGTTCTTTGCTTGACCGAGCGGAAATGTCTCTGCCGAAAGCTGGGCCCTTTTCAAGACGGGATTTGTTTTCCGCACGCTTAGGAACGCGCGGCCCAGACAGGGCCGGCGCCACCGCGTTGAAACCGTACAGCTTGGACTCCAGGTAGCACGCGCAGGGATGAGGCGGATTATATAACATTCCGTTGGCGGGCATAACACCGTACAAACAAGCGCCTCGAACCCAATGATGCGGAATCCACTTTTCGTTGCGCACATCTATGAATTCCGTTCCGGCCCGTGACATCAACAGGTAGTTGTCTGTGGCCTTGCCGCGGTAGCAGCGGTGATGAAACCAGTAAGTCTCGACGTCGGGCGGAAATTCGCTTTTAACCTCCCCTGTAAACGGGTCCCTTCCGGTGAAAACACCCACAGCCCTTCCACTTGTTGTCTCTCCCGTCCATACCAGACCGTTGGCAACGAGCAGATCCTCAGGTGACCTGTAGCCGGACGGAGGATGATAGGCCGTCCAGAGAACTTCGCCGTTTTTTGCCGAAAGCGCCGTCATAGTATCCTTGCCGGACGTGTACCATGAGCCTGTCTGCAAGCCGGCGGTCTCTCCGCCCGAGAAGAGGACCACACCTTTATATACCACGAGTATCGGGGCATAGAAAGAACGGATTTCCCCGGCCCAGCCAACCGGCTCGGAACTCCAGAGTTCGTCTCCGGTCTTTCGGTCAAGGCAAACAACACTCCGGCTGTCGTGGAAAAAGACACCCCGGCCGTCTGCCGCTAATGTCACGGGCAGGACACGCCGCTCGGCAGTCCAGAGGACATCTCCGCTGCCTGCGCTAATGGCCACAATTTGTCTGGGCTGCTCGTTCCAGAACTTTCCTCTGGATGCCTGGGTAATTTTCTTTAAGCTGGTAAATTCCGGTTTTTCAGCCTGTTTATTAACCAGCAGAAACAGAACGCCCTCTGAGAGTATTATCTCCTCGGTGCCTGCAGTCCCTCTGTATGTTCGGATGGTTTTGCCTGTCGCTGCATCCAGGGCTGTAACCGGCGCGTCGATACCAAGCGTAGCATATACCCGCTCGCCGGCCGCTACGAGGCGGCGGGGCAATTGTGCCGGCCCGCTCTTGAGCGGCCATAAATGAGTGTGCCAGAACTGTATCGGCCGCTTCCACAGGATAGTTCCATTGAAGGCGTCTCTCGCTATCAGCGACCACTCCGGCGGAACTAAAATTGAGGCGCGAGGCGCCTCATCTAAAATATAGAAGACCTTTGTCGCCGTCGTAACAGCCGCACTTACACTCGACATTCGGTCGTGGTGACGCGCGTATCTCGGACTGCCTATCCACTGCATGCGGCTCGGCGGAGCAACAACCGTATCGTGCGAGACGGCATTGTTCGATGCGTCATGAAGATAATGAGTCCAGTCGTCCATCTCTTTCGGACGCGGCTTGACTTTCTTTATCCACCGGCCTCCTTTCTTTATATACGCCACCCCATTCGGACACAGGATGCGCATAACTTCGCTCTCGGCAGCAGCACCAGGATTTTCCGATACCACCAGGTTCACAAGATTATCGATATAAGGAAGACGGCTTCCTTTCAACCGGTCAATTGACACCTTGCCGTAAAGATTAAGCGAGTGTATATATTCGCGGGCCTTTTCCAAATTCTGTAGTTCTGTATCCAGGCCCTGCACTAAATAACTCTCGTCAGCTCGCAGCGCCGCGGTTAAGCGTCCGTCACCACAACCAACGTGCACAATCAAGCCGCCTTTAACACCACTGGCATCGAGAATTTTCTGCGATTGTCTCTGTTGCGATGAGCTTAACAAGCCCGCATAGGCTGTATGTCTCCCAATCAAAAAAATAAATAACAGAACGACCTTTATAACATCCCAGGTAATTTTTGTTCGTGCAGTCATTATAAAACCCTCATTCGTTTATTTTCTTCTGCCCATACAAAGGACGGTCCCGTCCTTCAACGATATATACAGCCGGCCGTTTGCCGCGATCATACCGTCCCAAACCGGAATTGCCGGAATTCTGTATTCTGAAAGCTTCGTTCCTGTATCCGCCGCGACCGCCCAGAGCAAAGCACCCTGTTTACCCTGCCAGGCCTGTTCCTGCCGGCGCATTTGACGATTGATATCATCGTCGGCCCCGAAGACATAATCGTAAGTCTTTTCCTCATCAGCCACATCAGGAGGCCCGGCTATGAACAGTTTCCCGCCCGCAAGCACCATGGCATTTGGCAGAAGGTCCGGCTTTGCCAATTCCCAGATGTGCCGTATTTTTGCCTGCGATACTTTCACCTTACTTTTTCTGCCCCTTCTGTCCACCTTTTCCACAACGGCTCTTTTCGGTGGCGGTATTTCTTTGTCACTCGCATACAGGCTGTAATAAGTTCGCGGATTTATATTATTGCCGACATTATGAGCAAAAAATGAATAGACTCTGGATTTGTCGAAAACTATCAAACGCCCGGTCTGCGTTTTTCCTATCGGACCAGCATATTCGCCGTGACCTTCGCCGGCGTTCTTTCCGTATATCCAGAATGAACGATGAAACCAGTAATCGTCCAGAAAACCCGTCGGACAAAACAGGTGCCTTCCTTTTCCATACTGAATGTTCTGTTTGCCGACCTCAACGTCAATGTCAACTCGCTCGCCATTGAGGTCAAATTTCTGAGTCCTCATATAAACATAGTCACCATCACAGGAAAATATGTCAGGGTTGGTGACAGGCACGGCTTTGCCGGCCATCAGCGTCTGCAGGTTCTTTCCCGTACGCGGGTCTTTGTCATCCAATACTGTTTCGCTCAGCATCTGTCCTGTCAGAGCATCCAGACAAACCAGACGCATTCCACCATCAACAAACATATTGCGTCCGGCCAAACAGTAGGCAGTTCCGTCATAGACAAGGACACTGCCATGAAGAGGCCATACGGATTCGACCTGTTGATAAGAAACAAGCTTGTCGGCTCCCGGCGCCGCCCTGTAGCGCCAGGCCAATGCGCCATCCGACGCGCGCAGGCAATAAACCCAGCCATCCGCACAACCAAATATGGCACGACCCTTATAGATAGTTGGAGGGCTATCCACCCTGCCGCCAGTGGTGTACGACCAAATCTTCTTGCCTGAATCATTATCAAGCGCATAGACAGTATGCCTGTCTATTGCCGAGATAAACAGCTTTCCATCGGCAGCGGTCATCATGCTCAACCTGCCTCCGATGTCAACCTGCCAGAGCCGTCTGACTTCACTTGAAACGCTGTCTTCAGTGTGTCCACTGCGCTCAGGGTCGTGGCGGTAGGTGGGCCAGGAATCTGATTTCGATTTACCTGTTTCAGATTTCACATTCCCATAAGCCGGACCTTTTTCAAGGCGGTCCTCGCTTGAAGTATCATCTCTCAAGACCTCACTCGCAGGAGCGAGCGCACAGAAGTGAGCTAATTTCGACTGATAATAGCACGCGCAGGATTCAGGCGGCCTGTATATCAACCCGTTGCACGGCATTATCCCATAGATGCAGCTCCCTCGTAACCAGTGATGCATCTCGCATTGTTCGGTGCCTAATTCAAGAAACTCCGTCCCTGTGCCGGATGTCATAATGTAGCGTTCCGTGGCCCGGCCGGGATAACAGCGCTGGTGCATGAAAAATACTTTCATTTGGTCGGCGACAAAGTCATGTTTTGTTTGGCCGGTTTGAATATCTATCCCTGCAAAGTGGGTCCCTTCCGTCTGGACTTTTCCCGTATGAGCCGTCCACACTACGCCATTTATCAAATACAAATCCTCCGGCGAGAAGTGACCTGAGCTGGGCTGCTCCGCTCTCCAGAGGATTTTACCGCTCTCGGAGCTTATCCCGGCAAGACGTCCTCCCCTGCTTTTCTTTGTCGAGAGCACAACTACATCATCGCCTGCTATCAATCTGGGTGCGTATCCGGTCGCGGGTACGGCCCAATCGCCCGCATCTTCTGAAACCCATTCTTCTTTCCCATTTTTACTGTTGAGAGCTACTATGTGCTCACCGTCATGGAAGAAAACTTTTTGTCCCCGAACAGCCAGGGTCAGGGGGGCAACGCGATTTCCATACCTCCAAAGCTCTTTGCCGGTATCGGCGGAAACGGCCATCACGAGCTTCTCCGGACTCTGCTTTGACCAGCCGAATGCTTCGTTGGCCCGGTTTCTCTCTTTGCCCCGGTTGGACGTCTCATGCCGGTAAAGGAAAGGTTCCTTATCAGGGTCCACCACAAGGTACAATACTCCGCTGTCCAGAACAATCTCCTCGGTAGCTTTTGTTTTGTTATAAGTCCGGATAGTTTTCCCCGTAACTGCATCCAGAACGCTAAGCGGCGCTGTAATACCCAGCGTGACATAGACTCTGTCCTCGGCCGCGACAATACGCCGGGGCAGGTGGCCCGGACCGCTCTTAAAAGGCCAGGTATGCGGAAACCATTGCTCTATACTCCTCTTCCAAAGGTCCGTACCGTTGAAGGCGTCCCGTGCCACTACAGTCCATCGTGCGGGCAGGTAGATATGATTCCTCAGTCCTTCGTCAATAAGGTAGAATATCCTGCCGTTCGACGAGACCATGCCATTTAGGCTTGACATAAAATCGTGGTTTCTCAGCCATTTAGGGCCGCCCACCCACTGAAGCCTGCGTGGAGGTCCGACAATCCTGTCGCGCCCTACCATGGTTCCCTGCGGGTCATGCAGATAATGTGTCCACTCGTCGATCTCCTCCGGCCGCTGCTTGATAAGTTTCTCCCACCGATTGTCCTGCCTGATATACGCAGCCCCGTTCGGACACAAAACCCGCACCACTTCGCTCGGGGAAATATCACCGAGATTTTCAGACACCACCAGGTTCACAAGGTTATCAACATAAGGCAGGCGATTACCCTGTAACTTATCAACCGATACAGCTCCATAAATCCCGAGTGACTGGATGTACTTTCGAGCCTGTTCTACATTCTTTTCGCTGCTGTCCAAACCATGAACAAGATAACTCTCATTGGCTCGCAGTGCTGCGGTTAGCTTGCCGTCGCCGCAGCCTATATGAACTATCAGGCCGCCTTTAATATCACACGCGTCGAGAATTTTCTTAGCCTGTCGTTTTGTTCTAAACGGCTGGGCTGCCGCTGAGGATGAAATCACAAGGATTGCTAAAACAAATGTTAGAAAAACGCAGAATTGCTTCTTTTGTCTGTACACGGTACTGTCTCCTTATTATGTCCAGCACTAATTTATAAATATCATCTAACGTTTTTATGCTACAATACGTATAATTATATCGATACATTTCACCGCCAGCAAAATCAGCAAATTAGTGCTGGATATCTTCCCATTTAATTCCGATTTTCCGCGATACGTAACCGAGTTCTTTGAGATAATCGCCATAAGACATCATCCAGTGAGAATCCCTGGCTTCCTTTTTCAATTTCTTCCAATCACCCTGAATTTCAACATCCTGTTGAGAACGGCATATCTCCAGGAACGGATTACTTTTGACGATACCTTTAAAACCGACCCACCTGCCGGTGCTGTATTCAGGATCAATAAAAGTCACTTCCTGCCCTTCGGGTATTTCCACCTTAGGCGCTGCACCGTATTCGGATTCAAAATGTGTCAAAATTTTGGCCGGCTCGTAACGCTTCCCGTCCATCCGGCGTGGAGCACTGCAATGCGCACAGGTAACTACCGCGTTGTGTGGAAACGTCGAGTTATGAAGAAACACAGGTTTGCCTGATATATAATGCAATAAAATCCCAGATGGTATCACAACAAAATCAGACTCACAAAAAGCAAGCAATCCCTCATCATTAAGCAAGCTCAGGGTAAGACAGGCAGTTGTCTGGGCTATCGGTATCACAACAGACATGCAATCCTTGATTGTAAACGCAGTTGCATCGTATTGTCGCATTAGCTCCTTGAAGGCACAATACAGTAGAAAAGTGTTAACCATAAACTTTTTATCCGTCATAATAGTTGTACCGTGAATAGAACTGTACTTTTGAGCACATTTTTCGGCTTTTGAAACAAGCCTGCGGTCTTGTTGGATGCCCCTGATACGCGGTGCCGCATCATCGTAACTGACTTCTATAATATCAATTTTGTATTTTTCACGAGCAACCAACGGGGCCTTCGAGTCATACTTTCCCCACGCACCGCCGAGAGCTACAATCCTCGAACCGATAAAATTCTTAAGCCCATAAAGTGCACGCAGTCTCCACAAAAGTTCCCTGTCATCATCAACTACGACATCATGAATATAGACGCCTCCATGATTAAGGCGGCTGTTTTTGTCCGGCTCGTTTTCACCCGTTTTAAGATATCTGACGCTAAGAGCCTCATACCAGTAATAAGTCGGGCCCGAACGATGCCTGACAAATATTATGGTGTCCTTGTCTTTTTCCTTTGCAAAGCACGCCCTAAGCATATTACCCGAACCTGTAGCCGGATAGACAATAATTACGTCATAATCTTTCTTATGTAGTTGTAATGCTTCTTCGACTGTTTTTACTTTAACAACCGGCAGTACTTCAAAAGGGAAATCAGCCCTGGAAGACAATGACTTTAGCTCATTTGATATTCTCTTGGCTTCCTGGATTGCAGCCTGCTCGGTTTGTACACCTCCCCACGATTTCCAGGACCTTGCCTGCCTTCGTTCGGAGACTCTATACATAAGAACCGGCTGGATTTTCAATTTCTTCCCCGTTTTTATCAGCGGTTTATCGGGGTCCCATTCTTCTGTTTTTCTTTTCGCAAGAGCAGGTGCCCCGAGACCCAGAACTCCACCGGCGATACCCGCTGTTGTTAATCCTACAAATTCCCTCCTGTTCATACAGTTACGGCACATAATAACCTCCTTCAGTTCAACCAAAGTGAATTTTTTAATTTCTCGTCCCTTTAGTATCAAATTTTTACGAGAAAAGCAACTATGAAGCAACATAACTGTTCTCCGTAAGGAGTCCCTAGGACAACAGGATATAAGAGAATTTTCGGAACAATTATTCGAACCCAGGGCGGTTACGAGAGGTGAAAAAACGATAGAAACCATAAATCGTGTGAATTATTACTTACAAAATCAGCTTATTTTGTTATAACATATCCGGATGTCGTTATCCCTATTGCTTTATTGCCAAAGTGACAAGGGGGTGACAAAACAAATAATCAAAAACGGATTTTTGGAGCACGCAATGAAGCGTAAAATTCTACTTTCAGCACTGTTACTGATAACAACAGTTATCGCCGGCTGCAGGAGCCGGCAAAGGGCCGAGACCCCTTACGATAAACCGTTACTGCCCGGCCAGTCGGCGCTCAGGAAAATAACAGACCCTTACGAGATTCCCGATTTTACGCTCAGCTGTCTCGACCTGACCGATTTACGAACCGCAATAGACCGCAGCCTTAATTATCTGCAAAAACCATCGGCGGCGCAATTCTTCCCTCTCGGCGATATTACCCACACCCGCGCGGTGACTTCTCTCGAAGCATTCGCCGGGATGATGGATTCCCGTTTAACGCCCAGAAGTATGAACGAGGCAATTCGTGCAAAGTTCGATGTCTATATGTCGGTAGGATGCGACGATGTCGGGACGGTGCTGTTCACGGGTTATTACACCCCGATTTTCGACGGCTCTATGACACGCACCGAACGCTTTCAATGTCCGCTTTACAAAATGCCGAAAGATTTGATTAAAGGCCCGGATGGTGAAACCCTCGGCCAGCGCGGCCCCGGTGGCGTGCTTACGCAATATCCATCCCGTGCAATAATCGAATCAACAAAAATGCTGGCCGGTACCGAGCTGGCTTGGCTGAGCGACCCGTTCGAGGTGTATATCGCCCACGTTCAGGGCTCCGCCAAGATAAGACTGCCCGAGGGTAAACTTGTAACGGTTGGCTACGCCGCCAATAACGGACATGATTATCAAAGCATTTCCAAAGAGCTCGTTAATGACGGCAGAATAAGAACCAACCAGCTTAGCTTAGCCGCGATGATAGATTACTTCAAAAACAACCCGGCCCTGGTTGATACGTACGTCTGGCGTAATCCGCGATTCATTTTCTTTAAGACACAGGACGGCGAGCCACGCGGCAGTCTTAACGAGCAGGTAATCCCTTTAAGGACTATCGCCACCGACAAGTCGATTTTCCCCCGCGGGTGTCTGACCTTCATCTCCACCCGGCTGCCCCGGGAAACGGCCGGGACGGTCTCCAACCAGTTCTACAGCGGTTTTGCCCTCGACCAGGACACCGGCGGAGCCATACGCGCACCGGGCCGCTGCGATGTTTATATGGGCATAGGCGATGAGGCGGGCAAATTAGCCGGACAGACTTATCAGGAAGGCAAACTATATTACCTTTTTTTAAAATCGAATGAGCCACCCCTTTTTTATAACAGATAAGCCGGCCAAAGGAGCTCGAATATGGTTAAGAGAATACTTTTATCGATCATTTTGATTTTTGTTGTCTTTATACTAATCGGCTGTAATACCGCCGAAGGACTAAAGGGTGATATTACATTCATCGGTGATAAAACCACTGAAATACTGGATCAATAAATAATGTCAGAAAATTTAAGCCGGCGCCGCTTTATAAAAAAATCCGTCATCGCCTCAACAGGTGCCGGCCTCGGTTTGTCACTCGAAGAGAAAATCCTCATGGGCAGACAAACCGCAAAAGCAAACAGAACAGTCCTTGGGACTCCTTACGGAGAACACAATACTTCGAACAGCAACATGCCGACCGGTAAAATAGGCAAACTCAATATAAGCAGGCTGATATGCGGCGGCAATCTGATAAACGGATTCGCTCACGGAAGGGACTTGATTTATGTCTCCGCCCTGCTGCGGCACTACTTTACAGACGAAAAGATTATGGAGACCTGGGAAATCTGCGAAGACAGCGGCATCAATACAATGATATCGACCGTCAACAGCCCCTATGCCAACGGCAATGACCCGACCATCAGGGTCATAAATAAATACCGCAACCAAAGGGGCGGCAAAATACAGTGGCTCGCCCAGTGCTTCCCGCAATCGAACGACCTGACGGGCAGGATAAAAATAGCGATTGATAACGGCGCCGACGGAGCCTTCATACAGGGCGAGATCGGCGACAGATGGACAATGGCAGGCCGGGTTGACCTGCTCGCCAACGCCGTCGCGTTCATCAAGGAAAACGGCCTCGTTGCCGGTGTCGCATGTCACGATATCGCCGTGCCGATGGCACTCGAAAAGGCCGGTGTCGATGTCGATTTTTATATGAAGACCCTGCACAAAGACGATTACTGGTCCGCCACTCCAAAAGGGCAGCGCCCCGCCGTCGGCCTGCCCGAACACGATAATATGTGGTGTGTAGCGCCGGAAAAAACCATCGAATTTATGAGCAAAGTCAAAAAGCCCTGGATTGCCTATAAGGTTTTGGCCGCAGGCGCCATACATCCGGGGGACGGTCTCAGGTATGCCTTCGAAAACGGCGCCGACTTCGCCTGCGTGGGAATGCTCGATTTCCAGGTAATAGAAGATGCCCTCATCGCCAAAAACATCCTCTCCGGAAAACTAAAAAGAAAACGACCCTGGCGGGCATAAGGAGTATTTCCCCGTTATACGCCTGCGCGGTAACGGGCAGCGACAATCGGTTATCAATCATCCAGAATCGAGTGATTTTTCAAAAATCTCTTAGTGTGATAAAAACCCCCTTGCCAGTACAGAAACTCGTCTCGGCGTAACCCGAAGCCGCAGGCGGACATCTGATGAACAATAATTATAACAAGTATTTGACTGTTAGCGGGCTGGCATGTAGAATCCAGGACTATCTGAAAATTTGAATTCAGGACTTCGTTAAATTATGGCGGGCCGGAGGAAGGGGATTGAGTAAGACTGGTAAGAAAATGGTTACCAAAAACAATAAAATACGTTCACAAGGACAAAAAATAGAAACGCCCAAACCGGCGGGCTCCATCGGCGCCAGGTCGAATGCCAGCGGCGACCTGTCGGTTATGCGCAGTATGCCCGAATCGCTGGCCGCCGAGGCTGCTGTCCTGGGCTCAATGCTGATTGACCCGGAATGTATCGGCGACGTCGTTGAGCAGTTGACCACGGACGCCTTTTACCGTATCGAGCATCGTTATATATTCGATGCCCTTATCAGCCTCTATGAAAAAAACAAAGGCATCGGAATAGACGCTGTGCTGCTTCGTGAAGAGCTTATCAAGCGTAACCAGCTCGAAGAAGTAGGTGTCGAATATATCGCGAAGATTCTCGGTTCCGTGCCGTCTTCGGCGAACGTCGGTTATTACACGGGCATTGTAAAAGATAAAATGCTGCTTCGTGAGCTTATCAGCACCGCCGGTGAAATCCTCAACAGCGCATACAACCAGACCGGCGAGATGGCTGAAGTCCTCGACCAGGCCGAGCAGAGAATGTTCGCAATCACCGATAAAAATATAAGCGGCAGCGCTTCGCCGCTGAAGGACCTGGTCGCCCGCTCGTTCGAGCTTATAGAGAATCGCCAGGGCATCCATGTCACCGGCCTGCCCACCGGCTTTTACGAGCTTGACGAATGGACTTGTGGACTGCAGAACGGTGAGATGATAATCGTCGCCGGAAGACCAAGTATGGGAAAGACCTCGCTGGCGCTGAACATAGCAGAGCACATCGGCTTGATGGAAAAGATTCCCGTCGCGATATTTTCATTGGAAATGGGCAAGCAGCAGTTGGCCGAGAGGTTCTTGTGCAGCATCAGTGAAATCGACAGCCAGAAAGTCAGAAGAGGCCTGCTGAGCGATGCAGGTTACAAGAAGCTTGCGAATGCCTGTGCGGAGCTGTCCGAGACCCCGATTTATATCGACGATACCTCGACCCTTACGCCGCTCGAGCTTCGCGCCAAGGCAAGGCGGCTTAAGAGCAAGCATGATATACGCTGTGTTGTTGTGGATTACCTGCAGTTGATGCACCTCGGTTACGTGCGGGTTGAATCGCGCCAGCAGGAAATCACCACAATCTCAAGATATATCAAGGCCCTGGCCAGAGAGCTGAACATCCCCGTTATCGTTTTGAGCCAGTTGAACCGCTCTCCGGAAGGCAGGGAGGGGCATAGGCCTTTTATGAGCGACCTGCGCGAGAGCGGCAGTATCGAGCAGGATGCAGATGTTGTAATGCTGCTACACCGGGAGGATTACTATCATCGCGGCCAGGATGATTATGAACCGAACAATACGGCCGATCTGATAATAGCCAAGCAGAGAAATGGGCCGACTGGAACTGTCAAATTGACATTCAGAGAAAAAATAACAAGGTTTGAAAATGCCTCCCGCATAGAACAGCCCGCCGCCGAAGGGGTGCCGTTCTGATTATTGACTATTGATATGCGAAATACGATTTTAACTGCCCTGATATCGATTATGCTTTTAAGCATGTTCCCGGGCTGCGCATCCAACGCCGGACAGGCGGATGACAAGCTAAATAAGCTGGCGGTGGAAGACGGCGACAAAAACATTATCCGATCGATTGATTTTGTGAATAACCGGGCGTTTAAGGACAAGGCACTGCTCAAGAGAGTTGACTTTGAGGTAGGCGACTATCTTGACCCGATTCTGGCCGACGCATACAGAAGGACACTCGCTGAATTTTATCGCAAAAAAGGCTTCCCCTTTGCCAAGGTAACGCTGGACAGCGGGCAATTAGAGCAGGGCCGGGTGGTTTATACTTTTGACGAGGGGCAAAAGGTCAAAATCGCATCGGTGAATTTCAGCGGTAACGATTCCATAAAGACCTCAGCGCTTAAAAATGTCATAAAGACAAAAACCACTAAATGGTTTTTTTGGCCCAACTACTACGTCGAAGAGATACCTGCCGAGGATGTCGCAAGGCTGGAGACTATTTATCACGAAAGAGGCTTTCTCGATTTCAATATAGAAGCAAAAAGGGATTTTACCAACGGCAAGTTGCACATAACTTTCGAAATTGATGAGGGCCCGAGCTATACTGTCGGGAAGATTTACTTTACCGGCGGCACTCACTTCGACGACGAAAAACTTCTGGAAGGTTTACAGTTGGAGCCCGGACAGGTTTATCATGAACGAAGAGCCCAGGCGCACGTCAGGCAGGTCCTGAAGCTGTATCGTGAGAACGGCTTTGTTGATGCAGCGATTGAAGAAAAGTATCTTTTTACTAAGGATCCCAATGTTGTAGATATTCAATATACAATAAGAGAAGGCAATCAATTCAGGGTCGGCCGGGTTGACATAACCGGTAACGAGCAGACCCAGGATAAGGTCATTCGGCGAGTGCTCGATGAGTATGGCTTTACGCCGGGTAAGTTTTACAACGCTGATTTGGCCCCCAGAGAAGGCAACGGCAAGCTGGAACAATACGTTCAGCAGATGACATTGTCCCAGGAGGTAATCATCAGACCTGTTACCCCGGCCGGCGGAGCTGATAACGCCAAGGATATAAAGGTGGACATCAAAGAGGGACAAACCGGCTCGCTGATGTTCGCAGGCGGTGTTTCCAGTGACTCGGACGTTATTGGTCAGGTTATTTTGGAGCAGCGCAATTTCGATATTACGGACTGGCCGGAGAGCTTCGGAGAATTCATCACCGGCAATGCCTTCAAAGGCGCAGGGCAGACTTTGATGATTAGGCTGGAGCCGGGGACTATAGTCAGCCAGTATTTGGTTTCGTTCACTGAACCCTACTTTCAGGACAAGCCCCTTTCGCTTAATATCTCCGGCTCAAGCTGGGAAAGAGAAATAGAAAGGCACGGCGACCACAGGCTGTACGACGAAAAAAGAACAAAAGGATACATAGGATTCGAAAAGCGATACGAGGACGACTGGAGAAGAAGTATAGGATTCAGGGCCGAAAATGTCAACGTTGACAGCATCTACGCATATGCGCCGAAAGAGATAAAAGACGTCGAAGGATATACCTTCCTCACCGGAGTAAGGTTCGGTATCGGAAGGGATTTGAGGGATGACATATTCAATCCGAGCGAAGGGTATAAGTTTAATGTCGGCTATGAGCAGGTCGTCGGAGATGAGGATTTCGGAATATTGCAGGGAAACATTGTAGGATTCAAAACCCTTTACGAAGATTTAGCCGATCGCAAAACCGTTCTGGCGACAAAGCTGCTTGCTGCAACAACTTTCAGCTATGCACCGCCTTTCGAGAGGTTTTACGCCGGCGGAACGAGCATTTACAGCATCAGAGGTTTTGACTTTCGAGGCGTCAGCACAAGAGGCCTGCAGACGGATGTGGCCGATCCCCAGCGGGAAGACCCGATAGGCAGTGAGTGGATATTTTTAGCCAATGCCGAGGTGGCGGTTCCTGTGGTAAGCGACAACCTTTCGGCGTTGTTTTTCGTGGACAGCGGTGCGATAGATACGGGTCCCTACCGCGCTGCGGTCGGGACAGGAATACAGATACTGATCCCGCAATGGTCCGGGCCGATGCCGATGAGGTTTGAGTTTGCCGTGCCGTTTATGAAGGATGACGAGGATGAAACAAGGGTCTTCAGCTTCTCTATGAGAGGACTGTTTTAAATTGGTTCCGCCTTTGGCGGATATACGATTGCTATTTTGAATTACGAATTAGGGAAAAATCTGGAAAGGGTAACTTATGAAATTCAAGACGATGGTATTAGGTTGTTTGGCGGGTGCGGTTATTTTGGCGACTGGTTACGAATATCTCCAGGCCCAGCCGAATGTCGCCGGGCCGGGTTCGAAGATCGGGGTAGTCAGTGTCAGGCGCGCCCTGCGTAATTGTCAGGCAACTATCAAGTTCAAAGAAAAAGTTGTTGCTGAAAATCAAAAAATGGCAGCAGAGGAAAACAGGCTCTCTCAAGAGGGCAAGGCACTGGCAGACAGCCTAAAGGCATATAAACCCGACAGCAGTGACTATATGGAACGATTACAGGAGATGGTGCAAAAACAAAGTGAGCTGAAGGCTCTCCAGGAGATTAATCCCCGTCGAAGAGTATTGAAAGAAATGCAATGGACTCAAAATCTTTATCAGGAAATACTTCGGATAACCAGGGAGCTGGCCGCTCAAAAAAGTCTGAATATGGTACTTGGAGCGGATAAGCCGGAATTTCCTTTCCAGAGATATGAGGAGCTTGTGATGACTCTCAGCACCCATAAAGTGCTTTATAGCGACGGGTGCGTGGATCTCACCAATGAGGTAATAGCCCGGTTGGATAAAATGCAATCAAAATTTAAATTTTAACATACAAAAAAGATGTTCGACACCTGATGCCGGAACGAAGCGCCTTTCGGCTTTCGGTTAGTTCGATATCCGACGTACAAAAAAGTATCTGTTTAAGAAGGTGAGTGAAGGGTAGTGAATTAATCAATTACTGTATTTTTCTTCCTTTGACTTCACCCGGAACAGGTTTTAATATTTACATTTTGATGTTTGATTCAGTTCGTATTTCGAAGAGCGGCAAATGAGTTTAACAATTGCACAATTAGTAAAACGGCTTGGGGCCGACCCCGATAAAATCGGGAGCAGCTCGCCCGGTATTCTATCGAAAGAAATAACGGGAGTGGGCCCGGTCAAGACGGCCGGCGGAAATGAAGTTACTTTTGTTTCAGGGGATAAATATAAAGCAGCCCTTGCAGGTTCCCGTGCAGGCGCAGTTATTGTTCCTGAATGTATTGAGGGTTTAGACAAACCGCAACTGATCGTCAAAAATGTCAATGCCGCTTTAATAGAAGCCCTGAATATTTTTGCGCCTAAACTAAAGGCGGTTACCCCGGGTATTGACCCAACCGCCAGGCTCGCCAGCAATATCAAGATAGCAGAAGGTCTGTCTGTCGGCGCATACGCAGTGATTGACGACGGGGTAGAAATTGGCCAAAACACTGTAATCGGCAACGGATGCAAAATAGGCGAGAATTCAAAAATCGGTAGCAATTGCCGGCTTGACAGTAATGTCGTTATTTATCATAACTGCCGTTTAGGTAACAATGTGGTAATTCAGGCAAACAGCACGGTCGGCTCGACCGGCTTTGGTTATTCATTTATCGAAGGCGCACACAGACTTATTCCGCACAATGGCGGAGTTATAATTGAAGATTTTGTCGAGATAGGAGCCAACTGTTGCATTGACAGAGCCAAATTTGATAATACTATAATAGGAACCGGTACAAAGATAGATAACCTTGTTCAAATAGCCCATAACGTAGTCATCGGAAAATGCTGCCTAATAGCAGCTCAGACCGGCATCAGCGGCAGTTGCAAGCTCGGTGATAGTGTTGTCCTGGGAGGCCAGGTCGGCCTGAGGGACAATATAGAAATAGGTGATGGCGCAATGATTGGCGCACAATCAGGTGTCATCCAGGACATAGCCGCCGGACAATCGCTGTTTGGCACCCCGGCGCTCGAGAAGAAAGAGGAATTCCGGATAATAAGTGCGAGGAGGCGTTTGCCTGATATGGCAAAGCAGATAAAGCAACTAATCAAGAGGATAGAAAGACTTGAAGCTGCAGAAGACGATAAAGAGTGAAAGCAAGATGCACGGTCTTGGCTTGTTCGGAGGAGAAGAAACAAAGCTTGTTTTTCGACCTGCTCCTGCAAATTCGGGGATAGCCTTTATTCGTACCGATATCCCCGAGCCGGTACGGATTAGTGCCGTTGCTTCCAATATAGCCGAGCGCAGCCGCCGGACAACAATTAAAAAAGGTGCTGTGAGCATTGAAACCATCGAACATTGTCTTGCCGCAGTCAATGCGCTCGAGATTGACAATGTTATCGTAGAAGTTAACGGCTCAGAGTTACCGGCCCCCGACTGCAGCAGTGCCGAATACTTCAAGGTCCTTAAACGCGCAGGATTGGTTGAGCAGAATGTCAGCCGGAAAGAATTTGTTATCCAGAAGCCCATAACTATTACCGCCGGTGATACCTGTGTTTACGCCCTGCCGTATGCCGATGACGGATTAAATCTGACTTATGACCTGGATTACGGCGGTCACACCGGTATCGGCAGGCAGATTTTCAGTTGTCGTCTTACGCCGGAGAGCTTCGAGAAAAATCTGGCGCCGGCCAGGACCTTTTTACTCGAAGCCGAAGCCAAGCAGTTTCAGAGCCGGGGAATGGGAACACACATCAGCCCGCGCGATCTTCTGGTGATTAACTCAGACGGACCTATTAAAAACAATTACAGATTTCCCGATGAGTGTGTCCGCCATAAAATTGTTGATTTAATCGGTGATCTTACACTCGTGGGCCGGGCAATCAAGGGCAGGATTGTCGCTTACAAGAGCGGCCATGCGCTTAACCAGCAGCTCGCAAGGAAATTATACGAAGCAGCCCGGCAACAGGAGCAAATGGCCAGGTTCGGAACCGATGCGCTGTTGGATATTCGGCAGATTACGAAAATTCTGCCACACAGATACCCATTTTTATTAGTGGACAAAGTAATCGAAATTGAAGGCCATACTCGGATAAAAGGTATAAAGAATGTAAGTTTTAACGAGCAGTTTTTCCAGGGCCATTTTCCCGGGACACCCATTATGCCCGGTGTTCTAATCGTGGAAGCAATGGCACAAGTATCAGGACTGTTGTTTGCCCAGAGGCTCGAACATACCGGTCAGCTGGCAATGCTTCTGAGTATGGATAACGTAAAACTGCGAAAACCCGTTGTTCCCGGTGACCAGCTTATTCTTACCGCCGAGACACTCAGATTGAGAAAGAGAACGGCACATTGCCGGTGCAAAGCTATGGTCGCAGATACGGTTGTCGCCGAAGCTCATATCAAATTTATGCTCGTTGACGACGAGAAAGTATAGAAACTTTTTTAAGGTGATAATTCTTAGTTATTATCTAAAAACCGATATGCGAATCTACCGGTTATTTTCGGAGGTAAAAGAAAAATAATGGAATTACAGATACATCCGACCGCAATAATTCATAAGAACACCGAGCTGGCTGACGGAGTTAAGGTTGGGCCCTATTGCGTTATCGAAAGCGGGATCTCAATCGGGATAGGTACTATACTCGAGGCCAATGTGGTAATTAGCAAGGATGTCAAAATCGGAGAAAATAATCATTTCTTCCCGAATTGCGTGATTGGTTGCAGGCCGCAAACGCTGAATTTGAGCCCGGATGACGAAGTCGGAAAGCTTGTGATAGGCAATGGAAACATAATTCACGAACAGGTAACAATCCATCCGGGTATTCACCCGGGAACACAGACCACAGTTGGCAATGATAATTTCATCATGGTCGGCGCTCACATTGGACACGACTGCATACTTGGAGATAAGATTGTTATGAGCAATCTTGTTCAGATAGGGGGGCACTGTATAATCGAGAACGGAGCATGGTTCAGCGGCCTGTCCGGCGCGCACCAGTTTGTTACGATAGGCAAGTGGTGCTACGTCGCCGGTCTTGCCGGAATTACCCGGGA
This sequence comes from uncultured Pirellulales bacterium, assembly GCA_964653075.1. GTDB lineage: Bacteria > Planctomycetota > Phycisphaerae > Sedimentisphaerales > Anaerobacaceae > NIOZ-UU13. The sequence continues at coordinate 20,560 of CAZZAX010000012.1, forward strand.
CATACCGCCTTTTCTGACTATCAGCGGACATAATCCTCCCCGCGTTCGGGGTGTTAATAAGCGAGGTTTAGACCGGGCCGGACTGAATGAAAAACAGCAGGAGAATATATTCGAAGCGTATAAAAAACTCTACCGCCGGCAAGGCTCACTGCTGGAGAATGCAAAGGCTCTGGCTCAGGAGAACGGACTCGATGAAAATGTTCAGGCTATAATCGACAGCATAACCAAAAGTAGCAAGCATCAATATGGCAGATATCTCGAGACGTTTAGATGACATTAAAGCTTAAAGGGATTTAATCTCAGACAGTAGACTTTAGCAGGAAAGTACAAAAGCAAACCAAAGGGAAATAATGCAAAAAACGAAAGTGAGAACTGCTGTTGTCGGTGCAGGCAAAATGGGGGCCATACACGCCAAGGTCTATGACCAGCTTGAGCAGAGTGATTTTATCGCTGTAGTCGATATCGACGCTGCAAAAGCCCGCAACCTGGCGGAACAATATAACTGCTCGGCGTTTACTGATTATACCGATATCCTTGGCAAGGTTGATGCGGTCACGATTGCAGCTCCAACGGTAACACACCTAAATCTGGCAAAAGAGTTTATCAAAAACAATATAGCGGTACTGGTTGAAAAGCCGCTTGCGGCCAATGTCGGGGAAGGTAAAAAGATTGCAGCCCTTGCGAAGAAACATAACATCGTTGCAGCGGTGGGTCATTCCGAGCGGTGTAACCCGGTCGTTCAGGCTATCAAAAGGCTCGATATTGAGCCGAAATTTATCGAGTCCAACCGCATCAGTCCTTATCCGTTCCGCTCGACGGATGTCAGCGTTGTGCTGGATGTGATGATTCACGATATAGACATTATCCTGTCCCTGGCGTCGAGTAAAATCAGTAAAATAGACGCTGTCGGCCTCGGCGTCATCGGAGAAAAGGAAGATATCTGTAACGCAAGAATTGTATTCGATAACGGCTGCATTGCAAATGTTACCGCCTCGAGACTGGCACTGAAAACAGAAAGAAAGGTTCGGGTGTTCAGTCGGCAGGCGTATGTAAGCGTGGATTATTTTAAGAAGAGCGGGATTTTAATAAAAGCAGACCCGAACACCAACGTTGTTAAGTGGATAAATGCCCAACAAGAAGCCGGAGATTTCGACCTGACGACAGTGAATTGGCCGGACTTATTGCACATCGAGCAGCTTGACATAGATGATAAAGAGCCTGTCCGTCTGGAGCAGGAGAACTTTCTGAGGGCCGTTATGGACAGGGAATATATGCCGGAGGTCAGTGCCGAAGAAGGTCTTGCCGCGCTCAAATGCGCCAAGAAGATTCTGGCATCAGTCAAAAAAAACAAATGGAACGAAAAAATAGAGTATAACACTTAATTGATGGCCTGCTTAAAGTAATAAACTACACATTTAGATGAATTCTGGTTTTTGAAAGGTGCAAATTATGATTAGCAAGTTCTGGCTCTACTGGTTGTTAACGGCTGTATTTTTGATATGCGGCTGCAGCGAGGCAACGAAAGATGCGAACATTGAAAGGAATATGATGAAGTCAGAAAGGAATCTGGTGAAGCTCCAAACAAGTATGGGCAATATCGTTCTTGAGCTTAATGCACAGGCCGCTCCTGTTACGGTTAAGAACTTCCTCGAATATGTAAAGGAAGGCTTTTATGACGGAACCATATTTCACAGGGTCATCCCGGGCTTTATGATACAAGGGGGTGGTTTGACACCTGAAATGGAAGATAAACAAACGCGAGAGCCAATCGTAAATGAAGCCAACAACGTTCTGGGACATGAGCGAGGAACCATAGCAATGGCTCGGCTTCCTGACGACCCAGACAGCGCAACCTGCCAGTTTTTCATCAATCATATTAATAACAGGCCTTTGAACTACGTCGAGAACGGCAATCCGGGATATGCGGTATTTGGAAAGGTAATTGAGGGTATGGACACTGTGGACGCAATTGCCTCAGTAAAAACAACGACGCGGAAGAGTAAAAAGGGTGATATTATGGGAGACGTCCCGGTTAAACCTATCGTAATAAAATCTGCAAAAGTTGTTTTAAAATAAGTTCGAGTTGGTATTGCAGATAAGATGTTTTTCAGATCTTCAGTTTCAGCTTGCTGACGAGCTGATGAGCCAGGCGGGTTGGTTCCGGCAGGCGATATTTAACTGCACAGGTCAGGGTGATTTCTATCGCATCTTTCAGCAGACATTTATTGCCCACTGAAACAAAAACCGGCTTGACGTTCGTGCGCGTTCTGAGTACAGCGCCGATTGTTTCGTATTGCATACTCGGTTTGCCCTTCTTGTCCTTTAATAAAGTATGCGATCCTTTTTGCAGCCCAGGCCCTTCATAAACACCGATTAATCTGCTTTTTGCACAGCCGATAGTCGGCTTATCGAAGAATAAACCCAGATGGGCCGCAAGACCGAGCCGGCGGGGATGCGCTATTCCCTGGCCGTCGATGATGAATACGTCCGGCTTACTCTTGAGTTTTTCAACCGCAGCGATACAGACCGGCGCTTCGCGAAAAGAAAGCAGGCCCGGTATGTACGGAAACGTAACTTTTCGGACCGCATTCGTTGTTTCTACGAGGGCGAAATCAGGCGGCTTCAGCACCACAACGGCTGCAATAATTTTTTTGCCGTCCCTGCTGAAGGCGCAGTCGATACCCGCGATTAATTTCGGCGGCTTTTTCAGGGGCGTAAACCGTACCTTCGAGGCAAGACTCCTCTGGCACTCCCGCGCCTGCGAGTAAGACAAATTCCAGCTATGTAACTTTTTCATAGGCTGCTGATAATTGAATATTACCGATTGTCGAATTATCAATAAACATTTTACCTTTTTGCTGTTGTGTGTTACAATTATTAGTTTGGATTATTCCAGGATTTTTGACAGGAGCATACTTAAGGTAGTAAGAGCATAAAATGGCTAGGCGAATAGACAAAGCAATCAGGATTACAGGTGCAGCCGAGCACAATCTTAAGAATATCGATCTGGATATTCCCCGCGATAAGCTGGTGGTAATCACTGGTATCAGCGGCTCGGGTAAAAGCTCGCTCGCATTCGATACGATTTACGCCGAAGGCAGAAGGAAATATGTCGAGTCGCTTAGCACATACGCCCGGCAGTTCCTCGAACAGATGCAGAAACCGGCGGTTTCCGATATTACGGGCCTGCCCCCCACTATCGCAATTGAGCAGCGAAGCGCCAGCAGCAATCCCCGCTCGACAGTAGCCACCACCACTGAAATTTACGATTATTTCAGACTTCTTTTTGCCCGCGTGGGCCGGCCCCACTGCTGGGTATGCGGCCAGGAAATTACCAGCCAGCATTCTTCGCAGATAGTAAATTCGATTCTATCGAGGCCCGAGGGTACGAAGCTCCAGATTTGTGCCCCGCTGGTTCGCGGCAGGAAAGGCGAGCACAAAGATATCTTCACCGGTATACAACGGGAAGGCTTTGTTCGCGTGCGTGTTGATGGGGCGATTTACGATGTGCGCAATGTCCCTGCCTTGAACAAGAATAAAAAGCACGACATCGCGGCGGTCGTCGACAGGCTGATAATCAAGAACTCGATTCGAGTACGCCTGGCTGATTCCGTGGAAACTGCACTGAAACTGGCCGACGGTATCATACTGGTAATTGTGCAGGAGCCTCATGCGAGCAAAACAAACGGAGGTAACGGCAAGTGGGAGGAGATTATTTACAGCGAAAAATTCGCCTGCCCAAAACACCCGCAGGCAAGTCTCGAAGAACTCTCGCCCCGCCTCTTCAGCTTTAATAGTCCCTATGGGGCCTGTAAGAGCTGCGACGGCCTGGGGACGATTCTGGAGTTTGACCCCGACCTGATTGTGCCGGATAAAAGCGTCTCGCTGGAAAACGGCGCTGTCGATGCCTGGCGAAAAGGCGGCAAGAGAATGAATATCTTCTATAACCGCCTGGTCAAAAGGTTCTGCAGAAAGATGGACATCAGCAAATCGATACCTTTCAGCAAAATATCCCAAGAGCACGTAAGAATTCTGATGCACGGGACGGCGGCGGCCGACAGAAAAAAATACGGCATCGCGTTCGAAGGTGTTATCCCGAATCTTGACCGGCGATGGAAAACCACTACCAGCGAGTACGTCAAGACCAGATTGCACAGCTACCTTTCGGAACAGCCCTGTCAAAGCTGCGGCGGCGCGCGGCTTCGACCCGAGGCCATCGCTGTAACCGTCGGAGACAGGAGCATACACGAGCTGGCCGCACTTAGTATCGAAAAGGCGCAGAAGTTTTTCAGCAAACTGAAACTGGAAGAAGAGAAAGCTATTATAGGCGCCGCAGTATTAAAAGAAGTAAAGGCCCGGCTGAAATTTATGGTCGATGTCGGACTCGGATATCTGACCCTGGACAGAACGAGCAGCACACTTGCCGGCGGCGAGGCGCAGCGAATCCGCCTGGCTACGCAGGTCGGCAGCGGTCTTGTAGGAGTCTGCTATGTCCTGGACGAGCCGACGATAGGTCTGCATAAGCGCGACAACAACCGATTATTAGGAATATTGCAGAGGCTGGCGCGCCTGGGCAATACGGTCATAGTGGTCGAGCACGATGAGGATATAATCAGAAGCGCCGACCATATTATCGATATAGGCCCGGCGGCCGGTGCCCACGGCGGCGAAGTCGTCGCACAGGGCAAGCTGGATGATATAACCGGATGCGAAGAATCACTGACAGGTGATTACCTGTGCGGGCAAAAGAGTATATCACTGCCCGTAAAGCGGAGAAAATACAGCCTGCGAAAATGTATCGAGGTCAAAGAGGCGGCGGAAAATAATCTTAAAAATATCGACGTCAAGTTCCCGCTCGGCGTATTTACCTGCGTAACAGGCGTTTCCGGCTCGGGCAAGAGTACTCTGGTAAGCCGGATTCTGCTTAGGTCTTTGAAACGCTGGCTGTACCGCTCGCGCGAAAAGCCGGGCAAACACAAAAACATCCTCGGCATTACGCAGATTGATAAGGTCATCGAGATAGACCAGTCGCCCATCGGCAAGACACCGCGAAGCAACCCGGCCACATATACGGGCGTTTTCGACCTGATAAGGAAGCTGTTCTCGATGACCCGGGAGTCGAAGATTCGCGGGTATAAGCCCGGCCGGTTCAGCTTCAACGTCAAAGGCGGACGATGTGAATATTGCCGCGGACAGGGAACAAAGAAGATTGAAATGCACTTCCTCCCCGATGTCTATGTAACCTGCCAGAGCTGCCGCGGTTCAAGATACAACCCGGAAACGCTGCAGGTAACCTATAAAGGCAAAAATATCGCAGATGTGCTGAATATGAGGATAGATGAATCGCTTAATTTTTTCGCGAATTTTCCGACGATTACCCGCATACTGCAGACCCTGGCCGATGTCGGCATGGGTTATATGCAGTTAGGCCAGTCCTCGACGACCCTCTCCGGCGGAGAAGCGCAGCGCGTAAAGCTGTCCGCAGAACTTGGCAAGGCCGCTACGGGCCATACCCTGTACCTGCTCGACGAGCCTACTACCGGCCTGCACTTTGCAGATATTCATAACCTCCTGAACGTCCTGCAGCGCCTCTGCGATATGGGCAATACCGTAGTGGTAATCGAGCATAACCTCGACGTCATCAAGATAGCCGACTATATAATCGACCTCGGCCCCGAGGGCGGAGACGCCGGCGGAAAAGTCGTTACCGCAGGCGCACCCGAAGAAATCATTAAAAACAAAAAAAGCTATACCGCCAAATTCCTGAAAGAAAAATTAAACGATACCGGATGAAATACAAAGGTCGTGAAAAATCATACTCTAATCGGTTAATTTAATTGCACAAAGTCTTGTATATTGTTATTTTGGATATGAAAAGAGCGACAACCAGGAAAAAGGCTTATTATAATGAAAGAACTATTCACCATAGGACACTCAAATCATTCACTCGACTTTTTTCTAAAGTTACTTGTTGCTTATAGGCTCTCCACGATTGTTGACGTTCGATCCAGTCCCTACAGCAAATACTCACCCCATTTCAATAAGGATGTGCTCGACAGCGTCTTGAGAAACAGCGATATTGACTATATGTTCCTCGGCAGGGAATTAGGCGCACAAAGGTCTGAAGATGATTGCTATATTGAAGGTCAGGCAAAGTACGACCGAATCGCTCATCTGCCGGCTTTTCGGCGCGGATTAGAGATAATCCTTCAGGGAATTGAACGTTATAGAATTGCCCTCATGTGTTCGGAATCCGACCCAATAACATGCCATAGAACAATACTAATATGCCGCGAATTGAAAAAGCTCTGTCCGGACTTAAAAATAACTCACATCTTGGCAAATGGCACAGAAGAACGACAGGAGTCCTCAGAAAAAAGGCTTATTAACCTTCATAAACTTCAACCGGAGCTGTTCGGAGACCTGACCTCAACGTCCGGCCTCATTGAAAAAGCCTACGATTTACAAGCTGAAAAAATCGCATATAAAAAGGTACCCATAGAAACATGAAACTCTTCACTATTGGCTTTACCAGAAAGTCTGCCGAAGAATTCTTTACACTCTTGCAGAACGCAGGCATCCGTCGTATCATTGACATAAGGCTTAATAACACCTCCCAGCTTGCCGGCTTCGCAAAAGCACAAGACCTGAAATACTTCCTCCATGCTATAGCGGGAATTGACTATGTGCACATCCCGGATTTCGCTCCGACACAGGACATCCTTGATGACTTCAAGAAAAAAAAAGGCTCCTGGGCTGAATACGAAAGCAAGTTTAAAGACTTGATGCTAACTCGCAGAATCGCCGAGACAGCAGCCGGCGTACTTCGTGAAAACGACTGTCTTCTTTGCAGCGAACACACCCCGGAGCATTGCCATCGCCGGCTCGTAGCTGAACACCTTCAGGAGCAGCTTGGCAATATTGAGGTGGTTCACCTATGACCATGACGCGCATAGTTGTTCTGGCCAATTCAAGGAAGCACCAGGATTGGTGTCTTGCAGGAATTGATCTCGATACAGGAAAGTGGGTCCGGCCAGTAACTAACCTGGATGACGGCCGCGTCCCCAAAACGTCTATGAAACTTGGCGGGTATTTCCCGACACTACTCGATGTATTAGAAATTCCCCTGGACTCAACCGGGCCGGATTTCGGCTTTGAGAGTGAGAACAGAACCATCTTGCCGGGCCGATGGCATCTCCGAGGCAAGATGGCGCCCAAGGATATAGAGAAGTATGCAAAACGACCATATTATGTTCTTCACAACCGCAGAAAATATGTAACACCCAGAGAGCTCCAGCAAAAACCGTTTGCAATGCGTGTGACGTTGCAATTGACCCGCGTTGACAGCTTAAAAGTCCGCGATGCCCGTAAAAAAACCACGCATAAGCACAATTGGAAAGGAGCAATCTTATCAGGCGGCCGAAAACTCGAAGTTAAAATTACAGATCCAGTTTGCTTTGAAAGGCTAAATAGGGGCTATAAGCCTTCGCCGTCTTGCTTTCTAACGATGAGCCTAACTATGCCTTATAAACCACCTCACTGGAACGAGGATGAAGAGCCGGTATGCTGGAAACTGATTGCTGGAGTAATTGAGCTTCAGAAGAAACAATAACTAACTAACAACCGGACCCGAAGGCGGAGACGCTGGCGGAAAATTCGTTACCGCAGGAGCACCAGAAGAAATCATTAAAAAAAGCTACACCGCAAAATTCCTGAAACAAAAATTAGTCGATTCTTGAAATTCGAGGAACACAAATTTTCTTAAAGGGATTCTTGCTTTGAATTCTTTTTATATTTAACTCTGCAACTCATACCAAATGTTTTAATCTCTGTTTTTATAATTAACCAGAGTGAATTATGATGTATTTACTAGTTCCTCCCAATTATCATCAATGAACATTGCTAGACGTAATAAAAGAGCTAATGATGTATATGCTTCATTGTCTTCAATATTAGATGCTCTTCCATGAGCTGCTTCATCTCGCCAATACTTTAGCAGTGTTGAATAAGCCCGATAGTCATCTTGTAATTGTTTCCGTGCTTTGCCAATAAGAATATTTTCAATTTTACTGCGACCGTTCGACGAAGTATATTTTTTCAAAATATCTGTTTCGTTTTTTTCTTTTTCAATTGCTGCTGAAAGTATGACTGATTCTGCAGATGCGCCGCACATGACGCAACATGCTAAATAAGCATGGGCACCATAACAACGAATTGCCTGTTGAGCACGCTCATGAAAACCAGCACCGAATTTAGATTTATATTTTGCTAAAATTTCACCAAATCTTTCTGGTTCTGTCGGAACAAAATCATCTTTTTGGGATTCCTGAAGCCAAATACGACCAAAAGGAGTGATTGAATAGCCATTTCCTGCACCACCATCAGCCGTAGCTTGAGCGCCGTAATGCTTGATGCCAGGGCGCAATATACCTCTTCTGCAAAGTTCCCAACCCGCTGCATAAAAAATAGGAGATAGTTCACGGAGTTTTTGCTCAGCATTTTTCATTCCTTGTTTTTCAAAATAAAATCTAAGGAGATCGGGAAGATACACTTCATACCCATATTGTGAAAATGATCTATGATCAGAATTCCTAAGAAATCCAATTAACAATTTCGTTGCGTCTTCAAGTTTCATTTGTTAGATTCTTCTATAACTTGACCCTTTTGCATTTCACTAAGTAGTCTATTGAACTCACTACTAAGCCATTCACGACATTCTTGGGCATCTTTTGCGATGCGCAAATACCTATCACGAAAAGATGCAAATGTGGGGCCCAATTTTTGGCCTAGTGTGATAGATATGACGGCGGCAAACCAAAACCATAAAGCTAAATGTTTTAAACAGTAATCCGTTACCATTACAAGATCTGGCATTCCAATAGATCCCAGAACAAACTCATTTCCTTCGCCAAGATATCTCTCCGGAATAAGACCACGATTAGGATGGGAAGCCTGGCTAAAAAATTTATATAATTCACGAAGATCATCCTCTTTTTCACCTAATGGGTGTTTAGCTAATCCCTTTCTAACTTCACTATTAGATATTTTTTTGCCGGCTTGCCATTTCTGAGCAGACTTTTTGTCTAATACACAAAGCACAAGTAAAGAAAGTGACTCATAGACTCGACGCACTATAGGATAAGCAACATTGAGTTGCCCAGTAAGAATTATATTTCTTGACTCATATAAATTGTCAAACACATCTGCCATTAAATCTCTTATAACTTTTTCCTGCACATCTGAAGGTGGAATGTTCCCAAGAGATGAGCAAATGTCACAAACAAACTGACCATAAAGATCAGTTACATTAATGTATCGCTTATACGGCTTACCTAATTCCTCGCGTCTAAAGTTTGCGAACTTCTGAAGATCACTATACGAATTACCGTTTAATTTTGACATAATCACTATTCAACTTTAACAACGGTTACCTTGAATTCGTGTATGCAAACAAGTTTAATACAGTAAGACCTCAGTGTCCATTTATGGGATTCATGCCTTTTTTACTAATTCCCAAAATTCTTCCGTAATCCTATAAATAGGAGTGTTGCCAGGCGTTACATCATATACGAAATTATGGTTTTCAAGTATTGCAATCTTTCCCTTCAAATCATTGTGCTGTTCTTCGTAATATATAAATCTTTTTTGCCTGCTGTTAAAACTCACCCGTTTGTTAGGTAAAATTGCTAATTCCCTGGCTGAAATGAATTCTGGATTGTTAAAATCCACATTCATTTCTTGAATCAAATCTGGCATCAATATATTTATTTGTTTGAATGCATTTTTACATTTTTTTATCTTCTTCTTTTTCACGACGTTTATCTGTATATTTCGTCGCAAAATAGCTACCTGCAGCACCTGTTCCTGCACCAACTAAAAAGCTCACAAGGTTTGAAAACCAATCTTCCATATCAACTCTCAATCAAACAATGCCTATACATTCTGTATGAAACGAAAAAAGCAGATCACTTTTTCTGAACTAGATGACCCCGTTGCTTCTTCCATTGATGAGAAGAATATATATAACGAGTGCAAATGTCAAGTGCGAGTTTTTTGTTTCTGGGGAAATCTCTTTTTCGCCATTACATTATCTTAGTTTCAGAGCTGGTAGTCATGTTAAAATAGGCAATATATCCATAAGTTTCACCTTGTTAGAAACGTGTCTTTCGTTTGCTAATGAGCGTTCACCCCTTTTTACGCTTTTTAGTTTACCTTCGAGTGCTATAGACTTGGCGTGCAACAGGAGGCATTTCTACCTGCGGTTCGCACTAATTATTATCACTCCGTCGCTTCGCGTCTGCGTGAATGTATGAAGCTCATGCTGGCCTCCGGTAGAAATACTATATATAACTGTCAGCCCTACCCCCACTTGAACAGATTAGCTGGCTTCACTAATGTAGTCCCATTTTATTGGGAATCCGGCGGATAAGGCCTGGCCTTTCGCAGAAGCTTGCTTTGAGAAAAGGTATGGCCAAAGACGCCAAAGCTGACTAAAAAAACCACGCAATACGCATCACGCAATACACAATACGGGCGAAAACGCCTGATTTTCGAACAAAAACGCTGGTAATTTTTGACAAATTTCAATTTTTCTAAAAAAATTTTTATTCCTTTCCTCATAAGCACTTAGCAAAATTCACCTACCCGAAAATCCCCGAATTTTCGTATCAATCGTGCAGGTACGTCTAATTATAGGGGGACTGTTTTTTCCCTCTGAGCTTGTCCCCGGTGTGTGCTTACTTGCTTTTCTGCCGGGGAGCTAGCAGGCCAAGATGAGTTGTTTTGATAATTAGCCTTTAGTCTGGAGTCTTTTGTCTATTATGTATCTTCAATCGTCAAAAAAACAGTTAAATAATCAAAAAGTCTGTTTATTCAAAAGAAAAACTGCGAAAAGTTCTACTACTTTTCGTAGAAACAAACCCAATTTTAAAAACATTAAAATTGGCGTAAGCTCTTTTGAGACAAGTAAATACGAAATTTCACCCGCTTGCCGGGGCGAAAAAACAAACCCAATCAAACCCAATACAAAGCCAATACAAAGCCAATTCAAACCCAATTTGCTACAACGCTATAATTGGCTTAAGCTCTTTTATGACAAGTAAATAAGAGTATTTATACTGCTGGCGGGGTAAAAAAACAAACCCAATTCAAAGCCAATACGAACCCAATTCAAGTCTATCTATCATAGGGTTGATATTGGGATTATGGTAGTGTAGAATCACCCCGTGAGATAAGCCTTGCATCTCACATAGTAAAGATAAGGCAGGAGCAGCAAAAAATAAGGATTGCAAAATGTGGGAATTTCAATTAGGCGGCACTGAGGACCTAAAACAACTGAGCGAGCGGCTGGGCGTAAAAATCCAGGCTATCGATGACGTTTCTATTTTAGCCGAGCCTGTACAAGCCGGGGGATTAGTCATACCGAATTCCTTGGCTATTCACCCTATGGAGGGCTGCGACGGGGATTCTCAGGGCCGCCCCGGCAAGCTGACGCTGCGACGATATGAAAGATTCGCCGCAGGCGGAGCTGGCCTGCTGTGGGTTGAGGCAACCGCAGTCGTGCCCGAAGCAAGGGCAAATCCGAGGCAATTATGGCTCCACGAAAAAAATAAAGACAGCTTCCGTGCGATGGTCGAAATGATAAAAAAGACAGCTTGGCACGGCCATCCTGGCCGTGTTCACGGGCTGGAAGCCCGTGCCGCTGGCAGACCGGCACTGGTTCTGCAGTTGACACATTCGGGAAGGTACAGCAAGCCGGAAGGTGCGTTCTATCCGATGATCCCTCAGCGGGACCCATACCGCGACCCTCTAATTCCACAGCAGAAACCCAATCCAAACAGAAGCAGCAGGATACCGGACGAATGGCCTCTCGTAACCGATGAGTACCTCGATAAGCTCCAGAATGCTTACGTCGAGGCGGCCAGGCTGGCATTCGAGGTCGGCTTTGACGCCGTGGATATAAAATCATGCCACGGCTATCTTATAAATGAGCTTTTCGCCTGCCATAAAAGAAAGGGCAAATACGGCGGGCCGTTCGAGAACCGAACGAGATTTGTTCTTGAAGTTATCGACAAGATTCGCAACGAGCTCGGGGAGAATTCGCCGGTCGTAACCCGCCTCGGTGTTTACGACGCTATACCGTATCCTTACGGCTGGGGTGTTGATAAGGATGATTATACCAAGCCGGATCTGACAGAGCCGAAGAAGCTGATTGGCCTCTTGCAGCAGTGCGGCGTCAATCTGATTAATGTCACTATCGCGAATCCGTATTACAATCCGCACGTCGGCCGGCCTTTCAATGAGACGATAGTCGGCGGCTATGAGGAGCCGGAACATCCACTGGCGGGAGTAGTGAGGCTCGTCAATGTAACCGGTGAAATTCAAAAGGAATTTCCCGATATCGCGATTGTCGGCACCGGTTATAGCTGGCTGCGGACATTGTTCGCCAACGTCGGGGCGGCAAACAAAGCCAAAGGCCTGACCACCCTGGTCGGCGCGGGCAGGATGGCATTCGCGTATCCGGATTTCGCCAAAGATATTATAACAAAAGGCAGGATGTACCCTGATAAGGTCTGCGTAAGCTGCAGCGCATGCACACAGATAATGCGGGATGGCGGAACGACAGGATGTGTGATACGGGACAACGAAGTTTACGGGCCAATATTCGAGCAGGGCAGGATGGGCGACAGGGACAACCTGCTTCGGCTGGCATCTTCGTGCCGGAAGTGCCAGGAGCCAACCTGTCAGTTGGGCTGTCCGGCCGGCGTCGATATCCCGAAATTCATCAGCTTATTCCTCGACGGCAAGGAAAAAGACGCATACGAAGTTCTTAGAGAAAAAAATATATTCCCCGAAGTTTGTGCCTGGCTGTGTCCGGTCGAGCAGCAGTGCGAGGGAAGCTGCCTGCAGGCCTTTATCGGCGATAAGCCCGTAGCCATTGCGGGCATACAAAGGTATCTGGCGGTGCAGGCCAATAAGAACGGCTGGTCGAAGCTGCGGATACCCGAAAAAGCAACCGGAAAGAACATAGCCGTAATCGGCGCAGGCCCGGCAGGTCTGGCCTGTGCGGCCAAACTGCTCGAAGCGGGACATATCGTCACAATATTCGACAAGAGCAGCCGGTTCGGCGGGATGGTAGAAACCGTAATCCCGCCGGACAGGCAGGGCGACTCATTGAAGAGCGAAATCTCGGCTATATTCACCGATGTTCCGAAAGACAGGATGATTTTGCGCCTTGGAAAAGAATTAAGCGCCGATTTCAATTTAGATAATATCACTGAAGAGGGATTCGATGGGGTCTTTATCGGCATGGGTCTCGTTAAATCGGTAAGTATTGGCGATAATACCATTGACGGAGTATATAGTTCGATGGAGTTCCTTTCGGCGGCAAAAAAGAATAAAAAATTAAAGCTGGCAGACAAAGCTGTCGCAGCAATAGGCGGGGGCAATACCGCGATGGATGTGGCGGTTACGGCAAAACAGTTCGGCGCAAAAGACGTTTACGTTATATACCGCCGTTCCTTCAAAGAGATGCCGGCCTGGAGCTCCGAACGCCAGAGGGCGATAAACGAAGGCGTACATTTTCTGATATTGACCCAGCCCCTCGAATTTATTTCCGTAAACGGCAAACTGACGTCAATCAAGGTCTGCCCGACCCGATTAGGTGAGCCGGATGATTCCGGCAGGCGACGACCTGAACCGATAGTCTCGAGCGCCTATGAGCTTGATATGGACGTTGTGGTCGAGGCCATCGGCCAGGGCCCTCCGGAGCAAATCAGCGAAATCCTTCCGGGCGTGGAGCTGAAAAACGGGCTTATCGAAACGAAGGAAGACACACTTGCAACGTCCAGGGCGGGTGTCTTTGCCGGCGGCGACCTCGTAAGAGGGGCATCGACTGTGGTCGCAGCGGTTGCCGACGGGATGAAGGCGGCAGAAGAAATTGATGAATTTCTAAAACAATAAAAATAAGAAAGGATTTTGAAAATGGCAGAACAACCCGCAGCAATTATTACCGGGGCAAGTCGAGGTATCGGAAAAGGCATTGCAAAAGAATTAGCGTCATTAGGATATAATCTTGTGGTTAATCACTTCGATTTTACCGCCGGCGGCAAGCCGGACGAATCGCGCGCCTTGCAGACGCAAAAAGAAATCACCGAAGCCGGAGCAGAGTGCGAGGTTTTGCGAGGTGACGTCAGCAGTGCCGAGGACAGAAGCAGTCTTGTCGCTCTGGCCAAAAGCAAATTCGGCAGATGTGATATTCTGGTTAATAATGCCGGCGTAGCCCCTTCGAAACGGATGGACCTGCTCGAAGCAACCGAGGAGAGCTTTGACAGAGTGCTGGGGATAAATCTAAAAGGGCCTTACTTTTTGACTCAGCTTGTGGCCAACTGGATGATTGAACAGAGAAAGACGCATCCCGAGCGGGCGTTTCGGATTGTAAGCACGGGCTCAATCTCGGCATATACCAGCTCGCCGGCTCGCGGGGAGTATTGCGTAAGCAAGGCGGGGATATCGATGATGACGATGCTGTATGCGGACAGATTAGCCGAATACGGCATCGGAGTATTTGAAATCAGGCCCGGTATTATCGAAACGGACATGACCAGCGTCGTTAAAGATAAATACGACAAGCTGATAGCGGAAGGCCTTACTCCGATTAAACGGTGGGGCCAGCCGGAGGACATCGCAAAGGCGGTCGGCGCCATAGCAGAAGGCAGGCTCGATTTTTCAACAGGCCAGATAATTAACGTCGACGGCGGTTTTCATTTTAGAAGACTGTAGGGAGTAATAATGGATATTAAAGATACAATCACGACACTGTTAAGAGACGGCTTTATTCTCGTCTTTAACCAGAACAAGCTCGACATCGTAAGGACGGCCGATGCCCTTATGAAGGCGGGCGTTAATAATATGGAAGTGACCTGCCGGATAAATAAACCTCTGGAGAAACTCGCACGGTTACGTAAAGAAATGCCTGATTTCGCGGCGGGCACGGCAAGCCTGATTGACTGGCCTGAAATGCTTGATGTCTATAGTAAAGCCAATCCGCAGGACCCGCTGCCCTCGGTGCAGGAGATCGTGGATGCAGGTGCGTGTTATCTTGTCTCGGCGGTCAATTTCAGCGACGCCGGCTATAAGAAATACGCCGGGAAGCTGCCTATCATACCGGGGTGCGGCAGCGCGACTGAGGTTGTCAGCCAGTTTTCCAAAGGTGCGAACCTTTGCAAGATATTCCCTGCCAAACAGCTCGGTGGGCCGGCCTTTGTCAAGGCAATCGACCCGGCTATTCACAAAACAATCAGCCTGGTGCCAACGGGCGGAACAAATCCGGGTAATATTCCCGACTATATCGACGCGGGAGTTCTGGTGCTTGGCGGCTCGTTCAGTATGATTGAAAAGGCAACAATGAATAAAATCATCGACGAGCAGGACTATAATCTTCTGGCTAAAGAGCTGACAATCATTAAACAATTGATAGACAGCCTGCGAGCGGAAAAATATCCCGATATCGATTTTTCCAAGGCCTCAATCGAAAAAATAAGCCGCACGACGGGCAGAAATTTCAATATTGCATAGAACCATAAGTACATAATAAGATACGAGATGCAAAACACAATCCTTACCGGTTTTTGGCTGCGAATTTTATCAGCAGCTTTTGTCATTTTCTCGCCGGCAGCTTTGCGCGCGAACTCTGAAGTCTCTGACTCGGGACTTACGATTAACGGCAGAGATATGGGCTATCGCGGTATATGGTATATGAATCAGCCGTCCGGCGACGAGTACGTTTATAAGTACAGCGGAGGATTGGGAACGTACTGCGCCAAGCACAAACCGTTCGCCGTCTATTGCGATAAGGCCGGGAAAACTTTCTTCTGTTACGGTGGGACAACCACAGACAGCGTGGCACGGCCATCCTGGCCGAGTTCACGGGCTGGAAGCCCGTGCCACTTGCTGCATATGGTCTCTTACTATGACCATAAGACGGGAACGGTGCCGCGCCCAACCATACTTCTGGATAAAAAGACCAGCGATGCCCACGATAATCCGGTTATATCAGTAGATGACAAAGGGTACATCTGGATATTTTCAACCTCACACGGCACCAGCAGACCTTCGTATATCCACAGGAGCAGAAGGCCGTACGATGTAAGCGAGTTCGAGCTGATAAACGCTACGAAAATAGAAAACGGTAAAGAAGTTTTAATGAAAAATTTTTCCTATATGCAGCCCTGGTACGTTAAAGGAAAAGGATTCATCTGTTTCTTCACTCGCTATAATTATCCCGCTGACCGTACTATTTGCTTTATGACAAGCGCCGACGGTATCGGATGGTCGAAGTGGAACAGGATTGCCGCGATAGATAAAGGGCACTATCAAATAAGCACCGCAAATAACGAAAAAGCCGGGACAGCGTTTAACTTTCATCCTGAGGAAAAAGGTCTGAACTGGCGGACGAATTTATACTATATCGAAACGTACGACTTTGGTAAAACCTGGTGGAGCACCGATGGGCAACGATTACCTCTGCCTTTAAGAGATATTAAAAATCCCGCACTTGTCCACGATTACCAGGCTCAGGGTCTTAATGTATATCTGAAAGACATTCGATTTGACAAAAAGGGAATGCCCGTTATCTTGTTTATTACAAGTATGGGATATGAGTCCGGGCCGAAAAATAATCCACGCTCCTGGACGACCGCTCGCTGGACGGGCAGGATATGGCAGATAAGAAAGGCTTGTATCTCGGACAATAATTACGACATGGGCTCACTTTATATCGAGGCCGATGGGACCTGGCGAATAATCGGGCCGACTCAGACCGGGCCGCAGCCGTATAATCCGGGCGGCGAAATGGCTATGTGGATAAGTAAGAATCAGGGAAAAACCTGGAACAAAACCAAACAGCTTACGAAAGACAGCCCGTACAATCACACTTACGCTCGGCATCCGGTAGATGCCCATCCTGATTTTTACGCCCTCTGGGCGGACGGCCACGGCAGGATGCCCTCGCAGTCATCTCTTTACTTTTGCGACAGAGAAGGCAATGTCCGCCTGCTGCCGCGCAAGATGATCGAAGATTTTGTAAAACCGAAATTGTCGGAGAATACCTCGAACAAGTAATTTGAATGATCAAATGACAGTTTCTCTGATGGGAGAAAGAAAATATGGAGACAAGGCAAATAGCAAATCAGACTATAACGCTGCATTGTTATAACACAGTAATCGTAGGAGCAGGGGCGGCGGCAATGAACTGCGCGGTTCACCTGTGTGAATTTATGGAGCAAAAGGGAATTGCCAATCCGAAGGAAAGAATAGCAGTAGTAACCGCAGGCCTGGGTCTTGGCGCCTCGCGGATGAGCGGCTCGGACAAGCAGACATATTATAAAATTGGAACAAGTCCGGATGTTCCCGACAGCGCCGAAGAGTTCGCCAAGAGCCTGACGGCGGCCGGGTGCTGTCACGGCGATTCGGCGCTCATCGAAGCAATCGGATCGCTTCGTGAATTCTATCATTTAGTACAGGCGGGCGTTCCGTTTCCGACGGATTCCACGGGCACCTTCATCGGCTACAAGACCGACCATGACCCTTACGAAAGAGCCACGTCAGCCGGACCGAAAACAAGCAGGTTTATGAGCCATTGTCTGCAGAAACAGCTCGAACGGTACGGCGTTAAAATTCACGACAGGCAGGAATTGGCACACTTACTGATGTGGCACGGCCTTCCAGGCCGTGAGCCAATCACGGGCAAGCCTGTCCCGAGCAGAGCCGAGGGGATGCCCGTGCCACAGGATACATCGAAGCGAATCGCAGGCGTCGTAACTGTCGATAAGAAAAACATCGACCAGTCAAATTACGCAATAAATGTTTACCTCGGTGCGAATATCATTCTCGCCGCCGGGGGCCCGGGCGAGATGTTCAAAACCACCGTCTATCCGAAGGGCCAGCTCGGTATTCACGGGCTCGCTTTCAAGGCAGGTCTTATCGGCGTAAATCTGACCGAGTCACAGTTCGGACTGGCGAGTATCAAATTCCGCTGGAACGTCTCCGGCACATACATGCAGGCGGTCCCGCGGATTTTCAGTACCGACGCCGACGGTAAGGACGAGAAAGAATTTCTGACGGATTTTTTCCCCTCGATGAGCAAAATGGCAACGGATATTTTTCTCAAGGGTTATCAGTGGCCATTTGACCCGCAGCGAATAGAAAACCTGCAATCATCACTGGTTGACATCCTCGTATTCAATGAAACACAAAAGGGCAGGCGGGTATATATGGACTTTCTGCAAAATCCGGTCGGCAGTGGTTCCATGGACAAGTTCGATATCGACAGGCTCGAGCCGGAAGCCAAAGAGTATCTGCAGAAAGCCGGCGCACTGCAGAAAACACCTATCGAACGATTGGCACACATGAACACCCCTGCTATCGAGATATATAAGGAGAACAGCATCGATTTGTATTCCGAGCCGCTCGAAATCGCTGTCTGTGCCCAGCACAACAACGGCGGCTTTGCCGTGAATAAATGGTGGCAGTCCAACATACCGCAGACCTTTATAATAGGTGAGATGGCCGGTACTCACGGTGTCAAACGTCCGGGCGGCTCGGCCCTTAACGCCGGCCAGACCGGCGGGCTGCGGGCGGCCGAATATATCGTAAATGTCTATGGATGTGAGCTGCCGGATTATTCGGACAAACAGGCTGAGATTGACAGCCAGTTAAGTGACATTGTCGCAGGTATTGAGCAATTTAAAAACCCGTCCGGCCTTAATCCCGAAGAGGCCCTGGAAGAAATCCGGAGCCGCATGACCGCATCAGCCGGACATATCAGAGAGTTGAACGATGCTCAAAAAGCCCTGACAGAAGCGGTCGGGCTTTACAAAAACATACGACAAAAAGGATTCAATTCAAAAGACGCCAAGAGTATTGTCAAGGCAATACAGGCCGAACATCTGGCCCTGGCAAGCCTCGGGTATCTCAAGGCCGTTGTGGAACTGCTCAAACAGGACAGCGGCTCGCGGGGCTCGCATCTTGTTCTGGTCCCCGATGGTATTGAAATACATCCCGATGTCATTGATAAGGCCACAAATAAACCTTTGAAGTTCAAACCCGAGAACCAGTCGTTGAGAAATTCCATTCTGCAGATTGAATACGACCAGAGTTCGCCCGACTTGTTCCAGAGCAGTACAATCGAATTGAGGCCGGCGCCTACGGAAAGAAAGGCGTTTGAGCCGGCATGGATGGATTATAGAGAGGGGAAAATATATAGTTAAAAAAATCAAAAAGGAGATTATCCATGGCAATAATCGATTTAAGACAGAAGTCGGAATGCAAATACGACATACTCTCATTGGGCGAAATAATGATTCGACTTGACCCGGGCGAAGAAAGGATTCATACGACCCGGCATTTTCGGGTATGGGAGGGCGGCGGAGAGTACAACGTCGCCAGAGGTCTTAAACGCTGCTTCGGCCAAAGGGCCGCGGTTGTCACCGCCCTTGTTGATAATCCCGTCGGAAGATTGCTCGAGGATTTGATGTATCAGGGCGGCGTGAGTATGGAATACGTCAAATGGGTCCCGTACGATGGAATCGGCAGAAAGGTAAGGATTGGCCTGAATTTCACCGAACGTGGTTACGGCGTGCGGGCCGCCGTGGGTTGTTCGGACAGGGCAAACAGCGCCGCTTCGCAATTAAAGAAAGGTGATATTGACTGGGACAAAATATTCGGCACTGACGGCATCCGATGGTTTCATACCGGAGGCATTTTCGCCGGACTCTCGAAGACCACACCCGATGTTATCATCGAGGCCGTCACAGCGGCGAAAAAACGCGGCACTATAGTTTCCTACGACCTGAACTTTCGCAACTCACTATGGAAGGACATAGGAGGCCGGGAAAAGGCGATGGAAGTCAATCGGGCTATCGCGCCGCACGTCGATGTGATGCTCGGAAACGAAGAAGACTTCACGGCCGCTCTTGGTTTTGAAGTAAAAGGTACAGGTGAAAGTTTTTCCAAGCTCGACCCTACAAATTTCAAAAAAATGATCGAGCAGGTCATAAAAGAATTTCCAAATTTCAAGGTCGTGGCCACAACTTTGCGAAATGCCAAGACTGCATCGGTCAACGACTGGGGTGCTGTTATTTACGCCGACGGTGAATTTCACGATGCGACGCTCAGGCCGAACCTTGAAATATATGACCGTGTCGGGGGTGGTGACAGCTTCGCATCGGGTCTGATATACGGTCTTATGGAGGGCAAAACCGCCGCCGAGGCGGTGAACTACGGCGCCGCACACGGTGCTTTGGCAATGACTACACCCGGCGATACAACCACAGCCGGCCTGCGTGAAGTCGAGAAGGTCATGGGTGGCGGCGGCGCCAGGGTCGATAGATAATCCAAAACACAATATTCGAGAACAGTTTTTATGATAGCTCAAACACTTAAATGGATTGGCGGCACCGACGGCTTTCTGGAGCTTATCGACCAGCGGCTGTTGCCTGGTGAATTTGTCAAGCTTCAGTGCCGGGATGTCGAACAGCTTTATGACGCGATTAAGACACTTGCCGTTCGCGGCGCTCCGGCGATAGGGGTATCGGCAGGTTACGGACTTGTTCTTGCTATGCAGAAACTTCAATCCGGGGACAGCCCGGAACGGGCACTTAAAGTCCTGGCAGAGTCTGCTGAGTATCTGGCTTCGTCTCGACCGACGGCGGTGAATTTGTTCTGGGCACTTGAAAGGGTCCGGCGAAGTGCCGAAGCCTTTGCGGCGGCAAATACAAACGCAACGATACAGGGGATGCAGGAAGCTGTTTTGGCCGAGGCAAATGCTATCTGTCAGGAAGATGAGGACATGTGCAGGCGGATTGGGCAGAACGGCCAAAAGTTTATAAAGGACGGCTCCGGCATTTTGACGCACTGCAACGCAGGGGCGCTTGCGACAGCCGGACAGGGCACGGCCTTGTCGCTGATGTTTGAAGCCCACAATAACGGCAAGAAGTTCAAGGTTTATGCCGATGAGACCCGGCCGTTGCTGCAGGGCGCCCGACTGACGGCATGGGAGCTGAAACAGGCGGGAATTGATGTTACTCTTATATGCGACAATATGGCCGGTTGGCTGATGAAGCAGGGAAAGGTCAACGCGGTTATAACCGGGGCCGACAGGATTGCGGCAAATGGCGATGCTGCGAATAAGATAGGCACTTACAGCCTGAGTATTCTCGCCAGAGAGCACGATGTGCCGTTTTATATTGCGGCGCCGTCGAGCACTTTCGATTTGGATATAAAAAGTGGCTCCGAAATACCGATCGAACAGAGGTCTTCTGATGAAGTGGCTTCCTTCGGCGAAAAACCAACCGCGCCGGAAGGTGTTGATATTTACAATCCTGCTTTTGATGTAACCGAGGCGAAGGACATTGCAGCTATCGTTACCGAAAGAGGAGTGATCGAAAAACCAAATTTCGACAAGGTTTCTGAACATCTGATTTGATCCTTCGAAATTAGCTTTGATTGGGTTTGATGATCCTTCGACTACGCTCAGGACTTGCGCTTTGCTCCAGTTGGGTTTGAATTGGCTTTGTTTGGGTTTGTTTTTGTACTCCGGTAAGCGGGGAAAACCTTTGTAATTCATTGTTATAGCATTTCTTGCGTTCATTTTGGCCCTTTCGGGGATTGGCTTTGAATTGGGTTTGATTGGGTTTGTTTTTTCGCCCCGCCAGGCGGGTAAAATTTCGCATTTACTTGTCTTAAAAGAGCTTATGTCAATTTTAATGTTTTTAAAATTGGGTTTGTTTTGCATACAAGCAGGAGCAATTTTCGTACTTTTTCCTTTGATTAACCAACCTTTTTGATTATTTACCTGCCTTTTTAACGATTGAAGATTCATTTTTAATGATTCATGTTTCATATCTTGACCATAACTTACAAGGGAAAAAAGTAGTCCCTCTATAATTAGATGTACCTGCACGTTTGATACGAAAATTCGGGGATTTTCGGGTGGTTGGAGTTAGCTAAGTGCTTATGGATGAAGAGGTAAAAATTTTTTTAGAAATTTTGAAATTTGTCAAAAATTACCAGCGTTTTTTGTCGAAAAATGCAGAAAATCGCATGAAATCGACACTTTTTAACAAGTTAACATTATGTTGGATTGGGCAAGATAGGCAATTGTGGTAAGCAATAAATATTATAGGACGTTGCGACGTGTGGTGGTGGGGAATGGTTAGGTGGGGTGGGGTCGCTGGGGGAGAGGTGATTAGGGGTGTTGGGGTAGATTGAAGAGTGGGGGTGGAGAAAGATTATGTTTGGTGTTGTGGGGATGGGGCTGATTGGTTTTTGTCGGTTGATTGTGCTTAGCTCCCCGGCAGAAAAACAAGTAAGCACACACCGGGGACAAGCTAAAGGCAGGCCAGCGTTCAAATGATTATTGATTATGGATTATTGATTATTTAAGAATTCGGAGCTTTCGAAGGAATGATTAGTTATGTAGCATTTCTACTGAAGGCCAGCAAGAGCATCATACAATCACGCAGACGCGAAGCGGCGGAGTGATAATAAGTAGTGCGAACCGCAGGTAGAAATGCGGCTTCGAGCCGAACCGCAGGCAGCACATTAAGAGGGATTTTGGGTTGTTTTTGAGCATTCTCAACTAAAAAATAGAAGCAATATTACCTATTTTCCTTGAAAGTTTCATATCAATAGTGTAATTCACTACTGTCCGTTTAACGGATTGAAAGTTTTTTATAAGTACTTTAAATATATTACGTTACAAAGAAAACTTAACGTAACCGATTTGAAATCGCTTTTGAGTTTAACTGTTTTTTCGAACGAAAAACAGCGATTCAAATTCTAATTGGAGCAAAATGTTTACTTTTTGTTTTTCTTGAAATCCGTGTTTAATTAAGTTTTAAGGCGTATTTTTACAAAATTACAATAACTGTTTTTTTAACTTCTTTTAGTTGAAACAGTTACAACCGGACAGTAGTGAGTGTAATTATTCTTTAGATTGGTGAGCGAGACATCCTGGATTTGTTATTTAGGAGAAATATGGCTGTCCCTAGTTCTTCTTAGTTTTCTGGGAGGTATAACACCATCACTCCGTTGAAACAAAACTATTGGTCATACGGAATGTCTTGTGGGCGTTTGGCCGCTAAAGCAGAAAAACCCGGAAAATTGTTGACGTCGTTACGAAACCCGGCGTCACGACTCAAGGCATACTTTCGATCCGAAAGCATCACAACTGGAATATGTTCCCAGTCAGGTGGATTACTTGAGAACCTCCGGACAATATGCCTCTTAAAGTATTTACGTTGGAAATTTTTAATGTCTCTATTACTAATTTTGTTTAGACGCCCTTGTTTCGTAAATATATCAATTATGATTATTATATTCGTTGAAGAGTGAGGGTGACCAGGAGAGGTGCAGTATTCGACTATTAGCTTATTTGACACAACGAGATACGCATTATTGGATAGATTCCTTGCATCGTATCTAATAAGCCATTTAACCAACTTCTTATATTCTTTATCGAGAGGATTAGAAAAATTTTTTGCAACGTTATGGTCAATGAAAATGTCCTTAGACATACCTACTCCAAGCTGCTACTTAGTATTGAGTGCGATATTCATGACGTCCATCATGTAAGTTTCAAAGAATGATTTAGGTGCGCCTTCAATTTGACCATCCTTGGTAAATTTAATCTCATAGGTTTGAGTTCCCACTACGGAGTTTTCGAAATAATAGATAGAAAGGTCGCTAGGTTTGAGGTGCCCTTTGACAACAGCCAATCTGATACGATTTAGAAGGTATTCACTGTGAGTTTCGACTAGATATCTCTTAGCGTTCTTATTAACCTGTTTGACAAGATAGTCGCCTAAAGCTGCTTGAACACATGGATGCAGGTGAATTTCTGGTTGAGCTAGAAATAGGGTTGAATTTGTTCCAAGCTGAAGGTCCGCAACAATGATTGGCAGAAATTGGCTGATTCCAAAGCCAACATCAGAAAGCACAGCCCATATACCTTTATTCTGCATTTTGACACGTAACTCGAAACGGCCACCGTATAATTGCTTCGATTTGATGGAATACAACAAGTTAAGGTTTCGTAGGCTCGAGTTGAGCTCCCCAAACTCACTGCTTTTCTGGCTTTCCCATTCCAGAATTTGGTCGATATAATTTTCTCCATACTTACCAACTTTTTCGCCTGCTTTTGACTTTTGATAGTATGTTCTTTCAGGCTGAAGCCTGAAGGATGAAATAAAGTTCATATCTGATTGCTTGAAGTATGGAAAAGGCGGCAGAAAAGGTAATTGTTCTATGATGTTATCAAGTATTTTAAATCTCCGGTTCTTTATGTTGTGAGGTTTTAGAGGGGAAAGCTCAAGCATCTTGCTTTTTTTACTTGAGGGAGCCTTATCAACAGTTTTTTGAAGAAATGATAATATCGGTTTAAAAGCCTTAAACATTTCTGCTGAACTACCTCCCAGTTTTTTAGGATCATACTTGAAATTAAAAATATAATTCTTACCAGTCTTATCAGTTGAGATTCCTATTGTTGCAATAGAGCTTGTAACTTTCAATCGATTCAGCCTTGGCATTTTCGTTCGTTTTTCAGATACCCATTCAGTGTTAAAGTTGCATTTATTTTTACCAGCTTTGCCAGCTACAGAAATATCAATACCAATGCGTCTACCAATAAGATTCTTAAAAACCATTCCCTTGTAGTCTCCCATGTTTGCGTATTTTCCGTTAGGAGATAGGTAAAATGGGAACATCTTTGATTGAAGCGGTCCCAAGAGACCAGATAGAAATGAACTCTTACCGCTACTATTCGACCCGGTTAACAGCGTTATTTTGGATAAAGGTGCGTCCACCTTCTCAAAGCATTTGAAATTACTGAGTGATAATTTTGTTACGTACATTCATATCTCCTGTTTTCCAGAATACTCAAATCATTTACATTATCTAATAATTGCTCGAAATTAAAAGAGATTTACGCATTTTATCAGATAATATATTCTACAACTTAGCAACCGACTCACCAGTAATTTCATATGCAATTCGCTCGATTATTTACTTATACGATCTTAGGATGTATTAGTGGTAACGATTTTGGAGTTGTCGCGTCGGCAGCAAGATGACAAAGGTAAGACAATCCAATCGCTCTGACAGAATCTTGCAAATTGACATCTAAATTGCGAGTGTGTTTGCCAAACATTCCATAGCCAACTAATCCAGCTGTAGAAAGGCTGTGGAAAAACTTCCTATGATTGGGATTTGTTGCGGGTTCTATCCAATCAGGGAGTGAAGCAAAGGTTAAGCCCAAGCCCATATTTATTACAAGTCGCCCCCAAGGAAAATTCGTGTTTGGGTCATTTGATTTTTCCCAGAGATACTTAACAAAAGTATAGCCCCCACCAGCTATAACTCCCAAACATGCATGTTGTTTAGCATTCATTCAATATCACCTAACTTATTACGCTAATTTAAACTACCGCAATATCTAACAAGATGTCCGCCATACGCATTTAGGGGTAGAGGATAACAGAGAAAAGACAGAAAAGCAAAAGGAAAAAGTTAAAAGGAAAAAGGGTATAAGAGCATTTCTACTGGAGGCCAGCATGAGCATCGTACTTTCACGCAAACGCGAATCGGTGGAGTGATTTAAAACGGAGCGAACCGCAGGTAGAAATGTAGAATAATTGGTGGGGCAAGAGGCCGCTCTAAAAAGAATAGCTAAGAAAATCCAGACGTAACGGAAAATCCGTAAATCACATGTGGGCGGTTACCTATGGCACAAGTCGCGAACCGCCCCTAAAATAATAAGGGTACGCCTGGGATTGTTAATCTACGGCGACTACTTCTTTTATTTCAGGGACTTTTTCCTTTAGGATTCTTTCGATTCCCAATTTCATCGTCATGGTAGCGCCGGGGCAGCCCTGGCAGGCCCCCTGGAGGCGAACTTTGACGGTGTTGTCGGGGTCAATTGCGACCAGCTCAACGTCGCCGCCGTGGCTTTTAAGGCTTTCCCGAATGGCCTCGATTGTGTCCTGGACCTTTTCTTCCATAGTCTGTTCGGTGTTAGCTTCGGTACAACCGCAATTTTCACACATAACAAATCTCCAATAAATTTTATAAGCGGTATCATTATATCAGCAATTCCGGTTTTGGCCAGCTATTTTTATGCAAAGGGGGTGAAAATGTAGGAGGCACGGCCTGGAAGGCTGTAAACACGGGCAGGATGCCCGTGCCACGTGATGCCCGTGCCACGGTAAAAGAGGAAAAATCTTTATTGGCGGCCATAGAAAACGCCGAAAATAATTGACAGAAGTGGATGGTTGTTGTATAATGGCCTCGTATTTGTTTGAAAACAGGCAAATACGACCCTGAGACTTCCCAGTATGGGATAGTTACGGGATTATGGCAGGGTTTCGTATCTTCGGATGATTCGGTCGATTCCGGGAGGAAACGGCTGGCTCACCGGAGGGGCCCGTAAGAGCCATAATTGAAGGCTGCCGCAAGGTACGGTGAGCCGCCGGAATAACAAAAGGGTTTTCATCTTGTCCGGGTGTATGGAGTTCAAGATGTCAGCCCGCAGTGTTTGTCAGGAAAGGAAAAAAGAAATGAAGTCCAAATCCCGCACGTCGGCCGGTCAGCGGCACGGGCATGAAGCCCCTGAACACGGCCAAGATGGCCGTGCCACAAAATCCACTACTAAAACAGGCGCACAAATCATCGTCGATACGCTCATCGAACAGGGCGCCGATACGATATTCGGATATACCGGCGGTGTGGTGCTGCCTTTGTTCGACAAGTTATATGATGCGCCGATTCATTTTATTGTCCCGCGTCACGAACAGGGCGGCTGCCATATGGCCGATGCATACGCCCGCGCCAGCGGAAAGGTCGGCGTCATGATAGCGACCAGCGGGCCCGGCGCGTGCAACCTGGTTACGGGCCTTGCTACGGCGAATATGGATTCGGTGCCGCTGGTTGCCCTGACCGGACAGGTCCGCACGGAGCTTATCGGGAACGATGCATTCCAGGAGGCCGATACTACCGGCATTACCCGTCCCGTTACAAAATATAACTGCATTGTCAAGGACATCAAAGACCTCGCCCGCACGATTCGGGAGGCGTTTCATATTGCCTCGACCGGCAGGCCGGGCCCGGTCCTTATCGATATACCCGTTGATGTTGCGGTCAATAAGCACCGTACCGATAGCTCAAAGGAGATGAAGCTTCCCGGTTACCGGGTCCGCAGCGAGGGACATGCACGGCAGATATCCACGGCCGCCAAGGCAATAAATAAATCCAGGCAGCCGGTGCTTTACGTCGGCGGCGGTGTCATAGCAGCCAACGCAAGCAAGGAGCTTAGAGAATTGGCTGAAAAAGCGCATCTGCCGGTAACAATGACACTGCTGGGACTGGGCAGTTATGACCAGAGAAAACCGGAATCTCTTGATATGCTCGGGATGCACGGCTCTGCGTATGCGAATTATGCTGTTCAGGAGTGCGATTTGCTTATTGCCGTCGGTGCGCGGTTTGACGACCGGGTTACGGGCAAAATCGAAACGTTCGCTCCGCACGCAAAGATAATACATATCGATATCGACCCTACGAGCATATCGAAGAATGTCAGCGTTGATATTCCCGTCGTGGGCGATGCCAAAGTCATCCTCGGCGAGCTGGTTAAGGAAGTCGAACACCACGATAGAAAAAGATGGTTCAAAAAAATCGCCGAGTGGAAAGAGAAGTTTGCCTTTCGGTATGACCAGAATTCAAGTTCGATTAAGCCGCAGTACGTTATCGAGGAGATTTGCCGTCAGACCAAAAACAGCGCAATCGTTACGACGGGTGTCGGACAAAACCAGATGTGGGCGGCCCAATTTTACAAATTCATCAGGCCGAGACAGCTCATAAGCTCCGGCGGACTGGGGACGATGGGTTTTGGCCTTCCGGCCGCGATAGGTTCACAGATAGCCAAACCCGACACCACAGTTGTTGATATTGACGGCGACCACAGTTTCAATATGACAATGACGGAGCTTTCGACGGCGGTCGAACATAAGCTGCCAATCAAGGTCTGCATCCTGAACAACGGTTACATGGGAATGGTTCGTCAGTGGCAGGAGCTTTTCTATGGCAAGCGTTATTCCAAAAGCTATCTGTCCAATCCTGATTATGCAACCGTTGCACGCGCCCTGGGTGCGGTCGGGATAACCGTCGATAAAAAAACCGATGTCCCCAAAGCGGTAAAGCAAATGTTGACCGAAAAGATGCCCTGCGTTGTTGACTTTAGAGTCGAGAGCGAAGAAAATGTATGGCCGATGGTTCCGGCGGGCAAAAGCATCGACGAGATGAGCGGGCTTGATATACTGGAAAGGTTAATCTGATTTTAGGTTAAGAAAGCTGGATGAAAAATGAAGCATATAATAAGCGCATTGGTTGAAAACAAGCCTGGTGTTCTGGCCCATGTTGCGGGGATGTTCGCGGCCCGGGCGTTTAATATCGATTCTCTGGTTGTCGGGCGGACCGAAGACCCGCAGCTTAGCCGGATGACGATTGTCGTTGTCGGCGACGACAGGGTACTCGAACAGGTCCGGAAACAATTAGCCAGGATTGTTCCGGTTGTCAAGGTCCAGGATTTTGTCGGCAAGCCGGTAGTAGCGCGTGACCTGATGCTTATAGCCATTTCGGCGCCGCCTGAAAAGCGGTCTGAAATCTTATCGCTGATAGAAATGTTTAAGGGCAAAGTTGTCGATATCGGCCAAAAGTTTGTCATGGTCGAAATCAGCGGGCCTGAGACCAAGATCGAAGCATTCATCAACGTGTGCAAGCCTTACGGGATTAAAAGCGTGGCAAGAACCGGGACAATAGCAATGCCGCGATATGCAAAAATCGAACCGTAATTCGCATCCCGGCAGGCCACAGGCAGGATGCGAACGCGAAATTGGCACGCCTATAAATTTCTTGCCTAATCGGCAGCTTTTACTATAATACGCAGGTTCTAAATCCGGCAGTTGAATGCACGACTTACAGTTCGGCCAAAATCGAGCCGGATTTTGGATTTTTCAAGAGGTTCAAATGCAGGAATCAAAGGGACAATAATTTTAAAAATACAAAAAGTGTTAGGAGAATTGACGTTATGGCAGCAAAAATCTATTATGAAAAAGACGCTCCGATAGATGCATTAAAGGGTAAAAAAGTAGCGGTAATTGGTTATGGCAGTCAGGGTCATGCTCACAGTCTGAATCTTCGCGACAGCGGGATAGAGGTGTCTGTGGCCGAGCTGGCAGGTACGGACAACTTTAAGCTGGCGACCAAGCACGGTTTCGCTCCGACCGATATAAAGACGGCCATGGACGGCGCGACGCTTATTATCGTAACCCTTCCGGACGAGGTTCAGGCGAAAGTGTATGCCGATGCAATTGCTCCCAATTTAATGGCGGGACAGACACTCGGTTTTTGTCACGGCTTTAACATTCACTTTAAGTATATTGTGCCGCCGGAGACTGTTAACATCGTGATGATTGCTCCGAAGGGGCCCGGACACCTGGTTCGCAGCGAATTCGAAAAAGGCGGTGGTGTGCCGAACCTTA
This sequence comes from uncultured Pirellulales bacterium, assembly GCA_964653075.1. Lineage (GTDB taxonomy): Bacteria > Planctomycetota > Phycisphaerae > Sedimentisphaerales > Anaerobacaceae > NIOZ-UU13. The sequence continues at coordinate 50,151 of CAZZAX010000012.1, forward strand.
TAGCCGTCGAGCAGGACGCAACCGGCGACGCCAAACAAATTGCCCTGGCCTGGGCAAACGGAATAGGCGGCGCCCGCGCGGGGATCATCGAAACAACGTACAAAGAAGAAACCGAAACGGACTTGTTCGGTGAGCAGTGTGTCCTTTGCGGCGGCCTGACGGCGCTTATCAAAGCCGGCTTCGAGACGCTGGTAGAAGCAGGATATCAACCAGAAATCGCCTACTTCGAATGTATGCACGAAGTAAAACTGATTGTTGACCTTATGTACGAGGGCGGAATGAGCTATATGCGGTACAGCATCTCCAATACCGCCGAATACGGCGACCTGACCCGCGGGCCGAGAATTATCCCCGACCAAACCAAAGCCGAAATGAAAAAGATACTGTCGGAAGTTACATCAGGCGAGTTCGCCAAAGAATGGGTCAACGAATACCAGTCAGGACTTAAAAACTTCAATGCCCTTTACCAAAAAGACCACAACAGTCAACTGGAAACGGTCGGGCGAAAACTGCGCGACATGATGAAGTGGATTGATTCGAAACAAGTCTAAAAGCAACAAGCTTGTTTCGTTAATCCTTGTTCGCCGCACGTACGAAAGACCAGAGGGAAGATGTCATGGTACGGATAAAATCAAAGCAAATCAAGACGGCTGACCGCCGATTCGCGACGGACAAATCGAAAACTGCAAGTCGTCCATTCTCCGTAGCAGTACTACTACGAAGGACGAATCTTAAATCGGCGGTTTATATTTGTATTTTCTCCGCTTTGGTTCTGGTCGCTTTTCAGGCGGGCTGCTCCACCGTAAGTCCATGGACGAAGGCCAAGCATCGCTCCCGCCAGGCGAGGCTTTCGGCCCCCTATGACCGGATAGTAGTAAAGCAAAGCATCATTCAAAACGCAGTGCCTATGATTCAAAGACTGAATGATGACTCGCAAGCCGACTTAGCGGCGGCTGAGATGATTAGCCACAGTGAAGACGTCGTCGTCTCAGCAGGACAAAGCGAAGACGGATATCAAACCTGGTTTAATATGGTTACTTTCAGTGAAAATGAGCTGAATGTAGTTCGTAAGTATTTCTTCGTTGTTGATGACAAGACTAAAAGTATTCAATTCGAACCCAACCAGGGCCTTCGGTTCGACTGCGAAGTAGAATTGGAAAAAGAAGTGTTTGCGGACCCCGGCACGAGCGATAACGCGAGAAGAATTGAAATACTCCGGAACGTCTTAAATTATCTTCGCAAGGACATGAATGAGCTTCGCGACGATCCGGATACCCCCGACCAGGGAAGTAAAACAATCGATATTTGCAGGATGCTCATAAATCAGACATTCGATGTGATTTTGCGTGAACTGGACAGGTCACCCGTCCTTGCATCGAGACTGAGCCAGGCCGGAGGTGTTGAATTCGATCACATTAATTTTGACAAAGGCAAAATCCAGCTCGTTGTTAAAGGGGATATTGCAATAGTGAAAATCCGCCTGGGCGCATTTGCGCACATGATTGAAACACAACAAATCAAGCCAAAAAAAGAGCGGGCCAGTAAGCCGAGTTCTGTATTTCGCCGATAACGGCGAACGGCGACCATTTATCTTGACCGGCTGTCACCAGCCGGCTCTCCGGCACCCATTCGAGCTTGCACTCTGAACAGATGCAGGAAGCGACCTACCCGCCGGCTGAGCGGTAAGCTTAACCGCTCATACCCGGGCCGAGTAACCGGCCACTTGGTCTTGCAGGCGGTGGGGTTTGCCCTGCCGGCGATGTCACCATCGCCGCGGTGCGCTCTTACCGCACCATTTCACCATTGCCTCCCGAACTCACAAAGTGAATTCAGGATCGGCTGTGTATTTTCTGTGGCACTTTCCCGCGGGTCACCCCGGGTGGCCGTTAGCCACCACCGTGCCCTGTCCTGCCCGGACTTTCCTCCCCCGCCGTTTTGCTTCGCAAAAGCGAAGCAGCAGGGGCGGTCGCCCGACCCACTCTTTTAATCGGTTATTTACTTTTTATTATTCCATTATCAACTACGATTTATTATAGCAAAAGTGCGTTTTGTTGTCCACCCCACCTTTAAAGTTGTGATATAATATTACTATGAAAGTTTTGAGGAATCAACAGGCCGTGAAAAAGATAAACTTGATGCGAAATATCTGCACGGCAATCACGATACCTAATATTACCACTGAATTTTAATATGCCCAAACGCTGTACATTTCTATAGTACAGCGGCATATCTTGTGAGGGATATAGAAGAAAAAACCTAATCAGGGCGTGGTAAAAATCTTACAAAGTTCGTCATCTTACTACTTCGATATGTTTTTTAAAGTGCTCATCATCGGTTTCAGGGAAATCGTTTCTGAAGTGGACGCCCCGGCTTTCCTGCCGCTTTTGCGCCGACTGTGCCATAAGAAGACAGACCGTCAGCATATTCTGGCATTCCCAGCCGTCTGGCGAATCAAAGATTTTGTCCATCACATAGCGCTGCCAGAAACTGATAATCTCCCGGGTCTCTTCGAGCAACTGCGCCCAGCGGGTGATTCCAAGATTTCGCCACATAAGTGCCCGAAGTGAATTCCTGACATCGTCGGCATCCAGAAGGGTACGGTCCGAATGCGGTATTCGATATTTTATCAAAGGATGCTTAAGATGCGCCGCGCTGGCTTCTGCTGCCTGTGAAGCAGCCTTCCCTGCTATTTTGCCAAATACCAGACCTTCGAGCAGCGAATTACTGCCGAGCCGATTCGCACCGTGCAGGCCCGTGGAAGCTATTTCACCGCAGGCGTAAAGATTCTCGATACTTGTTTTAGCCAGGCCGTCGGTCTTTACGCCGCCTATCATATAGTGTGCGCTGGGCCGAACAGGGATAAGGTCGTGAGCGATATCTATATCGAAACTTTCGAGCAGCTCGTTAATGTACGGAAACCTTTTCGCAAAATACGCCTTATCGATGTGCCGAACATCCAGATAGACATGTGTTGACTCGGTTTTTCGCATCTGCGTAAGGATGGCCCGGCTGACAATGTCACGTGGTGCAAGCTCGGCGGCTTCATGAAAGTCCTTCATAAAACGCCGGCCTTTGCAATCCAGCAGCACCGCCCCTTCACCTCGAAGTGCCTCAGTAATTAAAGCCCGTGTGGCACCGGCGATGTAAAGCGTGGTCGGATGGAACTGCACAAACTCCAGGTCCTGCAATACGGCACCGGCGCGGTAAGCCATAGCAATACCGTCACCGGTTGCAACTTCCGGGTTCGTAGTTTCGCGGTAGAGCTGTCCGGCCCCTCCGCTCGCCAGGATTGTGTTTGCCGCCCAGATTATCTGTGGGCTCCTGTGATTATCGTGGCCAACCATTCCTATACATTTGTTCTGGTCGTTGGTGAGCAAATCGATAGCAAAGAAATTTTCCATTATCCTGATATTCGAGTTCTGCCTGACTTTTTTGATAAGTGCCTCCAAGATTATCCGCCCCGTTTCATCGCCGTGTGCATGAGCAACACGAGGGTAACTGTGGCCGCCTTCGAGTGTAGCGGCGATATGCCCGTCAACCAGGTCGAATTCAGTGCCCCATTTGAGCAGTTGCTTTACCAGTTCCGATCCATGGCGAACGACAAGGTCAACTATTGCCTCATCACATATCCCGCAGCCGGTCTTAAGCGTATCGGCTATGTGTGATTCGAATGTATCCGCTTTATCCAGCACCGTGGCGATACCCCCCTGGGCCTTGGCGGTGTTACTGTTTCTTATAGTATCTTTGCAAACGACGATGACATTGCAGTGATCGGCTGCTTCAATGGCGGCCCGAAGGCCCGCGATGCCCGCCCCTATCACCAGACAATCCGTAAAAAGCTGGTGCGTCGAGATAGAATCGATATTAACCAGATAGCGCCTGGGCTCGGTATGCGTACCATCCTGTGGTCCTGGTCCCTGTTTATATTCCGGCTGATCATTCATAAATATTACCTGTATATATATTCTTTTGAACTGCCGCTAAGGTTCGATAGTTTTGGGGCATTCTGGTTTTAGTTTTTCTTACGAACCAGGACAATGTCCCCCTTGAATACTCTTTTGTCATCGGCATATTTAAGTACAAAGCTCCGGAGCTCTTTCGTAGGCGCCGTTAGAATAAGCTTGTCCTCAATGAACGTATGTTTTAAGGCATTCGGCTCTTCTTCGAGAAGTTTCTTCATCTCTTCTTCATTTGTTAACCACATTTTCAACTGAGGCCCGCTGAAGTCTATCTTTATAAAAGTATGGGCGGGTATCAGGAAGAAAGAGTTATATGACCACTCTACCTTGTTCGGGTCTTCTATATCCCAGGGGAATTCTTTTGGGTAAACATCTAAAAAGAGCCTGTTCTGCCCTGGGGTCCCTTCGGACTGCAGCCTGACCAAATGAGCAACAAAAGAACCTTTTTGGCCGTCCTCATTGGAAAAAACCAGGTTGTATGCATTATTCGGTTCTTCGATACGCTTGAATTCCCAGATAGTTTCAGGGCTGTTCGGATCATCCACCCATCTGCCGAGGAGTCTTTCTTCGAACATTACATCCTTTTCCGTATAAAGCGGATGCAGCGACATAACGGGGCCACATCCCCCTAATACCGCCGCCAGCAAATAAAAAAGTGCCTTTTTCGTACGCCCGCTGGATACAATTCTCCGGACACTCATTTTTCGGCCTCCTTTCGAAATCCACCATTTATCAGAAGATTATTAACTATTTTCGATTATAAATTACCAGTTGTCAATTGCAAAGAGGACGTAAAACCGATAGATTGCAAAGTTTAGAAATTAAGCAGGCTGTGAAGAAGTTTTTATAAAGGAGCAGGAACGTTGGAATTGGAGCTGTCCGGCTGGATTATTGTGGCTTTATGTGCGATGATGATTGGGATTTCAAAAACGGGGATACCCGGGGTCGCAATCCTGGCTGTGCCTTTGATGGCAATTGCGATTCCAGCGCGGCAATCCGTGGGTGTGCTGCTCGGTATCCTGATACTGGCCGATATATTTGCCGTGGCCTATCATCGGCACAATGCCAGGTGGACCCACGTGCTGCGGCTGCTTCCGCCCGCTCTTGCGGGGATTGCCGCGGGGTATTTTTTTCTGCGCCTGATCGATGATGATAATCAGCTCAAGCCGATAATCGGCGGGATAGTTTTATTCATGCTGGGTGTCCATTTTTGGCGAACGAGGACAAGAGGCAAAGACACAGCGATTCCGAGTCAGTGGTGGTTTGCCTTGGTGCTGGGTTTTATGGCGGGGGTAACGACAATGATGGCCAACGCAGCCGGACCCGTGATGGTCATCTATCTTCTGGCGATGCGACTGGAAAAGATAGAATTCGTCGGGACGCAGGCGTGGTTTTTCTTCGTTGTCAACTGGCTGAAGGTGCCGTTCAGCAGCAACCTTAATATGATGACAGTCGAATCAGTGAAGCTTGATTTGATGATGCTGCCGTTTATTGCCGTCGGCGCGGTGATTGGGATATTCTTTCTCAAACGAATTCCACAAAAGGCATTTGCCGCCGTTGTGCAGATTTTAGCAGCCGTAGCGGCCGTCAAACTATTATTTTTTTAATCGTCAAACTAACACTGCAAACCCGTAAAATTGGTTTGCAAAACAGCAGATAACAAGCGATTATTACAACTATGTATGGATGGGAGAATAAAGACATATTTGATAAAGCCAAAGCACAAATGCTCAGGCGGGACCTTAAGGGGCGCGATATAACCGACGAGCGCGTGCTCAGAGCGATGGCTGAAGTTCCGAGGGAGGAATTTGTACCGGAGTCGTATTTTTCACAAACCTATAACGACGGCCCGCTGCCTATAGGGATGGGCCAGACTATTTCTCAGCCGTACATTGTCGCCCTGATGACTCAGGAACTTTGGGTCGGTCCCGACTGCGAGGTTCTGGAGATTGGAACGGGCAGCGGGTACCAAACCGCCGTGCTGAGTAAGCTGGCAAAAAAAGTCTATACCGTAGAAAGATTTACCGAGCTGTCCGAGTCGGCCCAGGCTGTCCTTGGCAGGTTGGGCGTAAGTAACGTGGAGTTCTATGTTGGTGACGGCAGTTGCGGCTGGCCGGCATCGAGGCTGCCAAAATCAGGATGCTTTGACAGGATTATGATTACCGCCGCGGTGCCTCAAATACCGAAACCCCTGCTCAGACAGCTTGCAAACGGCGGCTTTTTAATCGGGCCTGTCGGTTATGGCGGGGCACAGGAGCTGGTTGTCTGCGAAAAAAGACAGGATAAACTTATAGAAAGAGTAATCTGCGATGTTCGGTTTGTTAAGCTCCTCGGTAAACACGGTTTCGCACAATAACGTAAGAATTGCATTACTATATTTTATTACTCAAACTAACTGAAATTTGATAATGTATGCCCTATGGCAGGACATAGGACAACTGAGGTTAACGAAAAATCAGGGAACAGAATCAGCATTTCGATGCCTGTTCAATATATAAAAGGTGTAGGCCCTGGTAGAGCCGAGACCTTTGCACGCCTTGGAGTCAAGACCGTAGGGGATTTATTGGAGTATTTTCCCCGCGACTGGAATTTTATTCCCGAGCCAACAAAGATAACTCAGATACAGCCGGGCAAGAATGTGGCTGTTATCGGTCTTGTCGAGTCAACAGACTACCAAAGCTATCGCAGGCAGCCGCTGTTCGAAGCAGTCATCAGTGACGATACGGGGGTATGCAGAATTATATGGTTCCACGGCGGATACCTTCGCAATCAATTAGCGCCGGGCCAGGTAATAATTGCATCGGGCAAAGCTGCTGTGTACAAACATCAGTTGCAACTGACCAATCCGAAGTTCGTTGTGCTCGACGAAGAACATCAACGCTCGGCGGAGTATTTCAGCGGCGGGGTCTATCCCGCCTGTAAAGGACTGAGCAGCGGGCAAATCAAAAAGATAATAGGGCGCGTACATCAGGCGGCCGATAAACTTTTGCCGGAGTTTTATGACAAAAGTTTTCTAAAGAAAGCACACCTTATCTGCAGAAAAGACGCTTTTAAGTGGATACATTTACCGCCGGACGAGAAGAAACTTGCACAGGCAAAACGCAGATTAAAATACGACGAGCTTTTTTTAATGCAGTTGGGATTGGCGCTTCGCCGGTATAAGGTTCAGCATTTCTCGGCGGCCAGGCCCTGCACGTGCAGTGACGAGATCGACAGCCGAATCAGAAAACGTTTTCCGTTTTTACTCACCGAGGACCAGAACAACTGCATAGCTGAAATCGTTTCGGACATGAGCAGAAACGAGCCGATGAACCGTCTGTTACAGGGTGACGTGGGTTCGGGCAAAACGGTGGTGGCGCTTTACGCCGCTTTACTGGCGGTCGCCAACGGAATGCAGGTTGCTATTATGGCGCCGACGGAGATTTTAGCCGGCCAGCATTCTCTAAGCATTGAAAGATATTTAAGAAACAGCAAGGTCAAAAGGATTTTGATAACAGGCGGACTGACCGGTAAAAAGAGGACCGAGCTTTTAGGGCGGACAAAAAGCGGCGAGATTGATATTATCGTCGGGACGGTGGCATTATTGCAGGAAGATATCGAATTTAAAGAATTAGGACTGGTGATAATCGATGAGCAGCATAAATTCGGAGTCGAACAAAGGGCACAACTGCGAAAGCAAACCACTCCGCACTGCCTTGTTATGACCGCTACACCCATTCCACGAACGCTGGCGATGACCGCGTTCGGAGATTTGGATGTTTCCGTCATCAGACATTCACCGCCGGGCAGAGGCACCGTAATTACACGCTGGGTCGGGCGGCAAAACCGCATAAAAGCATTCGAGTTTATCCGTGAGCGTTTAAAGGCGGGCAAACAGGCGTATTTTGTTTATCCCCGGATTACCGCCGTTGAGCAGTTCCCGGGAGTCCTTGCGGTGGACAACGATGTCAAAGCCGCAACCGACGAGTGGAAGTTTCTTTCGGCGGAGGTTTTTCCGGAATTTACCGTTGAGCTTTTGCACGGACAGATGCCCTCGGTTAAAAAGCAGCAGGTTATGTCGGAGTTTCGCAAAGGCAAAATCGATTTGCTGGTCTCAACCGTTGTGGTCGAGGTCGGCCTCGATGTTCCTAACGCAACAATAATGGTAATAGAAGGAGCGGACAGATTCGGATTGGCGCAGTTGCATCAGCTAAGAGGGCGTATCGGAAGGGGAGAGTCTAAGTCATATTGTTTTTTGTTTGCCGAGACCGACAGCGAAACAGCCAAAAGCAGACTCGAAATAATGACCAGAAGCAACGACGGTTTCGAGATAGCCGAACATGATTTGCGGCTGCGCGGGCCCGGTGAGATGTTCAGCACCAGACAGCACGGACTGCCGGACTTGAAAATAGCAAATATCGTAGGCGACTTCGGCCTGCTGGTAATGGCCCGGAAAAATGCATTCGAGCTGGTCTCGCAGGACCCGATGTTAACGAAGGCAGAACACAAAAATATACGCCAGGCGTTACTGGCTAAGTTCGGTGATGCACTGGGATTAGCAGATGTGGCCTGAATAATTTTCATTTTTTCGGTTTGCGATTTGCGCTCTTTAAACTTACAATCATCCATCTAAATTCAAAGAACGAAATTTGAATTATGCGGATAGAGTATAAAGACAAACGGCTTGAGAATATATTAATCGCCGTCAATGCTTTGACGTCGGCTATGGTTGCGGCGTCTTTTATTCTGCTCTTCGGCGGTTTTGAGGAGGAGCTGCTGCCGGAGGTTGTCTTATATACCATTCAGGTCGTTTTGCTTTGCATCTTTGTTGCGGAAAAAATAATTCGGCTCTCCAATTCGGTTTCAAAAGTCGATTTCTGGCGGGCAAACTGGTTCGAAATTCCGCTTTTAATTATGCTCGGTGTTGTCGCAATCGGGGCCGGCCGCTGGTTTGCCCCTACGAAAGCGGAAGCTGTCATAGTTCGGCACTTCGCAGTAGGTATCTATCTTGTTATACAGGTAGTTGCAAAGCTATGCAGGACAAGTGTAAACCTGGCGGCGTCCGGCAAGAGCCCGACACAAACTTTAATAGCGAGTTTCCTTGTTTTGATAATATCCGGCGCCGGTTTGCTAATGCTGCCTCTGGCATCCAGCGGTGAAAACCTGAGTTTTGTTGACGCCTTGTTTACTGCAACAAGTGCAACCTGTGTTACAGGGTTAATCGTAAAAGATACAGGCCAGGATTTTAGTTTAATGGGGCAGATAGTTATTCTAACTTTGATTCAGCTTGGTGGTTTGGGAATAGTCGTCTTTGGTGCGGTATTTGCACTGCTGCTGGGACAGGCATTGAGCCTGCGTGAATCAGCGGCAATGCAGGATTTACTAAGTGCCCGCACACTCAGTCGGATAGGCAACATGATAGCGTTTATCTTCATCGGAACAGTGTTTATTGAGGCGTTCGGCACAGTCAGCCTTTTCGGAATGTGGAACGACGTGCCCGGGCAGGTCGCTAATGGTCACCAGCAATGGTTCTATAGTATCTTTCACTCGGTCAGCGCTTTTTGTAATGCGGGCTTTAGCTTGTTTAGTGACAGTTTTGTCAGTTATAACAGAAGCTGGGGTGTGTATGTAGTAGTTTGTCCGCTGATTATCCTTGGCGGACTCGGTTTTGGTGTGCTTTATGACCTTGTCAATACTGCGGCTGACAGGGTAAAACGGTTCTTCAAAAAATTGTTTTACAAACGCTACCGGCTTTCGATGGAAACGCCAAAAAGGCTGAGATTGCAGACCAAGATAGTTCTTAGTGTAAGTACATGTCTGATAGTTTTGGGAATGTTAGCTATACTTTTATTTGAGCGCTACGCAGGCCAGGGTAATCCGACCGAACATAGTAATATTCTGGGCGCCCTGTTTCAATCGGTTACGGCAAGAACGGCGGGTTTCAACACCGTCGATATATCAAGTCTGTCGGCATCAAGCCAATTTATCCTGATTTTGCTTATGTTCATAGGCGGCTCACCGGGCTCTACGGCCGGCGGAATCAAGACCGTAACATTGGCCGTAGTGATAATGACCGCAGTAGCGGCCCTGCGCAAACGCGAGGAAGTGGAGATGTTCAGGCGGTCGGTTCGGATAGTGGTCGTAGGCAGAGCGGTAACTGTTACACTGCTCTTCGTGGCCGTTTTGTTTATTGCTACACTGGCACTCAGCATTACAGAGAACTCGAACGAATTTACCATGTCTGAGATTATGTTCGAAGCCGGTTCCGCCCTCGGAACAGTCGGTCTTACTACGGGTATAACACCTTCTTTGACAACCGCCGGCAAATTGATTATTATTGCGGCAATGCTTATCGGAAGGCTTGGACCTTTGACATTGCTGGCGGCACTGACGTTTAACATAAAACCGGTTCGATATAATTACCCGGATGAGGCGGTAATCGTCGGGTAAGCCGGGTGTTCGATGCCTGTCTCGGCGGGTATCGAGAAACATGGATCGAGAAACGAGGAATAAGTTATGAAGCGGTTTGCTGTAATAGGATTGGGACGATTTGGCCAGAAACTGGCCATCGCCCTTGCAATGAGCGGAGCGGAGGTTATCGCTATTGACAGAAACAGAGACGAGATAGAGCTTATTCGAGACCAGGTAAGCCACGCCGTCAGGCTCGACAGTACCGATGAAGAAGCGCTTAAGGCCCAGGGCATCGATAAGGTTGACGTTGCTATCATCGGCATAGGACAGGGAACCGGACGCGGCTTTGAGGCCTCGGTCCTGACGGTTGTTAACCTCCGGCAGATGGGAGTTAAACAAATATACGCAAGAGCGGAAGATTTGATTGCAGGTGAAGTATTCTCCAAAGTAGGTGCAACAGAAGTTATCTATCCTGAAATCGAATCGGCCCAGCGATGGGCTTATAAGCTCATCGCACCGCAAATCGGAGAAAAAATAGACTTCACGCCCGGCTACAGCCTGGCCCGCATAAAAGCCCCTGCAAGCTTCGACGGAAAGACCGTTATGGACTTGCAGCTCCGACAGAAATACAACGTGAACCTGGTATTGATTAAGAGGGGCGAGCACAGCAAAAGCAAAAAGAGCGAGAAAAGCAAAATCATAAACGTTCCAATGCCAAACACCATCATCTATGAGGATGATATTCTAATGGTCGCCGGCTCAGACATCGACCTTGCAAAACTGCCACAGGAATAGAAAAGATTTGGGAGAGGTAAAGAACCGGGAGAGGTAAAGAAACAGGCCGGATTGAGTAAGGCTCGAGATATTCTATCGGTGGAAGTAAAAAAACTTCTAAAACAGCGGGATTTTACTTGAATTGTTATCGCAAATATGCGATACTTTAAGGAGACGATAAAGGTGCCTAAAACAGATATTGTTATATATCAAGACAAAGACGGGTCGGTCCCGTTAGTCAAATGGCTTAAAAAGCAGCCTCGAAAAGTCCAGGACAAATGCATCACAATGATTGATATGCTGGCTGCCGAAGGTTACGAGCTAAGACGACCTTATGCCGACTATTTAGACAAGGGAATTTATGAACTCAAGCCGATAGTCAAGCGAGTACAATACAGAATATTGTACTGTTTTGTAGGCGAAAACATTGTGCTTCTTACTAATGGGCTTATCAAAACCGACAAGATTCCCGCTACTGAAATAAAAAAGGCAATGGCTTATCGAGATAAATTCGTTCAATATCCGTCGCTGCATAGCTTTAAAATGAAAGACTGATTATGAAGAAACAAACCACAACCAACGCTGTAAAGATACTACACAACATCTTTATTAAAGACGATCCCAAACAACTGGCTTCTCTGAAAGAAGAACGTGAGAAATTAGATATAGCAGGCCAAATTTATGACCTTCGCACACAAGCCGGACTGAGTCAGGCGCAATTGGCTAAATTAGTCGGAACCACCCAATCTGTTATAAGCCGGCTGGAAGATGCAGATTACAACGGCCATAGCTTTAACATGCTCCGCCGCATTGCAAGTGCATTACATTGCAGAGTTGAGGTTCGACTTGTCCCGGAAAAAGCAGTATCCTAAGGTGCATTATAAATAGTTGCCAGCTCCGATATAAACCTTGCAAAACTCCCGCAGATATAAACACCTGCGAATTGAATAATGCACAACTTGAATATTATCGACAGGTTTGATAGAATTTTAACATCCGCTATAATTGCGTCATAGCCAAGAGGCGCGTATTTATGAAAGAGATTTCAACAAAACTGCTCAATGAAATTACAAGGCGCTTAGCCGAGTCAATCCACCCGGAGAGGATCTATCTTTTTGGCTCACATGCTGCGGGCACCCCTGACGACGACAGCGATGTCGATTTGCTCGTTGTAGTGCGCGATACAGATAAATCAACGCGGGAAATCACCATTGAAGGAAGAAAAAGTCTCCGTGACCTTCTAATCCCGTTTGATTTAATTGTCTGTACCGAAAAACAGTTCAATAGGTATGGCCACGTGAAGAACACCATAATGAATGAAGCTCTTTGTGAGGGCAGGATTGTCTATGGATCCTAAGCTCGAGATAACAAGGCAGTGGATTATGCTCGCCGATGACGACCTTCGATTGGCGGAGCTCATTATGAATGATTCGGAACCTGTGTACTGGGCGGCGGCCTTTCACTCGCAACAATGTGCAGAGAAGGCTCCCAAGGGGCTATTGACTTTCCATGATGTAAGGGCAGGAAAGACTCATGATATCGGCAATCTTCTTAATCTCAGCATCTCTGTGCTTGGCGACCTTGAGCAATTCAAAGACCGTGCCGGTATATTGACTACCTATGCGGTCGATTCACGTTATCCTGGGCCTCACGAGGACGTTAGCAAAGAGGAGGCAGCCAAAGCAATAGAAACCGCCCGCGGCATATTCGAATTTGTCCTTGACGCATTGCCGGAATTTACTGAAGATCGGTAGTGTTTTATCATTTTCGATACTTTCTGAGCATATCGAGGAAGTTCTGCATGTCCGCAGGTAAGGGGGCTTCGAATTTTACTGTTTCCTCGGTTG
>CAZZAX010000013.1:0-60493 GCA_964653075.1 uncultured Pirellulales bacterium
CCCGACCTTTATCATACCGCCATGGCAATAGCGTTTATAAGCAACCAGCGGTTTTATGACACGATTTACCAGGAACGATATATGGGGCTGCCCGATGACAATGAACAGGGATATAAAAACGGTTCACCAATAACATATGCACATCAGCTCGAGGGAAATCTTCTTATCGTTTACGGTACGGGCGATGACAACTGTCACTACCAGAATTGCCAGGCCCTTATTAACGAGCTGATTAAGCACAATAAGCATTTTTCAATGATGTCGTACCCGAACCGCACCCACGCAATAAAAGAGGGCGAAAATACAAGACGCCACCTCTATGAATTACTTACCGGATACTTAAATGAAAACTTGCCTCCCGGCCCCAGGTGGCAAAGAGATGCGGATTAGAAAATAATGATTTATACGGAGCACAAACAATGAAAAATGGATATTGGCAGAAGATGCTGATGGTGGACTTGACCAACCACAAATCGACAGTGGAATCGATAGCTGAAAAGGACCTGAAGGATTTTATTGGTGGTGCCGGCTTGGGCGCTGAGATTTTGCGGAGAGAGCTGCACGAGAAAATAGAACCGTATGGACCCCAGAACTTACTTATCTTTGCGACGGGCCCATTACAAGGGCCTGCAGTACCAGGTGGGGCCAAGTTCAGCATCGTTGGCATATCTCCACTTACCGGGACGTTCGCGGATACTGCGGCCGGTGCAGCGTGGGGGCCAGCATTGAAAGATGCGGGATATGATGTACTTGTGATCAAAGGAGTATCTGAAAATCCTGTGTACATTCGGATTGTGGATGACGATGTCCAGATCAAAGATGCCCGCGACCTATGGGGCAAGGATACCTTTGAAACGATTGATGCAATTCACGAACAGACAGGTGACAAGAGACTCAGTGTTGCAGCTATCGGTCCCGCTGGGGAACAGAAGGCGGCGATTGCGTGTATCGCCGTGGATAAACACAGTTTTGCCGGGCGATGTGGCCTTGGTGCGATTATGGGGTCAAAAAACATCAAAGCTGTGGCCGTACGTGGAACCAGGAAGGTTGAGGTGCATGACCCACAAGCCACAGAGGAACTGATCAAAAAGGTACAGAGACAAATATATGAAACGGTCGTAGAAAATGAGTTCAGGTTACATGGAACGCCGGGGCTTTGTGAGACTGCGGAAGGATTAGGCGATATGCCTATTAAATACTGGGAGCAGGACGTTTGGCCTGAGGGAGCTAAAAAACTTGGTGCGCCAAATTATACTAAAGTCTTAAACGCCAAGCCCTTGCCGTGTAAGTATTGCCCGATTGGATGTCATCGTAAGATTACGATTACTGAGCCTGAAGAATACAAGTATGAAGGAATCGGACCAGAGTATGAGACACTCGGATTGATGGGTACAAATCTGCTGATAAATGACCCTAAGGTTGTTGCTATTGCAAATGATATTGCCAACCGATTGGGGCTGGATACTATCAGTGTCGGAGCTATGGTTGGTTTTGCTATGGAGTGTTTTGAAAAAGGATGGATTACAACTGCCGATACTAATGGATTGGAACTGAAATGGGGTGACCCGAAGGCATTATTTGCTTTGGTCGAACAGATTGGACGACGGGAAGGTTTTGGTGCGGTCTTTGCTGAAGGCACTTTGGAGGCGGCTAAGAAGATTCATCAAGACTCTGTAGCTGAGGTCGTGCATTGCAAGGGGTTGGATTTTCCTGCGCACGATCCACGGGCCTGTATTTCGCTGGCGCCTACTTATGCTACGGGAACACGTGGTGCCTGTCATTTCCGTGGTCCTTCCGAGGACGTTGAAATGGCCGGCTTTTTCATTCCCGAAGTTGGCATCAAAGAGGGAACGGTGAAGTTCTTTGAAAGAGAGAATCAGAGCAGATTGGCCGTAAAGTGCCAGGACCTTGGAGTTTTGATCAATTCGCTTGTGCTTTGCATGTTTATGGTGGATGGCGGTGACTGGTCCTTGACAGACATTTCTGAGATGTTTAACGCAATTACTGGATGGGATTATTCTGTAGATGACTTGATGCTGGCCAGCCAGCGAGGTTTCACAGTGCAGAGGCTTAACAATATTCGGGATGGTTATTATAAGGCCTCGGACATCCTTCCCAGGAAGATGTTCAAGGCGGCAAAGGAAGGTTTCCGTGCCGATAAGACGATACCATTTGAAGGCTTGATGAAAGATTACTATGCTTTGCGAGGCTGGGATGAAAATGGGGAGCCGACGAAGGAAACGTTGAAAAGACTGAATTTGGCGTAGTGAAAAACAGTACAATGAGGTATGTCTGATGTTGGTCAACGTAAAACTCATGAGTATGTTTGCCAAATATCTGAAGAATCACCCGGACGGCAGGGTGGATGTTAAAGAGGGCGCCACCGTTCGCGAGTTGGCAGAAATGCTTGGATTGCCCCTCAAGCTTGTTCGGATCATTACCGTAAATGGCAAACAGAAAGACCTTGATAAGATCCTTTCTGATGGGGATTTGGTCTATATTTTCCCTCCTGCCATAGGTGGAGGCTGATTTTGGTGAAATCGGTTACAAGCATAATTAGCCCCGATGAAGAAAGAATTTTGGAGCCGTATTTTGCGGGATGTGAAGCTTCAGAGATTGCTATGCGGCAGGTGGAAAGAATTTCAACTGAAACCAGCATTTGCCTTAGGAAGGTCGAATGGCTCGCTATTAAGAAGGGTGTTGCTCCTCAGCGTTATCTTCGCAATCTGGGCACTTTCTATTACGCAGGGCAGTTGAAGCTTTTTGAAAGCACGGTGGTATTAGTGGGCCTCGGCGGTCTGGGTGGACAATTACTTGAGCAGCTTGGCCGGGTGGGTATTGGGGAAATTATTGCAGCAGACCCGGACGTTTTCGAGGAAACCAACCTGAACAGGCAGTTGTTGTCAAATGAAGCTAACTTCGGAAAGGAAAAGATCAACGAAGCAAAGGAGCGTCTGGAGAAGATTAATAAAGCCGTTGAGTTTACCGGTTTTCAGAGTCATCTTGATGAGCTGCCTGATGAAGTTTGGGAGAAAACTGACTTGGTGTTTGACTGCCTGGATAATATTGACGACAGGCTGGTTCTCGCACAAAAATGCTCGACATCAAACTGTCCGCTGGTCCACGGTGCCATCGCCGGATGGTATGGTGAAGTGGGTGTCGTTTGGCCCGGTAGCAAAATGCTGGAGAAACATTACCAGGGCCAGAATGAAGGCTTGGAAAAAGAACTCGGGACGCCACCTTTTACTGCTGCAGTAGCTGCAAACCTAATGGGGGCGAAAGGCTGTCAAATTCTTATGGGCAAACACCAATCCAGACAATCAACAATTCATTTCTTCGATTTGCTTGAGAACGACTGGGAAAATATCCAAATGTAATATTTGGTGTAGATTAATGGCTTTCAATACAAAGCCAACATCCATTTTATCAGCCGCGCCGGAAAGGCTTCAAGTCGGAAGTGTTGCTAATATTTCCTTAAGTTGCTGTTTATGTTCATCCGTAGGTGGCAATAACGGTTTTCTTGGAATGCCATAAGGTCTGCCAAGAATCCCCAAGCCGTCCTTGGTTAGCTGGATGTACTGTCCAGTTGTTTCAAATATGGTAAACAGTGGCAGCAATTTGAAATATAATTCCCTGGCTTTTTCAAAGTCTTTTTCAATCGAGGCGAGTTCATACAGTTCAACGCATAATTGAGGAAGCACATTCGCCACAGGTGCGATCCAGCCGGCCGCCCTCATGATGAACATCTCCAGTGACAGATTATCGCAGCCACAGAAGATCCTCATTTTATTACCACAGAGCCTTTGTATTTCAGCTACACGGGTGATATCCCCTGAACTTTCCTTAACGTGCGAGATTCTTTCAAACCCGGCTAAGCGGCCAATCAGCTCCGGCTTCATGTCTACTCCCGATGTGCTCGGATTGTTATACACGATAATCTCAATGTCGCTGTTTTTTGTTATGGTTCTGTAATGGACGAAGATTTCCTCGTTGTTGGGGTGGCAGTAGTAGGGGGGCACGATCATCACGCCGTCGGCACCAATGTTTGCAGCGTGCTGGGTGTACATGACCGTCTCTTTGGTAGAAACCGACGCCGTACCGACAACCACCGGCACCTTGCCAGCTACTTCGTCAATGACAATTTTAGCTACTGTTTTGCGTTCCTCTTCAGATAAGGCTGTAAACTCTCCGGTGCTGCCATTTGGGATGATACCGTGGACTTTTCCTTCATCGACAAGAAACCTAACATGCTTTCTCAAGGCCGTCTCGTCTACCTTATCATTCTGTGTGAAGGGCGTGCAAATAACAGCATAGACACCTTGAAATATTTTATTCATTAATCAATCCTTTCGTACCATTGTAATCCAACTGTAGGTCGTCAGCAAGAATGAGACAAAGAAGTCTCTGATTTAGGAGACGATTTTAGCTCCGGTTGTCATTGTACTATTGTATTCTTTCCTTTCAAGAACTGTTTTTCTTTTCAACTCGGCCCGCTTAACCAGGATTCTTTCCCGTCGTCCATAAAACACATCATCAGGTGTTACAGTTCCGGTTCCTGTTATGCTTGCTGAGTATCCAATTCGACTGCGGAGACTGAGGCCGGCGGGAAGGTCCAGAAACCATTCTTTGGCAGGTCCTTTTTTACGGGAACTATCCGGTCGGACTGGGTTTGTATAACCTCGAATTCAGGATTTGCAGCTAATTCGAAAATACGACCTGTTCTTATCTTCATCCCGTTTATCACCAGCTTAGCTGTGGTGGAGCGTTCTCTATTGGTATTGACTACGTGCAGATATATTCGGTTTGAGCTTCGGCTGGCCGTAACGTCAAGACCATCCGGCACTTCGCTGACATTAACGGCCTTGTCTCCGGTATGATGCCGGTAGAGACTCATGACAATAGCAACAGGCATCATATATGATTTTCCACCCGGCACGGGAATCATAATGGCGTTAACCTGCCACCTGGTGCCGCAGAAATCGGCCAATGTTGCAATCTTGAGCTTGTCACCGTTCCTTTCGTGAACATTTAGCAGCCTTGCGTTTGCAACTCCCGCCGCCCAGGTGGAAAGCACCTCGCACCTATTACGGCCCGGTAAGGAAAAATGGCATTCGGTGAGAGCCAAAGGCACCGGATAGTCCGCCACCTCCTCACGCATTCTCTTGATTCGAGCTTCATGAACCTTGCAGGCATTCATCAGGCGTTCCCACGTCCAGGCCGGGTCTTTACGGTACTCAATTCCCCGCAGCGGAGAATTGGGAATATTTCGGTCGGGATTGAACATATGATGAAAGGCAATGTACTTAAGATGCTCACCGGCGATATCAAGCATCCGGCGGGCCCATCCCCTGTCGCCCCAGCCAATCAAATCAATACCAGGATCTTCTTTTCGCATGGCTTTGGCAAAGGCAACGGTCTTCTTTGCAGCGGTCTCGCAGTCGAAAGCATTGCGGTCGTGTGAGGTTTCATTTCCGATCTGCCATAGATGGATATTATAAGGTTCTCTTACACCGTGTTTGATTCGCTCCCTGCTGTTGGCGGCGTTACAGTATCTTACCCATTCGGCCGCTTCCTCAGGCCCCGCCCAACGAATGCTGCCTTTGGGATCTCGCTGCCATTTCTTTCTGCCGTCAGACTCGAAGTTCACACAGATGAGGGGCTCAGCTCCGGTCTGCCGACAGAAATCCACGAACTCATGGGTGCCGACCTGGTTGGTATCTACTCCGCCCCACAATAAATTGAGCATTGGTTTTCGCTGGTCTCGCGGCCCCACGGCCTCCTTCCATTTATAATAAGAAATGAAGCATCCTCCCCATCGTATAAGAGAAGGCGACAGTTTTCTGGTGACCTCTACGACATCCTCTCGCCAGCAGTCCCGCTTGAAATCCCAAGCTGCCGCTACGGAACCGTCCGTCGTACCCAAAGGCTCCATGAACTGCATATAAAGATACGGAGACAGATCGAATCGCGGCTCAGGACTGACTACAAGTAATGAGGTTTCTTCTCCGGCATAAGCCGGGGCCATCGCCAGCGAAGCGGCTCCCAGACCCATAGCCTTTATGAAATCACGTCGCGTGCTGTTTTGTTCGCTCATATTCGGATTCTCCTTCACTCAACGGTAATTTTCCGGTGAAAACTTGCCTTACCGCATTACCGGGTTTTCTAATCATAATAGTACCTCAATCAGCCCCCTTTTTGCAACCTTATGCTTTAATAGAAATAAAGTTACTTGGTTATAATATAGACTTGCGGGGAAACGAAGTTTACTTGTTTGAGGAAGCAGAAGGCTTATAGTCAGTTTTTTCCTTGACTGGAAAGTATATTATCTGGTATAAATAACATTAGTTAAGCTTTGCCCGTGTAATCGGGTATTTGCGGCTTTTGAGCTTCCGGCGAGTGTGGCTCTTGTGGTTTTTCATAGAGGAGGAATTGTTGCGTATTATGCGAAGAACAGAATCGAGACGAAGATTTTGCGCTTTTCAGGAAGATATTTAACGTTTCCATTGTAAATCTATATTTATTTTTTGAAGGAGGATTATTATGTGTAAAAGACTAATCTATTTGATTTCCTTTGTTTTGGTGTTAGTTGTTGTCCAGCCGGTAACTCATGCACAACAAGTCGAGAACTTATTGTTAAATCCAAGTTTCGAAGAGGATGAGGATATCCTCGCCGATCCGGCCTGGGAACAATGGACTACCTGGGGTTATGACAGCGGTTTAAACAGTACCGTCGAAATCGATGAAACCGAATTCATTGACGGCACAAGAAGCCTCAGGGTTAACCCAACGGGAGATACCAACTGGTATTTCATTGTGCTGCAAGACTATATACCGCTCGAAGTTGGCACAGAGTATACCGCCAGCTTCTGGGCCAAAGCGGAAGAACCTCGCCCCCTCACAGTGAAGTTTAAAGCAACGGACAACTCACTTGATTGGGGACAGACAGACTTTGAGCTGACAACCGAATGGGCTGAGTACACCTTTACTTCTGAAGCTGTAAATGCCGAGGGAAAGCTTGAGTTTCACTGTGCCGGCAGTGAAGTTCCGGTCTGGCTGGATTTTATTTATGTTTATGAAGGAGAGTATGTTGCCGGAATCGGACCGTCATTATCATCGCCCCCGGAAATAGCGACTGATCCGAATCCGGCTGATGGCGCCATACATGCCAATACGTGGGCGAACCTTTCCTGGAAGCCGGGAGTTAATGCAGTCACCCACGATGTTTACTTCGGCGATAATTTGGACGATGTGAATAATGGCGCAGAGGGCACATTCGCTGGCAATCAGGCCGGGACGTTTATTATTGCCGGCTTTCCCGGATTTCCTTATCCGGACGGTCTTGTTCCGGGCACTACTTACTACTGGCGAATTGACGAGGTCAATGAAGCCGATCCTAACAGCCCCTGGAAAGGTGACGTCTGGAGCTTTAGTATTCCCCCCAAAACTGCATACTTTCCTGAACCTGCTGATAGCGCAGAATCTGTGAACATCAATGTTGATCTCAGATGGACACCAGGCTTCGGCGCGAAACTGCACACCGTTTACTTCGGCGACAATTTTGAAGATGTTGACAGTGCAACCGGTGGTCTTACTCAGGGAACAACCACCTATAATCCCGGCACACTTAAAATGGCCGGGACTTACTTCTGGCGTGTCGATGAATTCGATGTTGTCGAAACGCACAAAGGCAATGTCTGGAGCTTTATCACCGAGGGCGCCGTCGGCGGCCCAGTTCCGGCCAACGGAGCGGTGGATGTAACTCAATCACCGATTCTCGCGTGGACACCGGGAGTGTTCGGTGCTTCGCATGAGGTTTACTTAGGGACAGATAAAGATGCCGTGAAAAATGCCGATACTGGTTCACCTGAGTATAAAGGCAGCGGGAATCCTGGCTCTGAGAGCTATGACGCCGGAGAGCTTGAATGGAATACTACCTACTACTGGCGTGTTGATGAAGCCAATAATGCCAACGCCGACAGCCCGTGGACAGGCCCTCTATGGAGCTTTACCACCGCTAACTTCCTTATAATTGACGACTTTGAGGCTTACAATGACCTTGACCCTGCCGACCCTGATAGCAACAGGATATTTAACGCCTGGGTAGACGGATTCGACAACCCGGCTATAAACGGCTCTGTCGTCGGTTATGAAAATCCTCCTTTTGCCGAGCAGACTATCGTTCACGGCGGTTCTCAGTCGATGCCGTTGTTCTACGACAACGGTGTCGGGAAATCCGAGGCGACTTCTGTCTTAACTTCCAATCGTGACTGGACAGTGAAAGGCGTCAACACACTGACAATCTGGTTCAGGGGTGATTCGGATAATGCTGCTGAAACTATGTATGTCGTTCTCAACGGCAGCGCCATGGTCAATAATGATAATTCCGATGCAGCACAGACAAATTCCTGGACCCAATGGAATATCGACCTGACCCGCTTTACAGACCAGGGAGTGAATCTTTCCAATGTCAATTCGATTACTGTCGGTTTCGGTAACAGGAGCAACCCGGCAGCCGGTGGTTCAGGCATGGTGTTTTTCGATGATATTCGTTTGTATGCTCTGGAGTTGGCAGCACCATAACCATATAAAGTTAATTGATTGAGTTTTCTAAGATAATATGTTAATGTCGATTAGGGGCCTGTACTGATTAGTTCAGTATAGGCCTCTTTATTTTGGGATTGAATAAAACGGTAAAATTTTAACTATCCCCCAACAAGAATTTACTTACTGTCTGAAGTTTGTATAAAAAGGATAAAAAGGATTCGTAATTTATGGCCGTCGCAGCATTGAGTGACATTCATATTGCTTTCGGGTCGGAGGTCGTTCTCGATAAATTGAATCTTCAACTTCATGCGGGCGAAAAAGTCGGTATGGTCGGTGTCAACGGTTCAGGCAAAAGCACAATTCTGAATTTGATTTCTGGCCGTATCGAACCGGACATAGGCCGGGTGGTCAAGCAGAAGGGCCTGCGCATCGGTTATCTGCCCCAGGAGGCAACATTCAAAGGTAATCGTACTGTCATGGAAGAGATGCACGCCGGAGTAGAGCATTTGTTCAGGCTCCAGCGGGCAATCCAGACCGCTTCCGGTGAAATGGAAAGCCTGACCGGTCCTGCGCTGAAGGCAAAAATGAAGCAGTACGACCGCCAGTGTCATGATTTCGAGATCGCCGGCGGATATGCGTACGAAGTGCACATTCAAACCACACTGACGGGTCTGGGCTTTGAGGCGGAGCTTCATCAGGCCAAGACTTCGGCGCTTAGCGGCGGCCAGCTTTCGCGCCTGGGGCTGGCCCAGGTATTGATGCTCGACAGCGACCTGCTTCTTCTGGACGAGCCGACCAACCATCTGGATATGCCGGCCACCGAATGGCTGGAGAGGTTTTTGACCGGGTACAACGGGGCTGCCGTTGTCATAAGTCACGATCGGAGCCTGCTGAATAAAGTAGCATGTAAGATCATTGAAATCGAAAAAAATCAGGCAAAGGTCTGGAACGGCAATTACAACAACTACATACAAACAAAACAGACTCTTCGGCTGCAACAACAGCGGGAACACACTAAACGTCTCGAGATGGTGGAGCGCACACTGGACTTCATCGCCCGCAACAAAGACCAGGAGGGCATGCGCAAGACGGCCCGCGGCCGGAAGACCCGCTTGAATCGTTTGCTCAAAGAGAACCCGGATTTTCTGGAAAAACCTTCCGAGCAGAAAACAATCAGCTTTTCATTCGGCAAGACCGAGCGCTCAAGCAACCTGGTGCTGCGCTGCGAGGCAATGGGCAAATCCTTTGGTGAGCTGACACTCTTTGAGAATCTTTCGTTCGATGTGCTAAGCGGCGAGCGCCTTGGCATCACCGGGCCTAACGGCACGGGAAAGAGCACCTTTTTGCGATTAGCACTCGGCCGGATTGAACCTTCTGCAGGCAGCATCTCGCTAGGGAAGAATCTGCGTGTCGGCTATCTTGACCAGCACGGTGACATGCTGGAACCGTTCAGGAGCGTTTTGGACGAGGCTTTAAGCGTTAATCCCAGGCTCTCGTCCGAAAAAGTGCGTAATCGACTGGGCGCCTTTTTATTTACGGGTGACGATGTGTTCAAGCTGTGCGGGGATTTGAGCGGCGGCCAGCGCAATCGTCTGATGCTTTGCAGGTTGGTCCTGGCTGAACCCGATGTATTGGTCATGGACGAGCCAACAAACCATCTTGATATTGTCAGCCGGGAGATGCTGGAAACCGCGCTGACTGACTATACCGGAACGATGATTGTGGTAAGTCACGACCGATACTTTCTGGATCGTATTATAGACAAGCTGATAGTGGTTGGCACAGATGAAATGGGACATCGCTGCATCGGTAAGACAGAGTTCATCGGCATAAAACCTGTTTACTCATACTATACATCCCTGGTTTGCAAGCGTTTGGAAAGCCGGCAGCGAAAGTTAAAATCACGTGCCGGCGGGTCTCGAAAACGTCGGCCGGCCAGCGCAGAGGGCAGGCCGCGCGCCAGGACACCAAAAGAGCTTAAACGCTTCAACAAATATTCCATCGAACAGATCGAAGAGTTGATAATGGCGCTTGAGCAGGAACTGGCCGACATGAAGGAACGCTTCGGTGAGGCGACAATTTATAAAAATCCACAGCAGCTTGCCCGGTTACAGCAGACATACGATGCCAAAACAACCGAGCTGAACCTGTTGTATCAGGCGTATGAGCGTCGGGCGGGGTAGAAGAATTTTTAAAAGCAGCGGCTGATTTTGTTAAAAACGAAAAAACAACGAGTGACAGTGGAAAGATTTAACAAGGGGTTTAGAAAAAATCCCCTGCTTTACGGAACGGAGGAGAGGATTGATTAAAGCAGGGGCTTAATAGAGAAGTAAGAGTGGAAACAAGAGCTTTACTCTTAATGTTTATTCAATACGCAGCACTACCTCCTTTCCTGGCAAAAGAATCATTAATGTCTATAGATATGTGCCATTATTGATACCAAATGTAACGTTTTTTCGGCAATTTTATTTTCGTGCCAATCAACCCAATACCCTCTTGCGGCTTAAAAAACATTCCTGGGGACATTCCAAGCAGCTTTATAAGGTAATTCCGGGCGCCGGACGAGTTCATAATTTAAATGGCTTATAAAGCATTTTATGTCACAAGATAAGGATTTTTCTGTGAGCCCGGCTTGACGGATGAAACAGGGGCTTTGGTTGCAATTTTAAGATGAATATCGTAATCTACTAAAACCTAAAAGGTTTTGCAGGATTTGTTTAGATATTCCTTATTTGATCTGACAATTTGGTTGCTAAAACGTAAAAAGCATGAAATATCGTGCCTATCTTGACATCGAAACTACGGGGCTTAGCCGTAACTATGCGGATTTAACGGTTATCGGCGTCGCCCTTGAGAAGAGTAGAAAATGTCAGGTTGTCCAGCTTATCGAAGGCAATTTATACGAGGAGAAGCTGCTGGACAGCCTTGAAGGTGTAGATGAAATTTATACATACAACGGCAGCCGCTTTGATTTGCCATTTATTAAGGCCAGGCTTGGAGTTGATCTAAATGTGTGCTTTAGGCATACCGATTTAATGTATGATTGCTGGCGGCATAAACTCAAAGGCGGACTCAAAGTAGTTGAGAGACTGCTGGGTATAAAAAGGAATTTAACGGGTGTGGACGGATACATGGCTGTGCAGTTGTGGTTTGATTATATAAACAACAATAATAAGCAAGCCCTGCGAACGCTGTTAGAGTATAATCAGGAAGATGTTGTTAATTTGCGTATTCTCAGGCGGAAGCTCAAGGTAAGATAGCACTATAGCTTTGGTTGAAAAGTTCTATTTTCGTGTTATAAAAATATGGAATCTGTCGTTACTATCCCGGCGTTCGGAGATAATTTTATTTATCTCTATCGATATGATAAAAACAATGCTCTTGCAGTTGATCCCTGCGATAGCTCGGCAGTACTGAACAGCTTAAACGAACACAACCTGAACCTTACAACGATTCTTATCACACACCACCATTGGGACCATACCGGTGGGGTTTCTGACTTAAAAAATAAGACCGGCTGTGAGGTTATCGGGGCCGACAAACGTCGGATACCGGCAATAGACCGGTTTGTTAATGATAAGCAAGTTCTGACAACAGGTAATATAGAAATACATGTTATTGCAACTGCCGGCCATACGAACACATCTGTTTGTTATTATATTCCTGCATCAAATGAGAACAAACATAAGATTCTTTGGACCGGCGATACGTTGTTCACCGGAGGCTGCGGCAGACTCCTGGAGTGCAACGCTCGAACAATGTTCGATTCTCTGCTTACGTTGGTGTCTCTGCCCGACGATACGCTCGTCTATTGCGGCCATGATTATACGCTGGAAAATTATGAATTTGCATTGACTATCGAACCGGACAATAAAGCCGTCAAACAACGCCTGCAGGAGATAAGGCAAACTATAAGGGTGGGCGGATTAACAGTCCCTTCGACCATATTGCAGGAAAAGACAACAAATATTTTTTTGCGGTCAGGTACTAACGAAATTAAAACCGCTCTTAAAATGCCAAATGCCGGGGCAGTAGATGTCTTCGCAGAATTGCGTCGGCGAAAAGATGTTTTTTAGGGAATTTGATTACGTCTCGATTTTAGGTGCAGCAGTTTTTTTCCTTGACTGAAAGGTAGGTAATTTGGTATACATAAAGTTAGCGAAGTTTGTGCCTGTGTAATCTGGAATCTGTAGATTTTGGTCTTTCTGCGGGCGTGGTTCCTGTAATCTTTCAATATTAGGAGGAGTAAGTATATAGAGTACGGAGTGCATTGGTAACTTTGTGCTCTGTAGTTAAGGTTTTTACATTTCAATAACAAATCTATATTTTTTTGAAGGAGAGCTATTATGTGTAAATCGATGTATTTAGCTTCTTTTATTTTGTTGTTAAGTATGGTTGGAAGCGCCAGAGGCCAGTTGGGTCAGGGCTACATTCTGTACGAGTACTGGGATAATATAACTGGTACGGCGGTTTCCAATCTCACCAACGACCCCCGTTACCCTGACAGCCCGGACGAGAGCAGATGGTGGCAAACTTTCGAGGGAGACGTCGGCCGTGGCGATAACTATGGCATACGTGCCAGGGGTTATGTATACCCACCGGTAAGCGGTGAATATATCTTCTGGATTTCCGGTGACGACGAATGCCAACTGTGGTTAAGCACCGATGACGACCCTGCTAACATAAGGCAAGTCAGCCACATTACCACCTGGACCAACTCCCGGGAATGGGATAAAGAAGACACACAGAAGTCAAACCCCATTACGCTGCAGGCCGGCCAAAAGTACTATATAGAGGCACTGATGAAAGAAGGCACCGGCGGCGACAGCCTGGCTGTTGGATGGGGAGGCCCAACCATTGGCGAAGGTCCTGTGGTTATTGATGGCAAGTATCTGTCACCTGTTTTAACTTCTTTTGCCGAAGTCATGCAAGCTGCACGTGAACCCAATCCGGCTGATGGTAGTATATACCCCGATACATGGGCAACTGTTACCTGGACGGCGGGATTTACTGCTGCCTCGCACGATGTGTACTTTAGTGATAATCTTGCCGATGTTCAGGCCAGCGCTGCTGATGCATTCCTTGGCAACCAGGTTTTGACGAATTTTGTTACCGGTTTTCCAGGGTTTCCTTATCCGGATGGTTTTGTTCTCGGCGCAACGTACTACTGGAGGATTGACGAAATTGAGGCCGACGGCACTACCAAACACGAAGGTGATATCTGGAGCTTTATGGTTCCCCCAAAGACTGCCTATAACCCGGACCCGGTTGATGGTGCCGAGTCTGTGGACCCGAATATAGCGCTAAGCTGGGAGCCCGGTTTCGGTGCGATATTACACTACGTGTACTTCGGTGACGATTATGACGTCGTGAGTAATGCCGCCGGAGCTATGCCCTGGGGGACTCCGACCTACAGCCCGGGCACTCTTGATTCAGGGAAGGTTTTCTATTGGCGGGTCGATGCGTTCCACGGCGCCGAGACTTATAAAGGCGAAGTCTGGAGCTTTTCTACTCCAGGCGCCGTCGGAAGCCCGATACCTTCTCATGGCGCTGTGGATGTAAAGCAGACACAGATTCTCACGTGGGTCGCAAGCGACAATGCCACTTCGCACCAGGTATATTTCGGCATGGATAAAGACGCCGTGCGTATTGCTGATACAGGTTCTCCTGAGTACAAAGGCAGCACAAACCTTGGTTCTGAGAGCTATGATCCCGGCAAACTTGAATGGAATACCACCTACTATTGGCGTGTCGATGAAGTAGAAGCCGGTGGAACACAGAAAGGTATTGTACGGAATTTTACGACAGCCAACTTCCTTATAGTGGACGATATGGAGAGCTACAATGTCATGAATGAAGGTGAGCCCGGAAGCAACAGGATTTATCTTACCTGGATAGATGGGTACGACAATCCGGCAACAAACGGCTCTACCGTTGGTTACATCACTGTTCCTTCCACTGAGCAGACTAACGTTCACGGCGGTTCTCAGTCGATGCCGTTTGCCTATAATAATGCTGTTGGTAAATCCGAGGCGACTTTGACATTGACTTATCCGCGTGACTGGACCGAAAAAGGTGTTGATACACTAACGATTTGGTTCAGAGGCGATTCGGCTAACTCTCTTGAGACGTTGTATGTAACTCTCAATGGCAATGCTGTTGTCGATCATGATAATTCTAATGCAGCACAGTTAACATCCTGGACCGAATGGAATATCAACCTGACGCGCTTTGCAGACCAGGGTGTTAACCTCGCCGATGTCAATACGATTACTCTCGGTCTTAGATCGGTCACCGGCGGTACAGGTATGATGTACTTCGACGATATTCGTCTATATGTAACTGAGCTTGCAGTGCCCTAAACGGCAAGTTGTACAATTGATAAAAAACAGATTCGTATCGATTCGGGGTCTATACTGATTGATTCGGTATAGGCCCCGGTTGTTTAAGGACAATATAGGAAATTGGAAAAGGCCTTGAAACTCGGGCCACTAATGATAAGATAGCTTTTCAATAAACGGAAATTATACATTGATGAACGTGAAAGTGGGTTGTGTATTACCCAAAATTTAATTGAATAACGCAAAGGAGGTATTTTATGCGAAGAGTTCGACTATTGGTTTATTCAGCATTGTTGGCGGTAGTGTGTTGTGCAGCGGTTGATGTGACCGCACAGCCCAGGCAACAAGATCGGATCCGCGTGCTGCTGATTGCAGGGGATGATGTTGCGCCGTTCCATGACTGGCGTGAAATCTCTGAAAAGACACGTGAAGTATTGGTGTCTTCACCTCGTTTTGATGTCAAGGTATGTGAAGATCCCCTGATCCTCGAATCAAGCACAGCTCTTGGAAGGTACGATGTTATTCTACTGACTATGTTCAATAGAGGCCCAACTATCACAAATCTTGCAAAAGAGAACCTGCTGGAATTCGTCAAGAAGGGCAAGGGTTTCTATGTTCAGCATCTTGCCAGCGCTTCTTTTTCCGAATGGGAAGAATTCGGCAAGCTCTGCGGCCGCAAGTGGGTAATGGGAACTTCAGGACACGGCCCGCGAGGTGTATTTGGCGCCAAGGTCGTTAATAAGGTACATCCGATTACAAAAGGGATGGAAGATTTCAAGATTTTTGACGAGCTTTACGCTAAATTACAGGGAGACGGCCCGATTGAAGTGCTGGTATCGGCCGACTCCGACTGGAGCAAAAAGACCGAGCCGCTGGTCTTCACTGTTTCATACGGCAAAGGGCGCTGCGTCCATAACGCCTTCGGTCACGACCACAAGGCCATCCTTCACCCCAGCATGAAGCAGCTCATCCGCCGTGGAGTGGAGTGGGCTGCGACCGGAAAGGTCAAGGACTAAAAACAGACTATTTTCTTAATTGTTATATCGACTCTGTTGGGGACAGTCACTTAATCGCGGCTGTCCCTGATTTTTATAGACTTGAAAGTGTTTAGTTTTCCTTCATTACCTCGTCGTCGTATTCGATTTCAAAGCGAAGCTTATGTTTGGCCTCCTCCTGGGCCAGTGACAAGAACATATCGCGCAATTCAGGGTCCTGCATCTTTGACGCTAATGTAGTGTAAAGCTTAAATGCGGCCTTTTCTTTTTTCATTGCCAGAATAATTGCACTTTGGTAATCCATGTTCGGCGAGGGCTTAACATCAACCGTATAATCGGCTATTTTAAGGTCAGCTACATCTTCGACTTTCGGCTGGATATTACTCTTTTTTACCCCCTCCAACCGGGCTTTGTGACCAAGCTCTTCTTTGGCAAAACTTTCGAAAACTTCACGCATTGCCGGATTATCCGTTTGAACCGCCAGATCCGTATAAAACCGGCCGGCTTCTGTTTCACCTGCTATCGCAAAATCCAAAATCTCCTCGATACTGTTAAATTCATCCATAATACGTCTCCCGGAATAGTATCTCATTCCCATCCACTCGAACAGGATTATCCTGCTGAGTCTAATTTCCAGCATAGTAACAGGATTATCCCTGAAATTCAAGATTGCCGACTGTCATAATAATACGTGGTGCAATTTTGTCGTTTAAATCACCTTATAATAGTTTTCATATCTTCACTAACGCTACGTCCTTGCAAAAACGGCACCGTACGATAATAATAGAATTGATTCAACAGGTAATGTTATCAGGATAATAACAGAGGTCTAACCCGGACTATGAAGGTCAGAGAAGAAAAATTCACGGTTAAAACTTATGAGTGCCGGCCTGACGGTAACATTAAGATGGCTTGTTTAATGCAGTATTTACAGGAGGCCGCTGCCCTGCACGCCGAACAGCTTGGTTTCGGAGTTGACAGGCTAAATAAAATAAACAGCTATTGGATTCTGTCGAATCTCAGGATTGAAATCAACAGGCTGCCAAAATGGAATGATGAAATTACCGTCAAAACATGGCCGAGCGGGTACAACCGTTTAATAGCCACAAGGGAATTTGTCGGCAGTGACCAAAATGACTGTGAGCTGTTCCGGGCCGGCAGCCAGTGGATGGTATTGGACAAAGGCAGCAGCCGGCCGAAGAATTTGTTCCGTCTCGACCTGAGCCTGCCCAAAACCGGGCTAAAAGCGTTATCGGGAAAACTGGTAAGATTGGAACCACAGGATGATTACAGCCAGGCTGACCGAATAAGTGTGCCCTACAGTTCAATCGACTTAAATGGGCACGTGAATAATACGGAATATGTGCGATGGGGTATTGATGCATTGAGAAAAGCATTCAAATTCGAGGGGAATGTTCGTTCGATGCATGCCACATATTTGTCCGAAGTTTTTGAGGCCGATGAGCTCGATCTTCTGCTTTCTTATAGCAGGAACGGATATTTCTATGTCCTTGCAAAAAGATCAGACGGACAAAACAACGTGCATGTTATGGAGATTGGTTGCTGACTGACCCGATAATTTTGGATTCTATTGAAGCGAAGGCGGTGGAACTGACTGCCCGTTTCTCTGTGCGAGCTGTAGTTTTTGTTCGTAAGTTCCAAAGAAAGGGACATTGGCATCCAGCCAGATATATATCCTCCGGCGCTGCTCTTTCGACATGTGAACATGCTTTGCATGTATGGAATCTTTGAGCACTTTCAGCAGAGGGCTTTGGTCCGCACCAATACGTCCCGGCCTGGTAACAATCTGTGTAATTGATTCGCCGCCCCACTCATACCATCGAACATATTTTCTTAGGTTCTCATATGATGTACTGAATGTCCCGGCCGGCTCACGTGTCAAAACCAATTGGCTCTTCGAATCACCGGCCTTGCCGTCGTGGCATCGTATGCAGTGTTTGTCGAGGACAGGCTGGACAAGCCTGGTGTAGCTGAAAGGAAGAGTCCCGTCCGGGCCGGGCTGAATTGTTGACGGCGGCCTTTGTAATGCCAGAAGGCCTTGCCCGTTGACTGGGGTCGTCCCGCGCGGTTCATGGCAGCCGATGCAGCCGCGCCGCTCACCGGGTTGAAGATAGGTGACGCTCCGCATACTTTGAACAGCCCGGCCTGCTCCGTCAACGGCCTGGAAATACAGCGGTTTACGGGCAGGAACGCGGAAATATGCCGAGCCGTCGGATTCTACGGGAACCGTACCAAGCATCATACGCGCACTTTCTGCATTTGCATAGCCGAGACGAGGCTTATTAGCCACGTGCGTGACTGTTTTAGGGAGTACCTGAAAGATTCGAAGCTGTCGGATTTCTCGGGTTGCGGGCATGGGAAAGAGACTTTTCTGTACGTCAGCAAGCACGAATTCACCTTCATCGCTTAGGCTTGCTTCGAGCGTTGATGGTATCTCCGGAGGCACCGGACGCCGGGTAAAGAGAACCGGATACATACAGGAGATATCAGGGTCGCGGTAAAGCATCTCCATATTGCCAAAGCGGTCGAAGTAATAGAGTCCTGTATATGTATCCTTCTTGACGCCGGGCCCCATCCCCGGAAGAGGCTCGAAACTAAATGCAACTAAAAAATAGTTTTCCGAGAGGGGCCAGGGGCTGTGGCAATAGCTGCCCGGCCAGTCGGGAGCCTCGGGAAAACATATCTCCGGTGTCAGTACCTCGATTGCTTCGAATCGGTCCTGACCGGTCTGGAAATCAAGCTTCTCCTGCGCAGGATTGAAGATGACTAATGAGCCGCCTACATCGGCGTGATGAGCGCCGGCGATAAAAGCAATGCGGTTTGAGCCGGGTATGCTGCGCGGCTGAAAACAGGCATTAATACGCTGGGTATAGTTGCCGAAGAGAATACTCGGATTAGTACCATCCGGATTGCTGACCCACAGTCCGTGGTAGTTTGCTGCTGAGCGATCGACGTAGTCCCAGCGGCAATATACGATTCGTCCATCGGCGAGTACGGAAGGGTGCCATTCGTTTGTTTCGTGGAATGAGAGTATTTGTATCTTGTTCCCTCGGGCATTCATACGATGCAAAGTATAACTGGGCAGGGGTTCCCAGGGATTGTGGCACCGGCCGAAACCTCCACGGCGAGTTGACATAAAGGCGATGTCGCCATCAGGCAGCGGACAGGGATCAAAATCGTCATTCGGCCCATTGGTGAGCTGGCGGAGGTTGCCGCCTTCGGCGTCCATAGCGTAGATATGAAAACATCGCCGTTCGGGTGAGTAATATTCCGGCTTCTCCTGCGCCCGCTCGGAAAAGGCAAAGTAAATCGTTCGTCCATCATAAGACAAAGCCAGAGTGGTATAATTTCCGCGCGGCAGCCGGCCGTTGATAAGGTCGCGCACTTTAAGAGACCGGCCGGGTTTTTCAAGCACATATACTCCTCCGCCTTCGATGTCCTCATAATCGTAGAAGTAACCCAGATATTCATGGAGCATCTGGCAAATAAAGCGGCGGCGCTTCATAAAAACAATAGGCCTTGAAGCGATAAGGGGGGTTTTCAGCGCCATATTGCGCGTAACAGAACGGACCCGGCGATACAATGCCAGCCGCGCCTGTTTGTCTAATGAATCCACGGCATCCACCTGTCTGTGCAGATGCTCAAGGGCGGTCGTCTCCGAAGCAACGTCCGGCACTTCGGGCATTTTACGCAGGTCGTCGAGAAGCTGTTCGGCGCGTCTGTATGCATCGAGCACGGCGGAAGCCTCATCAGGTGTCCGGTTTCTCCTGTGCTCCTGAGATGTCCAGTCGGCCTCGACCATTTCTCGCAATCCTTCTGTCGTGGTTTCATCCTGAGCTTTTAGCGGGCCTTGTAACAGTAATCCTGTCACAACCAGTATGGCAAAGCATTTCAATAGCCTCATTATATTCTCATATAAACTGATGCCTGTGTTATAATCTTTGCTATTCCTGGGACAGGAGAAATAATTATCGACAGAGGTTTATACCTTAACTTTATCACCGACCGTTCCCTGCCATTTATGAATCATTGTGGTGAGCTTTGTGATAATATCCTTGTGACCACCTGAATCGAAGAGATTGATATTCTCGCCCGGGTCTTTATTTAAATCGAAGAGCTGACATTTGTCCGAGTCGCTGAGACATAATTTCCAGCCATCGGGTGATATAACTGCCCGCGTGTGCTCATTTTCCAGACGACGCAGTTCTTCCTTCGATGCAAGCCTGGTTCCTCCTCTCTTTACCTTCATCGCCCCACTGTTGGGATTCCATTCAATAAAGACATTCTCTTGTTCTACCCGGCCTGCCTTGATGAGGGGAACCAGGCTTTGACCGGCAAAACGACCATCCACACCACAATCCAGCAAGTCCATTAAAGTCGGAACCGTGTCGATTTGACTGACCCTGTCTTTGATAGGTCTGCCTTGCATTTGCGGTATCCGCATAAGCCAGGGTATTCTGACTGCTTCTTCGTACATCACGCTTTTTTCAACCATATGGTGCGAGCCCATCATGTCTCCGTGGTCGCTGGTATAGACAACAATCGTATTATCTGCCAGTCCCAGATCATCCAGCGTTTTTAAAATCGCGCCAACACTAAGGTCAACCTGCGTAACCAGACCCCAGTAGCGCCTGATAAGGGCCCTTATTTCCCGTTCGTCCTTACCGTATTTGGCCCGGCAGTATTCCTGAATTACACGATAGCGGAGTGGCTCGTTTTCTTCCAGGGGATCAGAGAAGTTGGAAGGTAAATCTATTTCTTCCGAATTATGTTCATCATCCAGTGGCCCAAAAAACGGCATGTGAGGCTCAAGGAAATTGATATACAGGACAAAAGGTTCTTTACGATGCCGGCGTAAGAAATCGCAGGCCTTTTCCTCCAGAAATTTTGGCTTACAATGTTCGAGAATCCGCCGCGCTGCAAAAGAACGGCTGAATACGTTGTCACCGGAGTCGGGCTTATAACCGTGCTCGATGAGGAAATGATGATAATCACTCCTCCTGTTACGGTCGTTCCCATCGCTGTAATAACGCCTGTACCCGTCTTCAATCGAAGCCCACTCTTCGAAGCCATGCTGGGCGAATATCTCGTCGCCAAGGTGCCATTTGCCCATATAAGCCGTGCGGTAGTCACTGCCACCGAGCAGTTCAGGAAGGCAGGGAATATTGGCTGGTAACGGAATGTTGTTTTTGACACAGCCGCTTTGATGAGGCCAAAGTCCGGTCATTACGGCAGAGCGATTCGGCGTGCATACCGGTTGTGTTACATAAGCGTTCTCGAAAACGACACTTTGGTGGGCCAACTTATTCAAATTTGGCGCGTGGATTTTATGATTGCCGTAAGCGGCCATTGTGTCCGCACGCTGCTCATCAGTCCAGATGATTAAGAGATTAGGTTTCTTTTCTTTTGGCAGGTCGGCCTTTCGTGAGGTTGCCGAACATGCGCCGGTAACGAGTGCGGCCGCCCCCAAAGTCGCGGCTTTCGCAAATTCTCGTCGGCTTAGTCCTGGCTTCATAGAACACTTCTTACTTGTGTTATCTTCAAACCTTGCCTGTAGCTAATAAAGGCTGCCCGATATTTTACACTCCGAGGGTCAATATAACAAGCTGTTTATCCTGATGCCTGCCTTCACACAGATGGTTTAAAATTTGCTCGAACCTCTTTGGAATAATCTGAGTTTAAGGACTGCTTGTTGTCAATCGCCGGTGGATTAGCTACAATTACTTTGGTCTTCACTATATATTATACCTGTGATGTAAAAGGTGCTATGTTTAATATGATATGGAGTAAGCGTAATGGGGATGTTCGATAATGCCGCGAACAGCTCAAAGGCCCGCAAGAGAAAAGAAGGCACACGTGCCAAGCTTGACCGAATGAGGAAAACCCTTAGTCATCAGGAGCCGGACAGGGTGCCAGTTAGCGATTTTTTCTGGGGTGGTTTTATTGCACGCTGGCGAAAAGATTTGGATCTGCCGGATGATGCCAATCCTTATTACTATTACGACCTGGACTGGATTGTCACCGTACCCAATATGGACCCGTTTATTCAGCCATTCGAGACCCTTAAGGAGAACAACGAGGAAGTCATCTTGAAGACAGGTTTTGGTGCGATTTTGCGGAAGAAATTTTCTGACCCTATGCCTGAATTTGTTTCCTTTGAAACGGACACCTTGGAAAAGCTTGAAGCTCTTGAGTTTGACGACCCTTACGACAAAAGAAGATATTTCCAGGCGGGTGACAATCAAATCGCCGGCGTCGGGGACGGCTTCGAACGAAATTCACCCCCTTGGGTTGAAACCGTCAGGTCCTTATGGCCGGACTTTCCCGTATTCGGCAGTATTATAGAATGCAACGAATGCTTGATCCGCCTGGTTGGGCCCCAGAACAATATGCTCTGGATAGGAATGCATCCTGAGCGAATGGGTAAGGCGATTGACCGGATTGGACAGTTCTATCTGGAATGTGCAAAGGCTCAAATCACAGCGGCCGGGGATTTCCTGGACGGCTTTGTCATCTGGGGAGACGTGGCCTATAGGAAGGATATGTTTTTTTCGCCTGACTATTGGCGCCGGTATTTCAAACCCTGGGTCAAAGCAATCGTAGATTACGCCCATGAAAAAGGCCTGATGGTCATCTATCACGGATGCGGCAATATTAACAAAATCCTCGATGACTATATCGAGATAGGTATCGACGCACTGAATCCGCTGGAGGCCAAGGCGGATTTGGATTCTGTACAGTTACGCCGTAAATACGGCCAAAGGTTGGGAATTTGCGGAAACAGCAACATAAAAATATGGGAAGCCGGGGACAGGGAGCTTATCCAAAAGGAGATTTTAAGAAAGCTCAATGCCGCAAAAGGGGGAGGCTACGTTTTCCAGTCCGATCATTCGGTAAGCAGCAATGTCTCCGGGCATACTTATGATTATATCGTTAACCTTGTGCGCCAATTCGGACAATATCCCCTTGATTTGGGAGAGTTTAACGAAGTGATTTGATAATTCCAGGAGGTGTAAATGCTGACTCTTAAAACTCAGAAAACTTTTTGGCTAATATTATCTGTGGTTGTGTCTTTTTCCTGCTATGGTTTTGGAAAAGAAAAGACAGCTCATAATTTTAATGATATCGAAACGTACAACGTTGTCTGGAATAGTCCAGGTAAGGATTCTTCCGGCTCAATGCCGATAGGCAATGGAGGCATCGGTTTAAACCTCTGGGTGGAGGAAAACGGAGACCTCCTGTTCTATATAAGCAAGACCGATTCCTGGAGTGATAACTGCCGGCTGCTCAAACTTGGTCGGGTACGCCTGAAACTTTCACCGAATCCCTTCGGCAAAGAGGAACATTTCTCTCAGACCCTGGATCTGCGCCAGGGTGAGATTGAAATTATCGCTGGCTCATTGGAAAAACAGGTTACACTGCGCGTTTGGGTGGATGCTAATCGGCCGGTCATTTATGTCGAAGCCGAAGGCAAGAAATCCTTTGGCCTTCAATGTAATCTCGATGTTTGGCGTAACGAAATTCGCCGGCTCAAAGGTGATGAAGCAAACAGTGCCCGTGCCCTGACAGGCAACGATGATTATCCGATCATCGTTTATCCGGATGTGGTTCTGCCGGCGCAAAACAATCGCATCGTATGGTACCATCGCAATGAGAAGTCCTGTTATCCGGTAACGTTAAAGAACCAGCACCTTGACCGGTTGCTGGAAAAGTATCGTGACCCGCTTCTATACCGCACATTTGGCGGATGCATGAAAGGCGATGGCTTAAAAGCCGTTGATAAAGATATTCTAAAATCAGCCGAACCGGGTAATCGTTTTGTGATTTCCATTTACCCTCTGACGGCGCAGAAAAAACCCATCGATACGTGGTTGGATTTGCTGGAAAAACAAATAGCTGCGATTGATACAATAGATCTGAAGGTTGCGCGTGCGGCACACAGACAGTGGTGGGAAAGCTTCTGGAAGCGGAGCTGGATTTTTATAGACGGCTCAAAAGATGCTGAAGTAGTTACTCGCGGCTATAACCTCCAGCGCTGGATAAACGCCTGCGGCGGTCGCGGCGCATATCCCATCAAGTTTAACGGTTCGATTTTTACTGTCGATGCCCGGGTGGGCAAGGAGCATCTTGATGGTGATTATCGACGTTGGGGTGGAATGTACTGGTGGCAGAATACGCGGCTGCCTTATTGGTCGATGCTGGCGGCGGGGGATTTCGACCTCATGCAGCCGCTGTTTAAGATGTACATAAATGCACTTGGTCTCTGCCGCGATAAGACAAGGATTTATTATAAGCATGATGGCGCTTTCTTTCCGGAAACGATGCACTTCTGGGGTACGAACGGGAATTGCGATTTTGGCTGGGGCCATAAAGGACCCGAAACTATCAATCGATACATACGCCGCGAATGGCAGGGCGGGATTGAACTGATCGCCATGATGCTTGATTATTACGCCATTACACAGGACAGAAAGTTTCTGCGTAATATACTTTTACCGCTGGCCGATGAGATCATTACTTTTTTCGACAGGCACTGGCCTCGCGATGAGCAGGGTAAGATTCGCTTCGAGCCCGCACAGTCCCTGGAGACCTGGTGGCAGTGCGTTAATCCCCTGCCGGAAGTTGCCGGGCTCAGGTTTGTACTCAGTGCGTTATTGGAGCTGCCCGATGAGCTGACAAACGCCTCACGGCGAAAGTCATGGAAGAAAACTCTTGCCGACCTGCCTTCTGTTCCGATGAAGGAAGACAAGGGCAAACAAATTCTACTCCCGGCTGAGAAATATAGCGAAAAGCGAAACCAGGAAAATCCCGAATTGTATGCCATTTTTCCATACCGGCTTTATGGGATTGGCAAACCAAATCTGGAAATTGGAATTGAGACCTATAGACAACGAGTGCATAAGGGCACCGGAGGCTGGTATCAGACGCCAGTACAGGCGGCGTATCTTGGCTTAAAAGAGGACGCGTCGAAATTTGTAACCCAGAATTTCTCAACTAAACACAAGGGCAGTCGCTTCCCCGCATTCTGGGGTCCTAATTACGACTGGATTCCCGACCAGGACCACGGCTGCGTAACAATGACTGCATTGCAGCGAATGCTTATGCAGACAGACGGCAGAAAGATATACCTGCTGCCCGCCTGGCCCGGCAACTGGGACGTTGATTTTAAACTTCACGCCCCTTTCAAGACAGTCATTCAGGGAACAGTCCGAAAAGGACGAATTAAGAAGCTACACGTTACACCTGAAAATCGCCGCAAAGACATAAAACTTTTGAGTGGAAAAAAGCCAGGCTATAGGTAGAGAGCTGTTCTCTCAAACATCTCTGGCAATTTGTCACTGATTCTGTTATACTTTTTATCGATTATTGTACCGCTTTCGGATATACATCTATTTAGTTTTAAACAGCCTCTTAATTAAATTTATTGGGTCGTGGTAAGCTAATACATGGAAAATCACTTTGATTTTTGTTGGAGGTAGAAGCTAAGATGTTTGTGAGGAAAACTGCCCCGATGACACTTCTCTGCTTTACTGCGTATTTTCTCATATCATTGATCTGTCCTGGGCTGATGGCCGGCGAACAGTCCGAATCCAAATTCACTACCCGGTCGATTGACCGAATTGCCAAAGCCAGCTCGGATATCGAACTTGTTAATTTCACCGCTATGAGACTGGCCGTAAAAGACCTCATGAAGAATTTCCCCGAAAAGTATACGAATGGCGAGATATATTTAAGAGCCATTGATAAATACGAAAACCGCCTTCCTGAGATTAAACAGGCACTGCAGCGCGGCGATAAGACTGCGGCCTGACAGGTAGATGAAATTATGGCCTTACAGCGGCGGGCCCTGCTTTCAAACCCCCTGCTTGACTTCGAAAAACTCCTGCTCATTAAACGCAAGCCGCTTGGTGACCCTCGCCGGGCCAACGGTGATGAAGAAAACGATAGAGGGCTGGATAAATTCCTCGGCCTGCCGCAGCAAAGTTCATGGCAGCTTCATACTATGCCGAATATTGTCGGCTGGGAAAATGAAATATCCGTCCTCTCACCGGTAAGGCCGGCAGGTCGTCTCACCACTGTTTATAAACCGTCCGCCGGAGAGCTAATCAACGAGATGGACCTGCATTTTGATGCCGAAAAGATAATGTTCTCAATGCCCGACAAACGAAAATTATGGCAGGTGTTCGAGATTGATATCGACGGCACAAATCTGCGCCAGGTTTCTCCGAATAATCAGCCCGACGTTCATAATTTTGACTCGTGTTATCTGCCGGACGGCAAAATTGCTTTTATATCCACCGCACCCTTCCAGGTTGTCCCGTGCAATGCATCTGTCAATGTCGGCATGATGTATCTGATGGACAACGACGGCCAAAATGTACGACAGCTCTGTTTCGAGCAGGACCACAATTTCTGCCCTACGGTAATGAACGACGGAAGAATTCTTTACCTGCGATGGGAGTACACCGATATTCCCCACGTCTGGGCCCGATTTTTGTTTACTATGAATCCCGATGGTACAACGCAAAAGGAATATTACGGCAGCGGGGGATACTGGCCTAACGCCATCTTTTACACCCGCCCCATCCCCAACCATCCTACGAAAGTAGTGGGCATCGTGACGGGCCATCACGTCGGAAGAGTCGGCCAGCTTGTTATCTTTGACCCATCCTTGGGCCGAAATGCAACCGACGGCGTCGTACAGCGAATCCCCGGTCGTGGTCAAAAAGTAAAACCTCTCATTCAGGAAAAGCTGACCTTAGACACATGGCCGAAATTCCTTCATCCCTGGCCGCTCAGCGAGAAATACTTCCTCGTTTCCTGCAAGCCAGGACCCAATGACCTTTGGGGCATCTATCTGGTCGATATTTTCGACAACATTGTCCTATTGAAGGAAATCGAAGGCAGTGCGCTGCTTGAGCCCATTCCGGTTCGTAAGATAAACAAACCTCCTGTCATTCCAGACAGAGTTGACCTCAGCCGCAAAGATGCAATCGTTTATCTGGAGAACATTTATAAAGGTCCCGGCTTAAAAGGCGTTCCGAATGGTGCGGTTAAAAAGCTGCGATTGTTTACCTATCATTTCGCTTATCACAAAATCGCAGGTATCAATCATCGCGTAGGCACTGACGGTCCGTGGGAGCCCAAACGCATACTCGGCACGGTACCTGTCGAGAAAGACGGTTCGGCCATGTTCCGTGTCCCGGCCAACACTCCCATATCTATCCAGCCCCTTGATGCAGAGGGCAAGGCCCTGCAGTTAATGCGAAGCTGGATGACCGCCATGCCCGGCGAGATAGTTTCCTGTATCGGACGTCACCAGAAGCAGAACGCCGGGCCTCCGAATCTCCGGACAATCGCCTCTCGCAATCAGCCGTCTGAAATAGAACCATGGTACGGACCGGCAAGAGGTTTCAGTTTCAAACGTGAGGTCCAGCCCGTTCTTGATAAGTACTGCGTCTCGTGCCACAATGGCGGCACGCCCGGCGACCGGAAGATTCCCGACCTGCGAGGTGACCAGGGCAAGTTAATCGCGTATAAAAACGGGGTCCCGAAAGCCAAAGTAATTTATGGCCTGCCACGGGAAGAGCTTGTAAAAAAGTACGGCGGGATCTTCGAGCCATCTTACGTCACCCTGAGAAGTTTCGCAAGGGTGGGAGGACTTGAAAGTGATTTGCGCTTGCTGGCACCGGGTGAATTCTGTATCAACACGACCGAGCTTGTCCAGATGCTCAAGAAGGACCATTACGGTGTTCGGCTCGATGCCGAGGCATGGCAGCGAATCGCTGCATGGATAGATTTGAACGCCCCCTGTCACGGCACCTGGACAGAAGTTGTCGGGCTTCAGAGGACACGGAACGACCACAGGCGCCGCCTTGATCTACGAAGGCTCTACGGAGGGGATATTGAAGACCCTGAGGCCTATCCGGAAATGCCTGAAAGAAGAATTGAACCTGTCGAACCTGTACCTCTCACCAAACCGAAGGTTGAGGTGCCCCGAATTCCCGAATGGCCGTTTGACGCCGCCGAAGCGCAGCGCCGCCAGGCACGCGCCGGACAAACACACAGAACGATTGACCTTGGCAGTGGTATCGAACTCGAAATGGTCCTCATTCCGGCCGGTCGGTTTGTGATGGGCGATGAGAATGGATACCAGGATGAAAAT
This sequence comes from uncultured Pirellulales bacterium, assembly GCA_964653075.1. Lineage (GTDB taxonomy): Bacteria > Planctomycetota > Phycisphaerae > Sedimentisphaerales > Anaerobacaceae > NIOZ-UU13. The sequence goes on from CAZZAX010000013.1 coordinate 28,068, forward strand.
CAGCTTACACCGGTAAACATCAAAAGAGCTTTCTGGATGAGCAAGTTTGAGGTAACCAACGAGCAATATGCAAGATTCGATTCCTCACATGATAGTAAGTATGAACATAAAGGAAGCTGGATGTTTAATGAATGGGACCTCGGCTGGCCACTGAACCAGCCCGGACAGCCTGTTGTTCGGGTATCCTGGAAAGAAGCTGCGGAGTTTTGTCGCTGGCTTTCCGATAAGACCCGGCAAAAAGTTTCATTACCTTCCGAAGCTCAGTGGGAATGGGCTTGTCGGGCGGGCACAGACACGCCCCTGTACTACGGCGACCTGGACACTGACTTTTCATCGTTCGGCAATATGGCTGATTTTACCATCCGGGAGCTTGTATATGATATAAGGGACCAGTACACCCCCGATATAGTACCCAGAGATGCCAGATTTAATGATAAGAGACTCGTCACAGCAGAGGTGGGCAGCTACAAACCAAATGCCTGGGGTCTGTATGATATGCACGGTAACGTCTGGGAGTGGACGCGCTCCGAGTACAAGTCGTATCCATATTCTGACTACGATGGGCGCTATGATATCAGTGACAATAGCCAAAAAGTGGCCCGTGGCGGCTCATGGTATGACAGGCCGAAACGCTGCCGTTCGGCTTCGAGACTTAGCTATCCGACATGGCAGAAAGTTTACAATGTAGGTTTCCGGATAGTGCTTGAAGCCGACAACCAGACTCAACAGTTCGTCAGTAATAAATGAGCAAAGTCCGGGTTCCGAAACCAACAAAAGCTCACAAGAATCACTAACCATCGAAGGTCATCTGGCAAAAGAGCATAAGTGCCCGAAGAACGCATTCTCGTTTCTCGCCCGTTTGAACGAAAGGCGCCCGGGAAAGCTCGACCTGGACCCAGGGCAGCTCGGACGAATGCGAACGGATAATATGACCGCCTTTGAACGGATGATTTATTGAAATTTCACTGTCGAATGATGCTTCAAAGCAGTGCACTATTTTTTCAAACCAATCCTGTGGGCAGCTCCCATGTGCATTACTCAGACAGATGTTTGGCCGCTCACAATCCGAATCTGTCGCAGAAGGCGGGCCGACGGCTGCCATAGTATGACAATCGACACCGAATTTGGCATCGGCCGCAGATTCTGAAAGCCGCTGATGATAAGGGCGGTAGTAGCGGTCCAGAAGAATCTCGATCACGTCCTCAGGGACGGGCTGACGATATACTCGTGCGTTGTAGCAGGTATGTGTTTTGACGATGCCGTCCAGGCCTCGGTCATGTTCGGCCCGATTCATATCGACTATCGCCCGCGCGATATCCGTTGTGATATAGGCTGCCACCTCGGATTTCAGGTCGTATATCTCTGCCGCTCCCTCATCGCTGTCGGCAAGTATCTGCTCCGGCGTCAGCGCACAATAATCCTGCACTTCTTTCGGAACGGCCAGACCTCCATGTGGGACAGAAATGATTAGTGGAAGTTTCATTTCGTCGGACCTTTGGCCTCTCCGTCACGCCGGGGGTCCGCAACGCCAACAAACTTATTGCCCTCGTGCATCACTAACTGGACGCAGCCCAGATAAAACGAATATGGCTCCCTGACGTCGATACTGAATCCCTGCCTTTCCAGTGCGGCTGGAATATCACTACGCATCCGGGATGCTTCCAGTGATACCGTGCCTTCAGGAGAACAATGCAGGCGCGGCGCATCCACGGATTCGAACGGCAACTGCCTGGCAAGCCGAATGAAGACCTGTGCAATAGATGAAACGATACGCTGACTGCCCGGAGAACCAATCGCCATCCAGGGTCTTCGGCCTTTGAAGATGATTGTGGGAGCGACACTCGCCCAGGGCACGGCATTTGGGCGCAGATAATAGGGATGTTTCATGTCCTGGTCTTCGAACGCCGTCATATAGTTATTGTATAGAAAGCCGAGTTCGGGAGTAGCCACACACGAGCCGTACACGCGCTCAATAGACTGCGTCAAAGCTACCACGTTTCCAAAACTGTCCATAACGGATAAATGTGTAGTATCCCCGCTTGTCTTTATTTTTCTCATCGACCAACGGGCGATATCCCTGGCATAATCCGTGCTCAGCATTCGTTTCTGGGGGACCTGGGCGTAGAAGTTTGGCTCGAAAGGCCTGTCTTTGCGGTCGCGATTGGCCTGTCGTATGGCCTGGGTAAGCGTTAATGCTCCTTCGGGTGTGTCCACATTTCGATACTTCTTTGGAATATGACTTATAATATTTAGCAGCTCTATCAACGTTCTGCCTGCACCCGGGGGGGGAAATGTCACAATCCTGAAATCTCCGAACTGACTGGAAACGGGTTTTCTTTCGATAGGCCACGGAATTTGCGCCAGGTCCTCTTTTGTAATAAGCCCTTTGTTCCGGGCCATATCTTCATAAATCGCCCGTCCGATTTGCCCATGATAGAAATCAGTAACTCTCCTGCGTCCGAGTCTTTTCAGTGTAGCGGCCAGCGCAGGCTGAGAGAATTTTTCTCCGACCTTAAAGCTTTTTTTGCCGTCCTTCAAAAATAACTGTGCTGCCGGCCCTTGCTGCAAATGCTTTCTTACTCTTCGAGTCAGTTTACGTTGAAGCTCGCTGATACGATACCCATTCTCAGCAAGTTGAATGGCAGGTTGCAGGATTTCACCAAGTGGGATGGTTCCGAAGCGTTCCGACGCATAGGCCAGAACCGCCGGAGTACTGGGAACTGTTGCGGCTTTGAATCCTCGAAGACGCTGCTCCATGCTCATGTCCTGCAACGAAGTTCGGTTCGGGGCCCGGGAAGAGCCGTCCAACGCAAATGTCCGGTGTGAACGGGCCAGATGGATTAACATCATTGTTTGACCGCCCAGTCCGGAGGCCGCAGGTTCACACACACCCAAAGCGAAAGCAGCGGCAACGGCCGCATCGATGGCATTACCTCCCGACTCGAGGATTTGAACAGCCGCTCCCGTGGCCAGATAATGCTGTGTGCTTGCCATGCCGTATTCCGAGACGGCTACACGCTGGGGCTGGTAAACTTTGACAGGGCTAAAGTCCCGTACATCTGTGTCATCCTGCTGCTTCGGCGCAGAAACCATGATATATCATCCCTCTGCTTGTTTGGCTAAAAATTCGGCAACCAACAACGTTCTTTGTAGAAGGCTGATCCTCTCCACTGCCTCATGTGGCGTGTAAGCGTCCCTTGTAACGGGTCCAAGACCGCAAACAACAGGTGTCGATGATGGCACAAGTCCTGCAACCGAAGGCCACAGGGAAGACTCTTGTCCGAACGGTATCTCCCAGTTTGTTGCGACTTCTGCCAGATCGGCGACAAGCCGCTTGTTTGCTGCACGGTTTTTCATCACCGGCCGGTCTGAGACGATCTCAAGTTGGCAGCGAAAACCATTTTCAGAGAGCATTTCTCTTATTGAAGTCTCTGTATCATCTGCCTTCTCTTTATCACCGTAGCTCATCAGGATAGTGACATCTACCTTGTGCGGAAGCAGCATGGGAAAGGTAGTCGGGTGGATATCTGAGACAGCGATGGAAATGCGGTTCTTCCGGGAAGAGAGTTTCGAGATGTCCTCCAGTTTGTTAAATACCCAGCGCAGGATTTCCCTTTTTTTTCTGGCTTTGCCGAGTCGAGCGGGTACGTCCTCTGCAATAAGCTGATATTTCCGCCAGCCCCGCCGCTCTATTACAAACTTGTTCTGAGGATTACCCGGTCTGAGAACCAGAACACGCCCGGCTCTTTCCACAGCGGCTCTGATGATTTCACTGCTTTCTATGTTATCTCTGCCTTCATCGGCATAGTAAAGAACACCGACAGGCAGCGAATTCAACTGTTTCAGACTTTTTAGCGCCTTTAGAACGAATTCCAACATCACCAGTGGAGCACGCGAAAGACCTATACCTTCTCCATAGAGCCACTCCGGAGTTCGGCGGAACACCTGTATGGGTATCTCATTTGTGAGTGGTACGTCCAAATGCCCGACAAAGAGAGTCCCGTCTGTTAGGCCGGACTGCGTCTGCCATGTCCAGGCGGTTTTGTTTTTTGTTAATTCCTCGACCGCTTCAAGGCCTATTTCCTCAAGTGTTTGGCTGAGCTTCGTCGTCGCCTGTTGAATGCCGAACGGATCCGAGGTCCGGCTGTGCACGTTTGTCCAGTTCCGCAGACGCCTCTCGATTTGATCCCGCCGCTGAGTTAAGAATGACATCACTAACTCACCAGCATCAGAGGACTTTTTTGCTATCCTGACCGGCTTCGGAGTGCCGAAATAACGGGCACTTGCCGCCTCAACAAGACGGTTGACCAGCGCCGGAAAATCAAGACCTACATGTTGAGCACCAATCGTATATGAACCATGTTCACCCATACTCGGCAGGCTGTTCACTTCGAGCAGTTGGAGATTATCTTCGGCATCTAAACGCATGTCCACACGGGCGCAGTCATAGCAGCCGAGCACTTCGAAGGCCCTGCGGGCAAGCGTCTGGGCTTTTTCTGCAGTCTCCTCGCTCACATTGGCGGGGCACTCGAATCCGATTTGGCGTCCGGACTGTCGAACCTTGTCTTGATAAGTGTAAATCGGAGGCCCATTACCCGGGAACAACAATTCCACCGGTGGAAAAGCCTCTGGCGGATTGTTTCCTATTAAACCGACATTTATCTCCCGGCCTTCGATATATCGCTCCGCAATTACCGGCTGTTGGAAAGCCTCGAAAATCGTCCTTGCAGCATCTCTCAATTCACTTTCATTATGGACTATTGTCACACCAAAGGACACGGATTCGTTTTTTGGTTTTACTACCATGGGAAACAATAAATCCGGCGCCAGCTCATCTTCCCATGAGTTTAGTACAACGAAGGCCGGCGTCGGCAGCTCATGCTGACGAAAGATTATTTTTGCAACGACTTTATCGAGGGCAAGACTATGAGCAAGGGGTCCCGAGCCTACATAAGGAATCCCGACCATCTCGAGGATGCTCGGTACGTGGGCATATCTCGCCTGGCCCTGGATCCCGTAAGAGACATTGAAAACCAGACCGGGCAGCTCTCCTTTCAGGACCTTCGGCATAAACTCCTCCAGCCGCTTGATAAGGTCCTTGTCCCCCTCGAATTCTTTTACCTGGTGCTTTCCCGCCTTGAGTGCTTCGGAAATCCGCTTTATTGTATTGTGGCCGATTCGTTCCCTGTTTGGGATTCCGAAAAGGTTTATGACGTTTTGAGAATCTCGGTTGTAAACGACTGCTATTTTCATAGAACTGCTACATTGTTTGATGCCATACGGAACATATAGGCTTTAGATTTAATGCCGACTACAATAGACTCTTCCTCGGCAAAACCAGGGGGTAGATTTCAATAATTCCCTAAAAAAAGTTACTTCAAGGCGGATATTAGCAATTCCTGTTCGCTGATTCAAACAAATTTCTGCTAATATCATAAACAAAGGTCATATATGGATTTTTTCATTGACAGCGAAGCAGTTAATTTGGTATAGATATTAATGGTGAAGTTTGTATCAGCAGACCCGGGTATCTGTGGTTTACGTCTTCAAATAGGAGTGATTTATACGATTTTCCGAATAGAGGAGGATGTTGTTATGCCGGGGGTAAAGTGTGTTGTGACAATGACTTTGTGTCCCGGAATTGAGCTTTCACATTTCAGTTAAAAAATTCATGTTATCAATACAACGAGCACTTTGGTGTGTGGCCAAAGCATGATTCATAATTATTGTAACTTATTTAAGGAGGACTATTATGTGTAAAAAATTGATTTTATCGGTTTCGTTTGTTTTAGTGCTGGGCCTGGTCCTAACGAGCGTAGCGTCGGCTGCCGATGCAGATCTTATTGGCTGGTGGCCGTTGAATGAAGGCTCAGGGGATACTGCTATTGATTTGTCCGGCTCAGGAAATGATGGTACCATCAACAACGCCGACAGCGGCGGTCTGGGCGCAGGCGGTTCGGCCTGGTTCAACGACCCGGAGCGTGGCATGGTCCTGAGCTTCAACGGAAACGACAGTACCGGCGCAGTTGTAAGCACCGACCTGATTATTCCGGCTATGACCATGGACAACGATTTTACATGGGCATTCTGGGGCTTTCAACACGCCGATCAAGCCACGGATAATGATACGATATTGGGTAATCGCTACGGTGGCACACCGACGCCGGGATCCGGGCAGTTCATTAAGTTCACGCCGACGAGGTTCGAGTTCTACAATGACGATGGTAGTTACACAGAGGGCATCAATTACGATGCCGTCCCGGGTGGCGTGTGGGTGCATCACGTTATCGTCAAGGATGGAACCAGCTTGACCTATTATCGCAACGGTGAAGAAGCTGGAACCAACACCTTCACGAAAACCATCGATGAAAATCCCTTTGGATTTGGTGGCGACTCCACAAATAATTCGGAGAAGTGGCAAGGCTATCTAAGCGACGTGCGACTCTACACAAAGGCGCTATCGGCGGCTGAGGTACTGGGTGTCATGCAGGGATCAGGTGAGGTATGGCCATACGCATCCGCGCCTTCACCGGCGGATGGTGCCATGCATCCCGATACATGGGTAAACGTTTCATGGAGGGCGGGAGGCCGTGCTGTCTCGCACGACGTGTATTTCAGCGACAATTATGACGATGTGAATAACGGTGCCGAGGGCACGTTCCTGGGCAACAAGACCGACACGTTTTTTGTTGCCGGTTTTCCCGGGTTTCCCTTCCCGGACGGTCTTGTCCCCGGTACGACATATTACTGGAGGATTGACGAGGTAAATGATACCGAGCCGAACAGTCCCTGGATAGGTGATGTCTGGAGCTTTGCGATTCCACCGAAGACAGCCTATGCACCCGACCCGCCTGATGGCGCCGAAGCTGTAGATGTCGATGTGCGACTAAGCTGGACGGGCGGTTTCGGCTCAAAACTGCATTACGTTTACTTCGGTGAAAGTTATGATGAAGTGGAAAGTGCAACCGCCGGTCTTGCTCAGGGAACTGCGACCTATACTCCAGGCGCACTTAAAATGGCCAGGACTTACTACTGGCGCGTCGATGAGTTTGATATTGTCGAAACGCATAAAGGCGATGTCTGGAGCTTTACAACCGAAGGCGCAGTCAGCAGCCCGAACCCGGCTAATGGTGCCGTGGATATAACGCAGACCCCGATTCTAACCTGGTTACCGGGCTTTGGTGCTTCACATGAAGTTTACTTCGGCGCCGATGCAGGTTCACTTGAGCAAAAAGGCACCGGAAACCTTGGCTCAGAGAGCTTTGACCCCGGACAGCTTGAATGGGATACCACTTACTACTGGCGTGTCAATGAAGCCAACAGCGCCAATCCCGACGGCCCGTGGACAGGCCCTCTCTGGAGCTTTACCACGGCCAACTTCCTTATCATTGACGATTTCGAGGCATACAATGACCTTAACGAAGATGAACCAGGAAGCAACAGGATATATCTTGCCTGGGAAGACGGCTTTAATAATCCTGCAACAAACGGTTCTGTAGTTGGTTACGCCAATCCTCCTTTTGCCGAGCAGACTATTGTTCACAGCGGTTTGCAGTCGATGCCGATGGCCTATGATAATGCCGTCGGAAAATCCGAGGCGACTTTAACATTAACTGCTAATCGTGACTGGACAGTGAACGGCGTCAACAAACTTACGATTTGGTTCAGAGGTGAATCATCCAACGCCGCTGAGACTTTGTATGTTGCCCTCAATGGCAATGCCGTAGTCAATCATGATAATCCAGATGCTGCAATGATCAATAACTGGATCCCATGGAATATCGACTTGCAGGCCTTTGTCGACCAGGGCGTGAACCTTGCCAATGTCAATTCGATTACTCTTGGTCTTGGCAACAGGGCCAATCCGGTTGCCGGAGGTTCGGGTATGATGTACTTTGACGATATTCGCCTGTATCCGCCTGCACCATAAATAAAGGTTCAGGTTGCATAGTTGACGTAGCAGAATTACGTAAATTCGGGGGCCTATACCGATTCGGTATAGGCCCCTTTTAATTCGAATGTTTGTGAGACTTCAATATAGAGTATATCAGACTGCAATAAAGAGTTTTGGTTTTAACTCTGTTCTCGATTATGGTTTTATATTGACGATGATTCTGCGATAACTGTATAGGCTCGGCCTGCCTTCGTCTTTTACTTCCAGAATGATATGGATAGCGCACGGCGGCTTGACTTTTGGCGCTGTAAAATGTGCTTGCTGAGCCGTATCATTTTTGATATTCACTGGTCCCTTGTAATTTCCCGCTTCTTTATAGACGAACCATCGACAGGAGAATTTGTCACCATCGGGATCATAGGTGCCTTTGGCGCTGAGTTTCACGGTATCTTCTGGTCTTACTGTCAGGTGTACCACTGCTTTACTCTTGTCATTGAAAAAAGCAGCGATGGGATTGTGGTTCGCCTTTTCATATCTCTCAGCCACACACCAATCCATCCGGGCCGCAAAGTCATGCTGGTAGGCCTCGCGCCATCGCCAGATGGTTGCCTGGGCCGAGGTATATTCCAAACCGTTTTCGGCAATGACTGTGTCCTGGCAGCCCCTTGCGTTGGTCCAGATGGGACGGGTCTCGGCGTACGTTTGATGAAGGACATAGCGTCCCCCCCATCCTCCGTAGGAAGGACTGATGCGGCTGCCAAGGCCGTTGCTGATTAAATTAAAGAACGATGGTGTGTCACCTTCCATGATGTATTCCAGTTTCGGATATAGTGCTCCGAGCGGACCGTGGCTGTTGATAATGTTCTTTTCAAGCCACGGATTATCGACCAGCTCGAACTTGTGCATTGGCGCGTTTTTGTAATGGCGGTCGCCTGAAATGCCTGTCCAGGTCGCCTTGTAATATTCCATATTATCGACACTGCCGGGCGTTACGATATAAAAAAGCTTCGGGAATGTCAGCCGCATCCATCGTCCGGAATTGTCCTGGTCCGAGATAGTGTAAACCCGCAGCTTGGAGACAAAGGCGTCCAGTTGTTCTTCACTGCGGGTATTCTTCACCTCCCACAGTGCCTGCGCCAAACAGTTAGGCCCGCCCCAGACACTTATCCAGACGGGGCGGTCGTCCGCTTTGTCAACAACCTCGATGATGTGCCGCGAGCCTTGTGAGCTTTTACCCGGGCCGACTCCCTGCATGCCGAACTCGGGCAGACCTGCTTTTGTAACGTTTAGCAAATGTTCCTTTGTAGGATACCCGGATGCGTGTTTTAATAGATTATTGCGAACCTGACCATATGCGTTTATACGCTCACGAATATTTTCTGGCCGGACTTTGTCCCTCAACCAGACCGATGTGGTCGCAATCAGACCTTCGACATCGAATTCGTTGGAATAAACCAGAAAACGAACCATAGATTCCTCGTCATCCGGTTCATTGGTAATGTCTGTCAGTACAATTACACGCGGCTTGGCAGATTTTTCCAGGACTCTCCTCTGTCCGGCAAAGCTCGCCCGAAAGGCTATCAGAATCACCGCTAAAGCGAACAAACATTTTGTAAAGAGGTACTTGATTTTTTTCGTCATCGGAAGTTTCTCCTTTTTATTATGTTTTTCCGAGTCTTTTTAATTTTCGAAACCAAATGAATAAAATATTCAATGCTGAAACTTAAACACCCTGCCGATCACAGTTTGGCCGTTTCTCCTTGGGAGTCCTGATGGACTACAACTGCCTTTTTACGGCCTGGGCATGGATGAGTTCGAATACGGCCTTGATGAATTCACTCTCCAGCCCAAGCTGCTGTGCTTTAGCCATGTGGTCCTTAAGAAGGTGCTCCCATCTGTTAATCTGAAGAACGGGAATATTGTGCTCCTGCTTGAGTTTTCCTATTTCCTCAACCCATTTCATCCTTTCCGCCAGGTCCTGTATAATTTGTGAATCTGCGTGGCTGATCTCCGCTCGCAGGCGGGCTATACTTCTTTTTACCTGCTTTTCCGTAATGGCCTTATCTCGCGTCCGAAGCTTGCTGAGCAGCTTCATCAGTACTTTTGGCGTGATTTGCTGTTTCGAATCACTCAAAGCCCGGCCCGGGTCGTTATGAGTTTCTATCATAAGGCCCTTAATGCCTAAATCCAATGCTGTCTGAGAAATAGGCTCTATGAAATTCCGGTGCCCGCCTATATGGCTCGGGTCGCAAATAATAGGCAGGTTCGGCAGCAGCCTTTTCAATTCGATAGGAATCTGCCAGTTTGGATTGTTGCGGTATGCCATCCGCACGTAAGTTGAGAAACCTCTGTGTATGGCTGCAAGTTTTTTAATCCCGGCGTTATACAGCCTTTCGATGGCCCCCAGCCAAAGACCAAGCTCGGCATTGATAGGGTTCTTCACAAGTACGGGTACATCGACTCCTTTGAGGGAGTTGGCTATCTCCTGTACGAGGAACGGATTCACAGTCGTTCTTGCTCCAATCCAGAGAATATCAACATCGTTTTCGAGACAGAGTTCGACGTGCTGTGTGTTTGCCACCTCGGTTGTCGTAAGAAGGCAGGTCTCAGCCTTTACTTGCTTTAGCCATTCCAGGCCGACTTTTCCGACTCCTTCGAAGCTGTTGGGCCGTGTACGGGGCTTCCAAACTCCCGCACGAAAAACCCTGACATGGGGTGACTTTGCCAGTTTCCGGGCTATCGATATTACCTGCCGCTTAGACTCGGCGCTGCAGGGGCCCGCAATCACCCAGGGAATCCTGTTGAACTTCAACCATGTTGAGATTTCTGATAAATGTTGATTCAGCTTTTTCAGGTTCTCAGTCATTGACGGTTAAAACCTCGATACTCAATTGATATTCTCGGTTTCCAGAGCTTAATACTTTACCCAGCACTAATTTGTAAATATCATCCAACGTTTTTAAGCGACAATATGTATAATTATATCGATACATTTTACCGCTGGCACAATCAGCAAATTAGTGCTGGGCGAATTGTAACCTGCCAGACAGAGAAAATAAAGAGTGGCACGGGCATCCTGCCCGTGTTCACGGCATGGAAAGCCGTGCCACCGTACATCGGTAAAGAATATATACCTCTAATGGCGACGGATGTGTAACAGGCAGAGCCTGCGCGCCGGCATCTCGAAAAAGACCCGCGTCCTGTCGCCTTTGACTATAAGTTTATCGGTTATTAAGGCCTTTTGTTCCTTGCCATTTTTGATTGTTAAAGTAAGAATATATTCACCGGGTTTCAGTAAGTACAACTCAGCCGACATCGGACGTTTTCCCTGGCCGAAGTGGAACAGCTCCGCAGCAAATTTTTCAGTTCCCAATTCGGTCACCAACGCTGCAATATTACGGGGCTCTGTCAGCCAGCGGACGGCGTTCAGAGGAAAGTACCCGGCACCGCCCGGATCGCCGGTTACCGTTGAATAAAGAAGCGATGAATCTGGGGTCTGAAATGTTACAGCAGGTTCGGACAACTTCTCGTTACCTGTAAATAGTGTCGGGAACCGCAGGACGCGGTCGGTATAGCGGACTTCGCTGGTGTAACCTTCGAAATTGACCCGCAGGGCTTCGGCGTTGTTGCCCAGCGCAGAGACCAGTGAGCTGAAATCACCTTCCAGCTTAAAACGGATATATGGTAAATTCTCTTTACCTATAAGTTCGTCGAACTCGGTATTGCCTGTCAGGAACCTGTATTTGGCGATTACACTCGACAGGCCGCCAAGTCTCGATACACACCAGGCTTCAGTGCCGGGGGTTGGCTCTTTTTTCGGTGGTGCACTGAGATACTTAAGACGGACATTTGCCAGAGAACGAATTGGTTCGAGATACTTGGCCTTGCCTGTGATGTAATGAGTAAGTAAAAGTGTGTGGGTCATCTGGCTCATCGCGCTTGGGTAAAGGTAAAGTGTGTATTCACCATGATTCCTGGGATCCCACCAGTCAGGCGAAAGGCCGCCGGCTTTTCCGTCGGGCCAGTGGATTGCCGTAGGAATAATTCCGGCCGGCTTGCCTCGTTCGGCTCGTGCCGCCGCATCGACCCACGTATCCATCCAGGCGGAAAAGAGTCTCGTCAAGTTCGCATCAGCCGTCCGCTGCCAATAAAGCAAAGTCGGCTGAACCACCCTCGGATGGTACACGGTGTCACAGGCTCGCGCCGGATTCGTGTCGATTTTGTTTGCAGTAAAATACGTGCTTTTAAACTGCAGGTAACCGCGTTCATTTCGAGAAGTCCAAAACTGCTCCATTAGCTCAGCCAACCGAAGGGCGCGCCTGCGCCAGAGTTTATTGTCCGGGTCAAGGTGCATCATCGGCGTTATCACATCGGCAGAGTCCTCGGCAGTATGTTCAACGTCCGACATTCTGGTCGTGTAGCCGAGCTTTATGTGAGGCTGATCCATCAGGGCAGTGGAAAACCTCGCTTGTGCCTGCGTAATCTTCGGGCTCTCGAATCCAATCAGTACCGGCACCCACCAGCGCCACATCTCACAGTCGTCCCCCCATCCGCCGCCGTATTCACCGTTTTCCTGCATGCGGTTGTCTATCCACCACTCAATGATATCAGCCAGACGTTCCAGACCCTCCCGCTGGTAAACGGCCCATTGGGGTGCTCCCGGGACGGCATTGTATTCTTTATACGGGCCGGTGGGATGACCGAGATACATCCGGATAATCTTGTTTTCAGGATATGCCAAGGCGGCTTTCTCAAAAAACCCCCGTGCTACACCGAAGAATTCACGCCGTCTTTGTGGAATACTCCATACACTGCCGGACTCCATAGTGTACCAGATGACCATCCTGCCGCGATACAGCCAGGTCAGCGGATAAAGCACAGATGTTTCGGGAATCTTAAAATCGAAGTCCTTATTCCGGCTTACCTGCCGGCCAAAATAGTCCAATCGTTGTTCATTCAGCCAGCGGTCGATCTGTGTGATGAGCTTAGTGAGGTCTTCTCTTAAAGAGTTGTCCAAATTCGGTCGTTCCCTGAGTTGTCTTAAATACTCAAGGCGGACTTCATCACTTTCTGCGTTACCAGCTCGGTGAATAACAGACGCAATGGAATCATCCCCGGCCTTAGCTTGTGTTGTACAAAGCAAAACGGTCAATACCATTACTAACCATAACACTGTTTTCAGTCGCTCATTTCCATGTTGTCTATGAACACAGGCTAAGCCCACTTTTGTTACCTCCTTCGAAACCTTATTTATACTTTGCTATCATTATTTATGAATGATAGTTTGTTGGTTAGAGTAAAAGCAAGGAAATTACAGAACACTCCAATCACCAGGCCGCTTATTCCCATCGGTGATTCCAATAAGCCTTTCCATACCAGCACGCCCGCCACACCGCCTATTGTACCGCTAAAGAAACCGGCCCTGCTGACACGGACGCCCAGAAATACCGCTGCCAATGGAACGAGAATAACAGGCGCCCAGAAATAATAAGCATAAATAAGGATGTCGAGAATGCTGCTAATCTTGATGGCGAAAACAACGGCCATAATACCTACAAAGCAGTTAGTAAGTTTAGCCAGGAGCAGCTCCTGCCCTTCGGACAGCGGTTTTGTCCGAAGAGGTTTGACAATATCGTTGATGCAGCCGGTGGCCGCTCCGTTCAGAAAAGAGTCCGCCGAGGACATCACGATCGATATCACACCGGCGATGACAACCCCCCGCACTCCTGCGGGCAGCACTGTACGAATAACATACGGCATTGCCTGATTAGGATTTATTGTGGAGTCCAGCGCCAGGGCAACTAATCCGATTGCGCCGGTAATCACAAAGAACGGTATCGAGAAAATGCCGCTAAGCATGGTGCCGCGGGCTGTGTGCACTGAATCCTTGCCGATGAACAAACGCTGCACGTAAGGAGGTACAAGTGTTTCGCCCAGCAAAAAAGTAAGGAACAGCGACAGGAAAGCTCCGATTGTCATAGTATCTGCCGGGACTGAAAAATGGCCTGCCGGTACGGCCTCTCTGATGGCGGAAAAACCCCCTAACTTTACAATGCCAAATATAAGGGCAGCCGGCAAACCAATGGCAAGGACACAGAACTGCATGATGTCTGTCAGCACGACGGCACGCATCCCGCCTATTGTAGAATAGGCAATTACAATTCCGCAGCCAATCAGGATGCCCCAAATCGGTTCGATGCCGACGAATACCTTGAAGATGAGTCCCATTGCCCCCACCTGTGCACCCACAATCCCTGCGCAAAGGAAAACAGAAAAAAACCCGGTAATGACTTTCGCCGATTTGCCGTATCCCCGCTCCATAATATCACCTGCGGAGATGACGTTGGGAAAATTGTCCATCCTTGGAGCAATAAATCTGGCCACGAGAATCTCTTTAAGGCTGAATCCCCAAAGCGCTACGATGTTCGCAATACCAAAGCGAAAAACCTTCTCGGCATTACCGATAGAAAAACCACCCCCGATAAACGATGCGGAGAGGGTCGCAAAAATTACCAGCGATGTGTAAGACCTGTGCGATACCGAGAATTCCTGAAGGCTCTTCATACCCCTCCCACTTGACAAGCCCACTAAAAGGACTACGCATAAATAGAAGATGATAATGGCATAGTCCAGATAATTAAGCATAATGTTCAGGTTTCCCTAAAGGTCTTTTTCAGTCCGCTTTAAGACGCCTTACGCCGGAGCGAAGGTCAATTATTCGAAGCTCTCATACCGCTGTTTCCATGAAAAAAGCAACCGGCGGGATATCACCCATCGTCTTAAGGCCGGCCCTTGCCCCCAAGAACGGCTCTCGAAAGCCGCAACACTGCTTAAAGTGGTAACTATCGCCACTTCAGGCTGTCCGCACCTGATTGCCTCGTTAAGATTACTGCTGACGGTTATTCCGAGAGGATTTATGTCGCACAATTCACCAGGCTCTTTACCGGCCATATCTGGATCAGGGTCAACGGCTCCTGCGATGTTAAAACATCCGCGCTCCACTGTATACTTAACTATTTTCTGTCCAATAGGGCCGATTCCTACGTGAATCGTATTAATCATGTGTGTCTGTCCCTTCATGATTTGAAATCAGGTTGTTCGTCATTTGTTCTTTATACCATTTTGAATAATTTTTCTGTATTCATTTTCTCAATATATTTTGATTTCATCTGTTATGAGTTTGCGCTAATTTTCATTGCTCGACAATATATTGGAAGGAACGATGGCGGTTACTGGTTGCATAATTAACGATCAACGATGATAAGATACATTGGTCTTGCGATGACCTGTCAGTTTATCGTTTTTGATTAGTTAGAGCTTCCAATGTGCTTGGATTTATTTGAGCAATTCAGCAAAAAGCTTACAAATATGCTTGGTCTTTTCCATACTTGACAACAGCCACAACAATCTTACGTCAGGGCTGTTCATTGGGCTCTTCGTGCATTTCTATAGTTACCTGGCCCGAAGCTGCTTCTATTTGCTCCTCAAGTTTCCCAATTGTGGTAAGCAGTTCCTCGTTCAATTCTTCCAGGGCTTTGACTTCTTCGGTCTTTTCCTTTAGCTGCCCGGCCAGCTCATTGGCTAATGCCTGTGTATCCCTGGCCTTTGTCAGAGCTTCGTCTCGCTGGGCTGTAAGCTCATTCACCTGCTCTTGTAAAGAGTCTTTGGTCCTTGCTGCCAAAGCCAGCTCCGATTTGATTTTCTCGAATTCTTCGAGAGTTTCAGATAATCCCTCATTCAGCTCATTACTTTCACTTTGGGTTTTCTCAAGTGCAATCTTCATCTTTGCCAGTTCGGCTTTGGTCTTTTCGGCTTCGGCAGCGGTTTTCTCATTTTCTCCGGCAGATTCTTTACACCCTCCCGGGAACAACATGAAAATAATTAACAAAAGTAACTTTACTGTCAGTTTCCCACTCATTTCATTGCTCCTTTTATGTCTTTCGAGACCAGACCCAGACTCTCCACACGCGAGTCTGGGCGGCGGGAAAGATTACTCGAAAATCTTGTTTAATTGTCTTTGGTATCTGTTTTCCCAGCTTCGGCTGTGATAAACGTAGCTGATTATAAGCGGCAGAACGGACGTGGCTTCCGCATAAACCATCTGCTCATAAAGAGTATTCACCTTGCCCCAAGAGTGGGCCTCTTTGAGCGTTGAGCTTGAGCAGGCGCCGTCTCTGACATCTGCAACTGTAATCTGCACCGCGTATTTATGCATATTTGCATGTTCCCCCAGAATCTCGGCACAGACGACAGTATCCTGGGCAAAGTTTTTCGGCACCCCGCCTCCGATCATAAACAGCCCCGAGACCGGAGATTTTATCTTTATCTCCGTAAGCTCCCTGAAGTCTTTAACAGAGTCGATGGAAATATGGTTATCCTCGTTTACGACCTGATGCTTTACCAGGCCAAAGCCGGCGCTCGAATCCGAGAATGCCGGGCAGAATATCGGCACATCATTTTCATAAGCCGTCTGAACCAGAGAGTTCGGTTTTTTTGCATTGTTTTTAACGAGATATTTACCCATCTGACGGATAAATTCTCTTGAAGAATAAGGTCCCGGAGCAAGTAAATCGGCTATTTCTTTTATAGTGTTATCGCAGACCTGAAGCTGTTCTTCATCAATAAGGGTATCATAGATTCTGTCGATATACAGCTCTCTTAATATCTTATCATCCACATAAGGATTTCCTTTATAATGCTGAAAACCCAGGGCTTCGAAGAAATCCATATCGACTATTGTTGCTCCCGTTGCGACAATAACATCGACCATATTGTGCTTTACCATATCGACATAAATCTGCATGCACCCGGCTGCGCTGGTGCTGCCCGCTATGCATAACATAATTGTGCACTCCTCATCATTTATCATCTTGATGAGAATGTCCGCCGCCGCGGCGGTGTCTCTTGCCGTAAAGGACATGTCTCTCATGGATTCGATTATCTCGGTGGAATCGAAAGATTTTATGTCGATATGTCTTACAGGCTCTTTAAGAAAATCGCTCTTTTCCATTTTCATCCTCTGAACTTGTAGCTCAGCAATTTATAGATGAGCTTAGCGGCCATAAAGTCCGGGGACGTATTCCTGCCGTCCGGACATAATTCCACGACGTCAAAACCGACGAGGTTTTTCTTCTCGCAAACGGTTTTCAGCAGCTCCAGAACATCATACCAAAACAATCCCCCGGGCTCGGGGGTTCCCGTGGAAGGCATTATGGACGGGTCAAAAACATCCAGGTCAATTGTAATGTAAACATTTTCCGAAAGTTTTGAGATGACCTTGTTAATCCAATCGATGTTGTTATGGATTTCCTTTGCAAAAAAAACGCCGGCTTTGTCCATAGACTCTTTTTCGGAGGAATCCATACTTCTGATACCCACCTGTACGATGGGACACAGCTCTTTCGTTCTGGCCATAACACAGGCATGGTTATATCTTGAGTCGTTATATTCTTCTCTTAAGTCCGCGTGGGCGTCCAGTTGTAAAACAGTAAGATTCTGAAAGTGTTTCGCATGGGCCTCAATAGAGCCGATACTGACCGAGTGTTCTCCGCCGATGACCACAACGAATTTGTCTTTTTCGAGATAGTATCGGGTGGTTCCGTTAACGGCATCAATCATCTCGTTGGTGGTGATATCTCCGCCTGTCGTCTCTTCTGTAAATATACCTTTCTTAAAAACCTCTGAATCGGTCTCTATATCATATAACTCCATATTTGCAGATGCTTCGATCATTGCTGCCGGGCCTTTATCGGCGCCTTTGGTCCAGGTGCTCGTTCCATCGTAGGCGACCGGAATAATAACAATTTCTGAATTCTCCGGTTCGGAATATCCCTGGGGCGGATACCCAAAGCTAACTCTTTCTTTCATAACAGATTAATCCAATAAAATTCAATCAAACAAAAACATTGCCATTGCTACGGTTGTTGTCCAGAGAGATGCCTGTCCTTTTGCGGTTTGAGTTATATTGGTGGTTTTAATAAAAAGGCCGCTGGATTTATATGCCTGCTCTTTTTCCGACCAGGCCGTGTCGGGATCTAATTCCATCCCCAGCGTTGTTCCTAACATGCCGGCCGCCAGGTCCTCGGCCATGTCGCCTGCCTGCTGGCTGTTCATACCGTGACCGTGTACCTCGCTGAGATATCCCCAGTTATTCCTGTCTTTAGGAACAGCAACTCCTATTGAAGAAGCTACCAGTCGTCCATGCTCATCCGTATCCGCCCTTGCCATAACGCAGAAGCTTATTTCTCCAGGAACCAGAGAAGCTATACCTTTCTCCCGGCTGATCATTTTGCATTTGATAGGTAATATCGAGGAGACCTGAACCAGGTTTTGTTGGGCCACACCTGCGACGCGAAGTGCCTCTTCGAAAGATTTCAGTCGGTACTTATGCCGGCCGACTCCTTTGGTTAAAAAGACTTTGGTTGGAAGTAACTTAATCATTTGACGCTCCTGTATCTTGAGTTCATCTATTCACTGACAAAACCTGACAAGTAACTTTTACAGTTTTAAGTTCCGTTTACCATCAGCACTCACCATGTGCATTTTCAAAGCTGCTCGTATGTCCTCTATACAATCTTCAGCTTTTAAAACCTCACACACAGGTTCCTCCTGTATCGGGACAATTTTTCCCGCGGTACGTACCTGAGCAATTGCTTCTTTTCAGATTCAGCCCGGCGTTTTGGGCATTTAATGTTCTAATTTTATTCATCCAGCCAGTTATTTACTTCTGAAATAAGATTAAAAGAGCTAAATAAAAATAATAATATTTTTGAAAAAGTCAAATTTTTTAATTGACCATTTGGTCAGTTTTGACTAAATAGTCGCCTTAATGAATGCTAAGCTTAGAAAAACTACCAAAAACAGGGCACAAAAAAGGGCCTCTCGTACCAGGAAAAAGCTTAAAGAAGCGGCTCTGGATGTATTTAGCGAAAAGAGTGTTGACGCTGCAACAGTGGAAGAAATTACAGAAAAGGCCGACCTGGGAAAGGGTACTCTATATCAGCATTTCGAGGACAAGGAAGAAATCGTTATTACCCTCGTGGAAGAGGCCGTAGAGCATTTAATTGAAATTCTGCGAGCATATACTTCCGAACCCCGAACACTTGAAGAGATGCTGGAACATTTGTTGAATGCCCATTATGAGTTTTCTGTTGAAGCAAAGGAAGAATTTATGTTGCTCTTCCAGGGTAAGTTACTGCTAAAACTTGAGTCTGAAACTCTGGATGAATTGGAGCAGCCGTATTTGAATTATTTGAAAGAGATCGAAAATTTGGTCTCAGGTTATCTGTCCCCGAGAATAGACCCTGTTAAAATTCGTCGTCTGGCCTGTGCCGTCGCCGGGTTTGTTTTTGGATTTTTTTCTTTTGCAATGATTGGCATGACTCCTGATGAAATTCAGACAAGTGTTAAGCCGCTCAGGCGGGTTTTCGTAGACAGTTTAGTGACATTTCTTGGACGGTAATATTTTTTTGAATGTCGTCGCTCAGAATAAAATTCTGAAAATTATTAGACCGGCAAGTTGTAAATTATGAGATTTATATGGAAAAAAAGAAAATCAACAAAGACGGATTAACACCTGTGGAAATCGAAGAATTCAAAGCCATGTTATGGGCAAAGCGAAATGAGATACTCGGCAACGTTACGACTATGGAATTCGAGGCTTTGCGAAGAGACAGTAGCGGCTTGTCGAATATGCCTACGCACATGGCCGACCTCGGAACGGATAATTATGAAATCGATAATATCCTGGGCCTGATGGATAGCGAAAGAAAAATTCTTATGGAAATCGATATCTCACTTGGCCGTATCGAAAACGGTACATATGGAATTTGTGAGATCAATGGTGAAACAATCCCGAAAGCGCGACTGAAAGCGATTCCATGGGCTCGATACTGTATCGTCTGTGCCGGCCTTATTGAGAAAGGTTTAATCGTAAAAGAGAGTTCGTTCGATATGGGGGATGAATTTTTTGACGAATCAAATTCGGGCTACGATGATGACGAAGATAACTGAAATTCGGTAAATAAACTTTAAAAAAGGGACCCCTAAAGGCTGATATGGTGGGTTTTAGCCCACTTACTAACAACCACTTTTTTAATTTACATGGAGGCTTTAAAAAATGGCAAAAAAGAAAGCAAAAAAGAAAAAAGCAACGAAAAAGAAAGCTGCCAGGAAGAAAAACTAGACAACCGATAATTTCAAATTATCGTAAAGCCGTCATTGCCTATGCAGTGACGGCTTTTTTATATAGTACGATGTTTCATAAGTGCCGTTACTATCGAATGACCGTTCTTAAGACACTATACACAAATGTTTTTGTTGCTGTTTTATGTTTTCAGACCGGCTTCCGGATTCGGTTAACGTATAGATTTGTATCGGCTCAATCCGTATCGGAGCTATGCAAGTCGCCAGCCTTGTTCCAGCCAGGCATACCCCTTCTCGCGGATATCGGCGGCTGCAAGCTTCTCAAGCCGTCGGCGTCTCCCGGGCGATAGCTTCGTCCACGAGGCGCTTAGGTTTTCCCGGACCTGCTCTATGGTATGAGCTCCGCATGTACATATATCAACCAGCTTGTTCTCCAGAACGAAAGCAATTAAGTCCCGGGGCAAACCGGCATCGGCGCCTTTGAGATCGCGCCCCTTCAAAAGAGCGCCGCGAACGAAGGGCTTGATGGTAATCACTCCCAATCCCTTTTTCTTCGCCGCCGGAAGCACCTTTTCAGCAGCGCGGTGACGTATATTGTAGGGTATGGAACAGATGTCAAAATAGTCGCCGAACTTCTCGAACGCCTCCAGGAACAGTTCGGGCGTGAAGTGGCAGCCGAATCCTGTGTACCTAATCTTTCCCTGTTGTTTTAGTTTGTCGAGCGCTTCGATTGAGTAGGACATGTCCCAATAGCCGGACTGCGGCGTGTCGTTCTCCGTATTGCACAGTAGGCACAGATCGACGTAGTCCGTTTGCCACAGCTTCAGTCTGTCTTCGGTCCACTTGTATATCTCCTGCTTGTCGGCTCTGACGCCTTTCATTTTGTGAGATACCCGTATCGAGACGATGACACGGTCACGTGCTTTGAGTCTTTTGAGCGCCTCGCCCGGAACACTGGATTCTTCCAGCGCTGTGCAGGAATCGAGAAAATTAACTCCCATGTCCATACTCTCGGCAATCATTTGGACAGCTTCATCAACAGTGGGCCTGCGATATCCTCCCTGTCCGTCCGGAACCTGTTTGTATGCCCAGCTATGGCCTCCAATTCCGATTTCGGAGATGCGCAGGCCTGTCTTGCCGAGAACGCGATATTTCACTCTGCGTCTGGTTGTTTTTTGTCCCGTCGCCGAGTAAGCATTGTCGAGCAGCGGTGCCGCCATACCTGCTGCTGCCGCGCCGAACCCGAATTGTTTGATAAATTCCCTGCGTGTCGAAACGTTTTCATTTTTCTGCTCAGAAATGTGCTTTGCCATTTTATATGTCCTCTCAGAATTATGACAATATTGTACTCTATTTCCATCTAATCTGAAAGAAAAAGCAACAAAACACCTTAATTGTGTGTTATATTTACCGGCAGGACAAATTTCGGAGATTTTAAATATGGATAGAACTTTTAAAGGTTCTTCCGGGTAATGAGTAGGTGAACCTGGTAGATCAGGTCCTTGGAGTGGCTTGGAGAGAAAAATCGTTTGGGCAGAGGCTCAAATTTGGGCTGCTGGGGGGAAATTTGTGCCTCTGGGGCCCCGAACGATTTTTCTCGGTTGTCCGAAACGCCGAATGCACCTACCCATTTCCCGGGTGAACCCTTTTAAAAAGTAAATTCTACGGGCAGAGGGCTAAGATTATGAAAAATAATAGAATTTTAGTGAGCAGGCAATTTTCGATTTCTTTTGTTTGTTTAATACTTTCAGTTGGCGGCACAAATTATGCTAAAACATATCCGGCTCCGGCCAATAATACGGCCGGTTATGGAAAAGCTGTTTACCGGGCTATGGAGATATTTCCTCTTGTCAAACAGCACGTACACGGCTCGACAGTAGTTGAGCTGCCGAATGGGGATATTCTTGCGGCCTGGTTTCAGGGTTCCGGCGAACGATGGGCCGATGACGTTGCAATCATGGGGGCGAGGCTCAAAGCCGGCGAGCAAAAGTGGAGCAATACCTTTGTCATGGCGGATGTCCCCGGATTCCCCGATTGCAATCCGATTATATTTCTCGACCCACAGGACCGGCTCTGGCTTATGTGGTACACGGTGATAGCAAACCAGTGGGAAACCTCACTGCCGAAATACCGTATCAGTGAGGACTATATGAAACAGGATGGACCGCCTAAATGGTCCTGGCAGGAAGTTCTGCACGTCAAACCCGGAGATTCGTCCGAACGGGGAATTCAGCCCGGCGACCGTTTTGTCAAATCGATCGAAAGACAAATCGAAGAGTATGGAAAATATCTTTCCGAAAGTGCTAATCTTTCAGAGGATGCGGCTCGTAGAATGCTGGAAAGATGGAAAGCCTGGGGCGCTGATATGCTTGCCAAGGCCCGGGGAGAGAATATGTTGCGCAGGGGTCAGCTTCGCAATGCCGAAGGTGGATACACACAACAGCAGCTCGGCTATGCCTATTTCAGGCGAGTGGGCTGGCAGACAAAAAACAAGGCCGTTATCGTTAATAAAAACCGGATGATAATTCCGTTTTATTCGGATGGATTCGATTTTTCATTAATGGCCATAACGGATGACTGCGGTAAGAGCTGGCAGTTCAGTGAGCCGCTCGTGGGGGCCGGAAACATACAGCCCAGTATCGCGAAAAAAGCGGATGGAACATTGGTCACCTACATGCGCGACAATGGCCCGCCGCCTAAGCGCCTTCACATAAGCTCTTCCACAGATAGCGGCCTGACCTGGAATTCCGTGAGGGATTCCGAATTGCCCAATCCCGGTTCGGGGGCCGACCTTGTCACTTTGCGAAACGGCCACTGGGTTCTGGCGTATAACGATACGGAAAATGGAAGGCACAGTCTGGCAGTCTCGATTTCGACTAATGAAGGCAAAAGCTGGGACTATACACGCCACCTTGAACGCGATATGCGCACCAGAAACATAGCCACCAGCAGCGGCTACCCCTCGATTATACAGGGCATTGACGATACCTTACATGTAGTTTACAGTTACCACCATAGAGACAGAGGAGGTGCACCGAATAAGACAATAAAATATGTACGGTTTAACGAAGAGTGGATCAGGCAGAAATAAACTTTCTTAACAAAGCAAAAAGTTCTGTAGCGCATTTACAAGTAGACTTAACAGGCAGGAGTGAATCCATGAAAAGGCGGGATTTCATCAAAAACACGGCAGTTGGACTGGCAGCATTAACCGCGAGCCGGCCGCATTATACCAATGCAAAAGGACTCAGGTATCGGGTAGCGGTAATTGGCAGGACAGGCAGGGGTAACTATGGTCATGGGTTGGACGTTGTCTGGAATGATATTGACCAGGCCCGGGTGGTGGCCGTTGCAGACGAAGATCTTAAAGGCCGGGCCGAAGCCGCCCGGCGGCTCAACGCACCGAAAGCCTATGCCGATTATCGCCGAATGCTGGAAAAAGAACGTCCGCAAATAGTAAGCGTGGCCCCGCGCTGGCTGGACTGCCATCGTGATATGGTGCTGGCTTGCGCAGAGTTTGGCTGCCATGTCTTTCTTGAAAAACCTGTCTGTCAGAGCCTTGACCAGGCTGACGAAATGGTAGCCGCACTTGAAAAGAAAAATTTGAAACTGGCTATTGCTCATCAAACCCGATACAGTCCGGCCCTGAAACACGTTAACAAAATTATCTCCGAAGGTAAATTAGGGGATATACTTGAGTTACGAGGCCGCGGTAAAGAAGACCGCCGGGGCGGCGGTGAGGACCTGATGGTGCTCGGTACACATATCATGGACTTGATGCGTTTCTTTGCAGGTGATGCGCAGTGGTGTTTTGCAAACGTCAGGGCCGGACAAAAGCCTGTTACCCGAAGTGAAGTACGCGATGGGGCCGAAGGAATTGGCCCCCTTGCCGGCGATGAGATTCATGCGATGTACCGTTTTGGCAAAACGACAACAGGCTATTTCTCGACCCAGCGCGTCAGGCACGGAGCATCGAAACGCTTTGGGCTCCAGCTTTTTGGGACAAAGGGGATACTTACAATGACGACCGGTGCTCTGCCGGAAATCTGGTTTGTCGAAGACCCCTCCTGGCAGCCCGGCCGCAGTAAGGCACGCTGGAAGAAGATTACCAGTGCCGGGATTGATAAACCTGAAACGCTGAGTGACTCCAGCCACCGTTTAGGCAATAGCCTTATTGCCCGGGACTTGATTCGGGCCATCGAGGAAAATTCCCAGCCGAAAGGCAGCATATATGACGGGCGGGCGGCTTTAGAGATGATATTGGCCGTGTATGAATCTCACCGCCTGAACGCGCCCGTTGAATTGCCCCTGAAAAACCGAAGGCACCCGTTAAGCCTGTTGTGAGTACGTTTGATGAATTATGTAGAAACTGACAAAGTTGTGATAGATTGTTTATAGCCAACCGAATGTGTATAGGAATTTTATAGCTTATGAGAACTAATTTTCGAAACAGGTTTTGTTGTATATTGTTTTCGGCCGCCTTCACGCTTATATCATGTAACTCCGCTATAGCAGAGAATTGGCCGTGTTTTCGAGGGCCGACCCGGCAGGGTATATCCAATGAGAAGAATATACCGGTCGAATGGAATCGAACCTCAAACATTGTCTGGAAAACACCGGTTCCGGGCGAGGGCTGGTCGTCGCCTGTTGTCTTCGGTGACAGGGTGTTTGTCACTACTGCAACGGACAAAGGCGCCTCATTTCGCCTTTTATGCCTCGATAGGCTCTCAGGGACCGTCCTTTGGGACAAGCAAGTGCATCGGCAAAATCCGGGACACAGGCAGAGGTTCAATTCGTATGCCTCATCCACGCCGGTAACCGATGGCAGAAATGTATATGTGCTGGCCTTCGATGGAACTCTGGCGGCGGTTTCCTACGAAGGTAATATAATTTGGACACACCAGGAATTTGAATATTACAGTGAGCACGGTCTGGCGGTTTCGCCGGTAATGTACGGGGATTTGCTGATTGTTCCCTTTGACCACAGCAGCAGTGGCCCGGATAAAAAACTTGGATGGCAAAAACCATGGGATAAAGCCTTGATAATTGCTGTAAACAAGAATACAGGCAAGGTGCAGTGGAGAGGCCGGCGGGGACTTTCCCGTATTGCACATGTAACCCCGCAGATACTAAGTGAAAACGGCCGCGACCAGCTCGTCAGCTCGGCAGGTAATGTCGTGCAGGGTTTTGACCTCGAGACGGGCAAAAGGATTTGGACGGCCGAAAATTCCGGCGAAGGTGTCGTGCCCTCTGTCGTTATTGGCGAAGGTCTGATTTTCGTTACTTCCGGATTCGGTGACTCGGCGATCCGCGCAATCCGAACAGGCGGCAAAGGAGACGTTACGAAAACGCATATCGCGTGGGAATCGAAGGAAGATGTTTCGAAGATTCCTTCCATGCTTTATGTCAGACCATTCCTTTTCTTCGTTACTGATACCGGTGTTGCAAAATGCCTCAGGGCGTCAACGGGCGAGGAGATATGGAGAAAGCGTTTGCAGGGGAAACACTCCGCCTCGCCGATCTGGGCGGATGGCAGGATTTATTTCCTCTCCGAGAAAGGAAAGACCACCGTTATCCCGGATACAGGCGAGTTTAAGGTCCTCGCGGAAAATGAACTCGAAGAAAAGTGCATCGCAAGCCCGGCTGTTTCACGGAAACAAATTTTCATACGGTCTGAGAATAATATCTTTTGTATTGGTAAGGGCCCGTAGGCTATGGTCTTTTTAAGTTCCAGGTTTGAACTCTTTTAATAGTCGGCTCGTCTTTTGGGCTATCTACCTTGCAATCCTCAATTGTTGAGAGTTTCTCGATGTCCGCCCGAACACTGCAGACCTCATCTCTGAGCATCTCAACCTGACGTTCCAGATCTTCTTCACGTGTCCTTTCTCTTCCCTCAACAGCTTTCTCAAGATGATACTCCAGTTCTTCGACCTCTTTAACAATATCGCTATCTTTGTCCTGGCGGCCGATACGAAAGGTTTTACTCTGAAAACAAAGCTTAATCCATCGAATGAATCTGTAAATACCTAAGCCCGCAAACCAGACAGACCAGATAGCCAGGTATCCGCCAATTGCACTGCCCAAACCTGCCGATACGAACAATAAGGTTCTTTTATTTTTTGGAAGCTTCACCCAGAAATTATTTTTAGCCTCTTCTAAGTTGTTCAGGCAGTTGCTCACGGCCTCTGCATTGGCCTTAAAATAGGTGGGTTCAGTTTGACGGCATGCTTCCCAGCCCTGGAATTCCTTGCTGTAAATGTCCAGTTTGTTTCGTGCCGTGTAATACTCGCTTGCCATTAACAGAACGCAAAAGCAGGCAGAGAAAACACTTACACATATCGACAGAAAAAGTGCTATGCTGCGTAGTCCATATTTTCGCTTCATAATATTATCCTCCCACATATAAAATATAAATTATCCCTCTCGAGTAGCAAAAAAAAGAGTAATCAATTCCGCTTTTGTACGTAAATGACCTGATTTGTGCTGTTTTCGGTGCAAAATAACCGAAAAAACGTTATAAACGGAAAAACCGTTACATTCGGTATCAATGGTGGCACATAGTTATAGTCTTTACTGATTTATATCCCAGGCAAAGATGTAGTTGAGTGTGTTGAATATACACAGCAATTAATGCCCCTGCTTTTTCCAACCCGCCTCCTCTGAAAGCAGGGGCCTTTTTCAAAATATGTCTTTCCTGCCTCTTAGTACCCTAAAGTTGACAAACTCCGTTATTTTTTGCCCATCGCGGATGTATTTCGTATATTTTAAGGGGATTCCTCAAGAGAATCCGCCCTGCAAGCTTGCGTGAAAGTTGCTGTATGACAAAAAGTTATGGAATTGTTGTATCTGACTGTAACAAGTAAAGGCCAGGGACAAGGTCGAATTGAGGAGGGACATTATGGGAGCGGTAAAAGGGTTTTGGCAGCATGAAAACGGCAAAATTTACGCTGTCAAAAGCGATACTTTCGGGAAGATCATCGGAGGGGTCGGGCCTTTGGACCCCGACGACCTGCACGGGCTCGATGAATACGACTACAAGTCTGCAATAATCGGATGGCTTCAAGAGGCGGTGGCCCGGCATAAATTGCATAGAATCAATCCCCTCGTAACTAAATAACCCCTTACAGAGTTTACCCTAAAGTTTATCCCCGAGTGCTTCTCACTTGACTTGCAGCAGGGGAATGTTAGCTCACTTGCTTTGGAGTTTACCCTCGGTGTGTGCTTACTTGCTTGTCTGCCGGGGGTCGGGGGCCGTTCTTGGTTCTTCGTGCCGTTGGTTCTTCTATACTCTTATATTTATAAGGGCTTATTGGAATTCTCCCCGCCGTTCCCATACCCCCGATTGATTTTCCTTGACTGAAGCGATACTCTAAGGTCTAATATAACACAGTAAAAAAATTAATTGTTGGAAGGCTTCAAGCCCTTTCGGCAATTTATTATATGTATTTAAGAAAAATCGTTTCAATTATATCTAAGAGTGCCTAACAAAATGAATCGTAGCACCGAAAACGAGCATTTTCGCGTCTGACAAGAAAGGCGAAGCAGGCCATCTGAGGATGGTCGATGCAGCCTGACGCCGTCCAGACACGAAATAAGCCGTTTGAATGCAGAGTCATTTTATTAGGTGCTCCTAGATTGAGGAGAGTTAAAATGTTGCGAAAGATAATACCGGCCATTCTGATTACTTGTCTAATTTCTTTTACCAGCCGGTCTGCATTTGGACAGGGTAGCGATGACGGCTGGATTGCCCTTTTTAACGGTAGGAATCTTGACGGCTGGACGGCCAGCGAGAATAAAGACACCTTCAGTGCACGGGACGGAATAATAGTAGTCCAGGGCCCCCGCAGCCACCTGTACTACACAGGAAAAGTAGAGAATGCCAGCTTCATAGATTTCGAGTTTAAGGCCGATGTAATGACAAAACCCGGTGCGAATTCCGGAATGTACTTCCATACGGAATATAAAAAATCCGGCTGGCCGGGTAAGGGCTTTGAAATCCAGGTAAACAATTCACACTCGGACTGGAGAAGAACGGGCTCTCTTTACGGTATTAACGATGTCCGCGAATCGGCCGCCACCGATAACCAGTGGTTTACCCAGCACATTATCGTCGATGGAAGACAGATAACCGTTATGGTCAACGGCAAGACTGTTATGGAATACGCCGTACCCGAGGGAGCCGGCCGAATAAGTCGAAAACTCTCCAGCGGCACCTTTGCATTGCAGGGCCATGACCCGGGCAGCACCATTTACTATAAGAACATAATGGTTAGACCCCTGCCGAGACCCGATTTTCCCCTGATTGATTACCACGTGCATCTCAAAGGCGGCCTGACCCTGGCCCAGGCGATTGAAAACGCTAAGCAGCGCAACGTTAAGTTCGGCATCGCGGAGAACTGCGGCCTCGGCTTCAGAGTAACAAATGATGAAAAACTCCGGCCGTTCCTGGACCTCCTGGAAGGAAAGCCTGTTTACAAGGCGATGCAGGCCGAAGGCCGCGAATGGCTGAATATGTTCTCGCCGGATATGATTGCCAAATTCGACTACGTATTCACCGATGCCATGACCTTTACCGATAACCGCGGCAAACGCATAAGGCTCTGGATTCGCAGTGAGGTGCAGATTGACGATAAGCAGGAATTTATGGATATGTACGTTGACAAGATTGTCTCTGTCCTGAATGAGCCGATCGATATCTATGTAAATCCTACCTTTCTGCCTGCCGTTATAGCCGAAGAATATGACAAGCTCTGGACGCCACAGCGAATGGACAAAGTCATAAAAACCGCAGTCAAAAATAATGTCGCTATAGAAATCAACGCAAGATATAAAATCCCTTCCATGGCTTTTATTAAAAGGGCCAAAAAAGCCGGCGTCAAATTCTCCTTCGGAACAAACAACGGCGGCCGTCAGCTCGGACACCTCGAATATTGCCGAAGAATGGCCAAACAATGCAACCTCACCGAAAATGATATGTTCTGGCCCAAACCCAAAAGGTAGAATGGGCTTTAGCTTGTGCCATAGGTGCCCATGCCCAAGGTGCTTGTGCCATAGGTGCCCATGCGGTCATAGTAGGGGCGGTTCGTGAACCGCCCTTCCGATTAACTGATAATAAACCAAAAGAGTTTACCCCCAGAGCTTGTCCTCGGTGAACGCTTTCTTACTTCTCTACCGGGGATCTATGCTTACTCGCTTGTGAGTTTACCCAGAGTTTATCCCCGGGTGCTGCTAACCTGGCTCGCAGCAGGGGAAGAACCACTCCCTTGGCCTGTAACAGGGGGTCGTGGACCCATATAATCAATTTATCCCCAAGGGACAATCATTCATCAATCGAATTGTAGGGGCAACCCCGCGTGGTTGCCCAAATATGCCAGAGCCGCGACAATAATGGAGCGGTAAAAAATGTCATTCCACACCTGATGCGGAATCCATTTCCTTGTCATGTCGAGCTATGTCGAGACATCTGGCAAACAAAATTACATTTGTACACGTAAAAAAGCTAACCAACAGATATGAAATTTGGAATTTACTTCTCCATCTTAATATTCAATAGCCAACCATCCTGTTATTTAAAGACGCTAATTTAACTTTTGGTAACACAAAATTTGCCCTTTGGCTTTTCAGACACATCCATAGCCAGTCGAAATCCCCATAATGGCGATTTTGTATCGATACTTCCAAAATAGCGGCCTCCACAACGACATGCATCCGATCTGTGATAATACGAACCACCTTTCACAATGTATAGTTTTTTCTTTAGATCGGCTGAATCTAAGGAATCTTTGATCGTATTCTTTTCTGCAGTCGTAACCTCAGTTGAACACCATTCCCATACGTTTCCAGCACAGTCGAAGCAACCATAAGGCGATACGCCATCGGTATAACGATTGACGGGATTGGTACCGCCTTCGGAGTTACCAAAGTTGCAGTACCTATCGTGCGGTTTTTTCCAGCCCCAAGGGAAAGGTCTCACGTCAGTACCTCTCGCGGCCTTTTCCCATTCGTATTCAGTGGGCAAACGACCACCTGCCCACTGACAGTATGACTCTGCATCCCTCCAAGAGACAGTTACGACCGGGTGGTTTGCCTTCTCAGGCGGATACGATTCTGCGAATTTCGCAGCATTGGAGTGCCCAGCAGCACCTAAGAATCTCATGTATTGCTCATTAGTTACAAGATACCGGGAGATTGCGAACGTCTGCACAAAGACCTGTTCCATATTTCTGTTTGGTAGTTGATTAGCGAACATACACGTCACATCTGGGTCACCGCATATGAAATCGCCTCTAGGGACAACGACCAGTTCGCTTCCATCTGTGTCATTCTCGAAATACTGGGGGCTGTCTGTTTTTGTTGCAGAAAAAAACAACCGCCCAGGTATGTCACGCTCCGATCTCATTATGCTTGTCATATGTATAGGTAAGGACGAAAACTCGTCAAGGTAGCGCCTGCGGCGTTCATGACGAAGCAATTCCAAGCACTGACAGGTCTTATCATCTGACTGGACATCCGCATAGTATTGGTAGCAATAGTTCGTTGGCAAAGAAATAGCACCTGAAAGACTACTCTCATCGCCATACGTATTCAACAAACCTCGACCCACTTGTGAATCGAGTAGGCCGAGCGATTTCAGGAAGAGTTTTAGGGAACGAGACGCAAAAGCATCAACCCACTGCAAGCCCCTGAGATTGATAGTTCCAACTTTAAGGTCAGGCACCTCGCAAGGACTTAGACGCAGAGGGATAAGAAATCGGCTTGAAGTTGGTATTTCATGGTAAAGGTCCAACGCCATCCGGAATTCTCGTTGTACATACCCCCGTTTCTCAACAGAATTCTTCGAGAGACAAGCCACAACGAAGTCAACGCCCTGGAGGGCTTTTCGTATGGCTCCTGACCACTGTTCCCCAGGGATTATGTCATGGGGCGCCATCCACGGATCGACACCAATTATCTCTAGAAAATCGTAAAGACCGCGAACCCAAACCGAGTCCTCCTTAGCATGAGCGAGAAAGATTTTTTTCTTTTTGGCCGTTGACGATTATCCCAACGATTACAAATGTGGAAACCTTTTTCTTCATCTTTCACTTATCCAAACTTATCTCGTTGATAAAACAAGCTCCTACACAATCTCAGCGTTTTTCTCTTACCTCTCCCGCATTACTTGTAAAAAAAATAGTTCAAAATTGGGACAGTCATGAATGGCGGTTTGTTAAGCAGCATATCTTTTTCTCCACTGTTGTCTTGTAGTTCTTAAGGACGGGTAGTGTTTGCGTTCCCGCCTTACTGCCGACAAATCTTTTATCCACATCCATATCTCAATTCCAAAACCACTATTCCCTTAAAATATCCCTTTTCTGCGCAAACCTCTCGAAAAACCAAAACTACCACCAAAAATTATCAAAATCAACCATATTCTTACTTAAAATCCCTTTC
This sequence comes from uncultured Pirellulales bacterium, assembly GCA_964653075.1. GTDB lineage: Bacteria > Planctomycetota > Phycisphaerae > Sedimentisphaerales > Anaerobacaceae > NIOZ-UU13. Next base: position 59,539 of record CAZZAX010000013.1, read on the forward strand.
ATTGTGCTGCCTTCGGTTCGCACCACTTTTAATCACTCCGGAGTTTACCCAGAGTTTATCCCCGAGAGTTGCTCACCTGACTCGCAGCAGGGGAATGTTAGCTCACTTGCTTTGGAGTTTACCCCCGGTGTGTGCCTACTTGCTTTTCTGCCGGGGGTTGGGGGCGGCAATCTTCACTTTAAAACAGCTGTCATTGCGAGCACCTCACCTGATTCTCAGGATGCATGCAAAAGAAACTAAGATATTGGCTGAATCGCGCTAACATGTTTCTATTACAATACTTACATATAATATCGTGTCGAATGTGATTTCTTAGTTCATTAGGAGCGCAACGAAGCAATCTTCATTATTTATTCTTTATTCGTTATTTCCCAAAAAAATTCTAAATTCTCAATTCCAAATTCTAACTTCTCTTATTTCTCCCTTCGGTTCGGTCTATTTTAATTTACTACGTCCCTAACGTGACTTACGTAACACTAAATGTTCCTCATGCTGGCCTCAGGTAGATATGCTATATAAACTTCCTGCCCTTATCTACATGCCTGTAAGGTACCTCATTCCGGCCTGTCTTTAGCTTGTCCCCGGTGTGTGCTTACTTGCTTTGGAGTTTACCCCCGGGAGGAACCACTCCCCTTGGCATGCAACAGGGGGCCGGGGAGCTAAGCACAAATTACCGACAAAAAGCATTCAAAACTCGCTATTTTCGACAAAAAACACTAAAAACAACACAAAATCAACCACATTTTCCCCCAAAACCTCTCTTTTCTCGGTGCTCTCTGTGGCTATTAATTCTTTGATTGTCGCGCGCAAAAAACGCTGGTAATTTTCAACAAATTTCAATTTTTCTAAAAAAATTTTAATTCTTTTCCTCATAAACACTTATACTCATTCACTCATCATAAAATCGGCCTGGTTCAGATGGGGGTAACAAATGTGGTGGGTGTAGATATATAAC
>CAZZAX010000014.1:0-60308 GCA_964653075.1 uncultured Pirellulales bacterium
GGTTTGTATTGGGTTTGATTGGGTTTGTTTTTGACTTTCGTCAGACTGGCAAAAATTGTATAATTCATTGTTATATAGGTAGTTAAGTTCATTTGGACAATTGGTGAATTGGGTTTGTTTTTACGAAAAGTGACAGAACTTTTCGTAGTTTTTTCCTTTGATTCTCCTGTTTTTTTCATTATTTAACTACCTATCTGGCCATTTTAAACCAGAAATTCGAAGTTCGAAACAATATCAAAATCCAAATAACTGAAATTCAAAACAACTCATCAGGGACTAAAAAAACAGTCCCTCTATAATTAGACGTACCTGCATGTTTGATACGAAAATTCGGGGGTTTTCGGGTAGTTGAATTTCGCTAAGTGCTTATTAGGAAAGGAATAAAAAATTTTTTAGAAAAATTGAAATTTGTTGAAAACTACCAGCGTTTTTTGTCGAAAATGTCTCGATTTTAGATGCTTTTTGCCAGTTTTTTGTGCTGCCTGAGGCCAGCATGAGGTACGTTTAGTGTTACGAAGTCCTGACAGGACGTAGTAAATAAAAATAGTGCCGAACCGCAGGCAGCATATTGCAGGTGCATCATGAGATGACGGCTAAAACCGTCATTTTTTTCTTGAAAATTCAACATCAGTGGTGTAAATTTCCCTTAATGAGCGAGGACATCCTTGATTAGCGGCTCATCTTTTGGGTGGTTGTTGCGTATTTGCGTGTTAGTATTTTCAGAATATAGTTGGGATAGACCTAGGAGAATAGCGATGACTAAATACTCGAGCGAACTGTCAAGGATCGAGAAATCTCAACAAAAAATAGCACAATTTTATAAGGTTGCTTTTCACTGCCACTCTCCACTAAGCCATGATTGGGGTGGAAATAAGGGGGATTCGAGCTTAAATAATAAAGATAACTATCTTCCTATCAATAAAGAAGATGATTTTTACAATTTGATTAAAGAAAAATCCGGATGTGATGTAGTGATTATAACCGATCATATGAAATGCAGTTATGCCGCACGATTAGCTAAACATTCATTGAAGCAAATTGGATTAGTAGTTTTGCCAGGCATGGAAATCAGTGTACGAACAACTCCTGTCTTGGGAGGTGTTAGAGTACATATTTTGGTTATAATGCCAACGGGTTCAAATCCTGAAACTTTTGCATCGCTTTTCAGAGGAACAATTCCTATTGAAAATGATAGAACAGGAAAAGAAGAGATTAAGATAGAAAACTTTAGTGATTGGGTCACCGATGTACACAAACTAAATGGTTTATGCATTGCTGCCCATATCGAATCGAACAACGGGGTAAGATCAGAATTTCGTCAAGTAGCCAAGAATATAATTGAGTTACAAACATTTGATCCTGTGACGAAACAAGAAAAAGAGGTGGACATAGATGAATCTCTTACAAAGTTTCTCTTCGACTTTGGTTTTGATGCCATAGAAATCCAAAAGAAGGAGCATAAAGAGTTTTACCGTTGGTATGAGACTGGTGGACAGAAGAGAAATATTGCTACAATCATGGGTTATGATGCACATTGCATCGAAGATTATACCAAAAACCACCGTACTACAATGGTAAAGATGACAACACCATCAGCAGACGGCTTGAAAGATGCTTTAAGATTTCCAGAAACACGAATACGATTCGCTGATGAGATAATGAGTCCTCCCTCACCAAGCGTAATAGGCTTGAGCATATCTGGCTCAGAGGAATCCTTTTTCGAAGATGTCACTGTAGCGTTCTCTGAGAATTTAAATTGTATAATCGGACCAAGAGGCTCTGGAAAATCCACTCTTTTAGAGGTCTTCAGGTACGCATTTGGCTATAACCGAACAATAAAAGAACTTGACCAAGCTAACAAGCTGTCTCCACGAATAATAGACCTGCAACAAGCTACTCTCCAAGGCACATTATTAAAAATTTACTACAAATTAAGTGGTGGTGAAATTCGAGTGCTTGAAGCAACATATGATCCAAAACAGGATTATATAACTAAAGTCTATGACCTTGAGGGTAATTACATTTCCGTCGATGACGTTGAGAGATCAGGAGAGTATCCATTAAGACTGTATGGTTGGAGTGAGATCGAAACACTGGGAAGAGACACCCCAAGACAACGGTTGCTTCTCGATAGAATGATTCCTAGTATTTCAGAAGCTATAGACGAACGCCAGCAAATATTTGTAGAATTGGAGATTAATCGGAGTGAAATTGAAGCAGAGATATCAAAATTAAATCAGATTCTTAAAAAAGATGACGGTTTAATATATAGGTATAAAGAGTTTAGAGAAGACTTTAATAGAATAAATAAAGATGACATTAAAGAAAACTTTGAAGCCATAGATTTTGCAACACTTAAAAAAGCAATCTATGAAAAACTGAGTGATAATAATACAAAATTAAAAACTAAAATTGAGGGAATTGAGACTATTAATATACGCTCAGGTTTAGAGAAGATACTTGAAAATGGAGGTGATGAACTCAAGAAATGGTGGACTGATGAACAACTGAGTGATAAGAGGGTTATCCAGATTGAGCAATATGTGGACGGCAATATTCGGGAAATCATCGTCAAACTTGATGAACTTGAACAAATGCTAAGCCAAAAAGTCTCTTCCTTAGATACAGAAATCACAGAATTGTATTCTGACTTAAGAGCCCAATTTTCTGACAATCCAGACCAACAGAAAATTTCTGATTTGAGGACTAATGCTAAGAGAAGACTCAAAACAGTTACATCATTAAGAGAAAATTATCTTGAAATATGGAAAGTATATAAGCAGAAAATTGTCACGAGGAATAACATCCTAAAAAAGTTGGATCAGGTTCAGAATCAGATTACTGGCATCAGGGCAAATAAGATTGAAGAGGTGAAGGAAAAGTTAAATCTATTTACAAATGATAAGCTGAAAATAGACATCCACATGATTCCATCCGGTGACAGAGAAGCATTCTGCAAAGCAATTCCGACATTCTTACGTTCAAGAGGCATGAGGGCTGAACAAAGATTGAAAGAATTGATTTCATCTCACTTCACACCTTTAGAGTTTTGTCGATTTGTTCTTCAGGGGAAAATAGAAGAAATGCGGCGTGTTGCCTCTGATTTGACAGATAATCAAATCAACAAATTGAAAGAAAATTGTAAGATATATGAGAAGAATGAAGGTGCGGATATTCCAGTGCTTTTAGAAGATGGAAAAGTAATGTTGGATGTTCTTAAGATGCAAGAAACAGGTTGGGACGATTATGAGAGTATTTTGCTTAATGACAAACCCGTTGACAAATTATCCCCAGGACAAAGATCAAGTGCTATGCTTCCTTTAATTGCGTTAGCGGAGAAATCACCATTAGTTATTGACCAGCCGGAAGACAATCTTGATAACCGACTTGTCGGAGATGTACTAGTAGATATTCTCGCTGAATTGAAAGAGAGCCGGCAGATAATTGTGTGTACGCATAATCCCAATATTGTTGTTTCAGGAGATGCTGAACAGGTCATAGTTCTTGATTCTGAAAGCAATAATAAGGGTCAATTGCAATTGTCAGGATCAATTGATAATGGTGATATTGTTGAAACAGTTATTGATATAATGGAAGGCGGAGAGGATGCTTTCCGAGCTAGGCAGGTTCGTTATAAAATGTGAGTACACTATTGACAGCTACCTATTAGTTGCTAATGACAGTGATCAGAAAATGATCATTATCTGTAATGATTAGATATGAGAAACGAAATACAACAAATATGCTTGGTCATTAGTTGGTTGTTTTTCTTTATTTGTATAGCTACCATGTTTTTATACTACAAAATGGGGAAATTTACTCTGCCAGTACCCTTGCGCAAGTGGCCAATTCCTGTGTTAGTTTTTTTTGCCGCGATAATGGTGTTTGGAGGCATAGCGCTTCTTTTGCGTCCTCCCATGACCGACGAGGATGGATTTGGAGTTGTTCTCACTAAGCTTAATTCCCTAAAAGCTCATGGACTACCATTGTTATCTAAGCCGGGATCGGATTCTGATACAATCAGAAGGGTCAAACGCTTCGAGAGCTTCTCTACATCTGGGAAAATTGAAAATGGTTACTTACAAGTAAAGATGAATAGTGATGGATCTATAGGATGGTTACTAAAAGATATTGCCCAGCCTAGGGCGAAAGAAACATTAGGCTCTTTTCAACGAGCAGTATCATACACATCCAGAGACTTCTGTTCGGTCCTTTTCCGTTGGAGATCAGCGGCTGAAATAGCAGGTGGGCTTTTACTTGTTGCTTCCATGTTTGCATTGTTTGGTCGCACACGGGCTGATTCCTATTCTAGGAAGATTGATTTTGTGGCTATTCTTTTGGCTGCAGCTGGTTCTCTGGGGACAAAAATTGTTATTAGGAAACTGGTTCCATTCTCTCCCGAGGTCTATCTTCTAGAGCTAACCTTTGCGAGAGGTTGCTTGCTGATACAATATGCTCTTCCCACTATGTTAGCATCTTTTATGGCAAATTTGTTCTTTGGGAAATGTCGGAAAGCTCTGGCTGTTCTCGAATTTGTAGCTGTATTTATTTGCATATTTCTTCTCTATATAGGATGGGGATATGGTGCAGCATGGTGGGATTGAGATTATATAGTATTTCTACCGTAGGCCAGCATGAGGCTCGTACAGCGTCACGCAGACACGAGGTGGCGGAGTGATTAAAATTAGTGCGAACCGAAGGAAGGAATGCTGTTAGTAAACGCTCATTAATAAATTAACTGTATAAACATATCATAATAACCCTGCGATAAATCACAGGGCTAAATATAGTGTTGGTTATCTTTCTCCGGTGTACCATCTTTTAGGGATGTTGTCCCCGGTGGTTTCTTCGATTGATGAGACGTGGCCGTCGAGCCAGAGGACGTTGAGGCGTCCGGCGGTCCTGAAGTCTTCCTGGACCCTTATATTGTGCCTGAAGATGTCTCGGTAGTAATTCTGGCGCCGGCCGCCCTTGCGATAGTCGGTTATATTGAGAGTGCCGGGGCCGCTGTTAAAGAGCATATCCTGAGTGTCCTGCTCGAATCTTGGCTCGGCGTGGTCGTGGCAGATGATAAATTCCGAATGCGGCTTTATCTTGGTTGTGTCTGTGCCGCGGGCATAGCCGCTAAGGCCCTGGGCCGCTGTCCGAATGGCTTCGGGGTCAACATCGTATATCAGATCCGGCACACGTGTTAAGCTCGGGCAGCCGAAAATCTTTATGTCCTTGAGGTAATCTATATAGACAATACCCCAATAGGCGTCGTTATCATTAGTCGTTCTAAGACGACCTCTTCCATCGTACCACAGGAACCTGTTGGCGTTCTTCGGGTCGGCCAGTTTCATGTCATTGTCGCCCAGGTACATTAATATGGCCAGTCCGATAGACCTTTGGTTGGATTTGCAGGATGTTTCCTTTGCGAGCTCCTTTGCTTTGTGCATGGCCGGCATTAAAATTGCCAGCAGAAGGGCAATAATGGCAATTACCACCAATAACTCTATGAGAGTGAAGCCTTTTGCTCCGGACTTGGCGGGCCTTTTTTTGTGATTTCTCATTGGCTCGTCTCCTATGGTTCATCCTAAATCAACAGTTTTGGAACTGATGTTTTCCAAACGACGATGGTTCAGCGAAGCTGCTGTGAATATCAGCTTAATTCATAATGTCAGGATTGTCCATAAAAAAAGCCCCACAATTTTATTGCGGGGCCGAATATTTTAAGAACCGTACAATATTAATTTTCAGGCCTGTCGCCGGTGTACCACCTTAGCCTCACATTGTCTCCTGTAGTCTCTTCCAGAGCGGTAACGTGTCCATCGAGCCACAGGATGTTGGCTCGTCCGCCGGTCCTGTCGTCGTCGGCGTATCTAATATTGTGTCTGAAAATTTGCCGATAGCTGAAGAAACGACTGCCGCCTCTTCGATAGCTGGTCAGATTCATATCGCCAGGGTTGTCATTATTATGAAATCCGTCACTGGTGCCGCATTCGGGTCTTGGTTCGGCGTGGTCGGTGCAAAAAATGAATTCATCATGACGGTATATGTCATTTGTATTGCGGCCCCTGTTGTTCGAATGATGATTTAAACCGAACGCTGCGTGCTGAATTGTTTGGGAAGGATCGTCACCAACATCATATATCAGCCGGTTGACACGTATTAAACTCGGACAGCCGAATATTTTCGTTTCTTTGAGGTAGTCGATGTAAAAAAGGCCCCAATAAGAACTGCTGGAACCAGCTCTTCGCGGAGTAATGCCGTCTGACTGGTACCACAGAAACTGGTTGGCACTGCCGGTATTGGGGATTTTACGTTCGTTGTCGTCGAGGTACATATGCACGGCCAGTCCCACGTTCTTCAAGTTCGACTTGCAGGCGGTTTCCCTCGCTATCTCCTTTATCTTCCGCATCGCAGGCATCAGGATTGCCAGCAGTACGGCGATGATGGCAATAACCACCAACAGCTCTATTAATGTGAACCCTCTTTTGGTGCGCTTAGCGGGACTTTTTTCATAAGCATTCATCGATGTGTCTCCTTAAAACTTGTGTAGTACGAAACAATAGTTTTTGTAATAAGCATTTCCTACAAATAACCATTTAGCTAACATGGCCGCCGTGCTTAAAAACTCCTAACACATTATAATACTACAATCGATTCTAAAAAGCAAGTCACCTTTGGAGAAAATTTATCTTATATATACAATTTTTCAGTACTAAAGTAATAGAAAGCTGATTAGCAATTATTTAATGGAGATTGATTATAAGCGAGTGCTTGTAGTGGATACGGCGGGTCGTAGATGCGATTGAAATCTTCTTGGGATTGAGAAAAAGTGTTGCCAGTTTGAAGCAACTGGTGATTTTTTAGTATTATTTTGACAGGTCTTTAATTCGAATATCTTTGAAGCAGATTTTCAGCAGGTCTTTTGTGTGGATTTGCAGTGCGATGTGTCCGGTTTGGCCGACTTTGCGGTCTACGTGGATCTGGTCGTTTAGGACGCCGTCGCCGTCGTATTGCGTTACGGGGATGCCGTTTAAGATGGCGGCGATTTTCGTGCCGACGGCTGTTATTTCGAGGTCGTTGTAACCGGGGCCTTCGTCACTGTAATAAAAGACGAGGTCCGGATTTGCCATAGATTCGTTTACCCATTTGCCTTTCGGGACCGGGGGGTAGAGCCAGCGATTGACTCCGCGGGTCTCGTCCCAAATCATTCCTGTTCGCCATGGGCCAGGCGGATTGATGTCGATTTGCGGGCCGTCGAGCCAGCCTGCCTCGTCGTCGTAGCGGCTTCTAATCTGTACGCCGCTGTTGCCCGGGTTGTTGCGAAATGCGCAGAAACGCAGGCGCAGCACAAAATCACTGTACTGCCGGTCGGTAACGAGCCAGATATAATCGTGTTTATTAGTTGCCGTGGAATCGGCAATGATGGTTTGGTTTTCCACTTTGAAGAATTGTTTGTCCTGGTCGGCGGGTTTGCACTTTACTGTCCAGCCCGTCAGGTTGCGGCCGTTAAAAAGCGGTTTGAAGCTGGAAACGCCTTGAGAAGAACAACCGAGAAGGGAGCCTAATATCGCAGTAAGCAGACTTGCAATTAACATAGTACGGATTGTCGAATACAGTAGTTTGTTTCTTTTTGTGTCCATCATTGCCTTTCTTTAAATTTTGAAACCGTACAAAAGCAATAGAGTGTTAATGTTAATGCAAGAGACGATGACGGGCAATTGAAAAGCAAAAAGCAGAATGTTTTTTTATGATTTCCAATTTTTAGGATTGTGACTTACAATTGGAGGTTGTTCGGGGGGGGCGTTCCAGAGCAGCATATAGCTGGTAGAAGAAAGGGTAAATCTTATTGAAGGAGAGATACAATGAAACAGACATACGGAACAGCAGTTATGTTACTTGCAGCCGTGGTGTTCGTGAGCGTTTTTAGTATCGCGGGTGGTCAGGTTGGGCGGAATAATCCGTCCGATCTGCGATTGGCCGGGGCGCGGGCCGTTATCGAAGCGGGCCGTTATGTTACAATCCAGGCGGCGATAGATGCATTGCCTGATGAGGGCGGTGTTGTGCGTTTGCCGCCCGGTACGTTCGAGATAAGTGAGCCGTTGAAGGTAACCAAATCCGACGTGCTAATCGAAGGTGCCGGTACGGCCACCCATATCAAGAATGTCAATACCGAAGGCAGGAGCGCTATGATACTTCAGCATCCGGGCGGAGGTGACAATCGAAAAGCTGAAATATGGCGGGTTCGGCTGACAAACTTTCGCATTACGGGCAACGAAAAGAGCGGCCACGGTATCGAGGCGCTGCGGATAAACGAAATCTTCATCGACGGCGTTACCGTAAGCTATCACGGCGGCGACGGCGTTCGGCTGTACTTCTGTTATGAGGACCCGCGTATATGCGATTCGCTGATGACTTATAATAAAAAGACGGGGCTGAATGCGATTGGCTGTCATGATGTTGTTGTTTCGTCGAACCAGTTCGAAGAGAACGATGATGCCGTCAGGTTTATCGACGGCTTTAACCTTTGTATGACAGGCAACAACCTCGACGACCATTTGGGCGATGGGGTTGTGATTGAAAATACCTACGGCTCGGTTGTCTCAGGGAATATGATAGAAGAATGCGCCGGGGCGGCTATTGTCCTCGACAGGGACTGTTACGGTATTGCGCTTAGTGCCAATGTGATAGCACACAACAGTTCCGGCGGGATAGACCTGCGCGACGCCCACGGCTGCGCCGTCAGCGCCAATACGTTTACTATTTCAGGCCCGGACGCCCTGAGTATCGGCCCGGGCAGCGGGCGCATTACGGTCACGGGCAACAACTTCTCCAACAGCTATCTCGGCGACGGCAAGGTGAGACGTGCGGCGAATGACCTGACGGCGGCCGGCATGGTCCTTGAGGGTACGTCCGATGTCACGGTAGTCGGTAACCTTTTTTCAAGTGTAAGGCCAAAAGCGCTGACCATCAAAGGCAAGCCGAGTGAATGTGTATTGTTTGCTGATAATGTTCTGGTCGATGTAGCCAGCGACCACAGAAAATTAAATAAATCTTTTGTCAGAGACAACCTGGAGTCGGCGAAATGATAGGAGGTCATGTTGCGGTGGGTTGGTCGTGAAGAATGAGAACGAAGGGAAAAGAAAAGTGAGAGTATCGAAAGGGGAAATTATGGAAGAGAAAGTTGAGAGATTGATTGGTGTGTATCGGCGTGGAGTGCCCAGGCAGAGAAGATTACTGTGCTTACAAGTTGTCTTGGCGGCTGTGGTAACAGCGGCGATGGTATTAGTTTGCGCAAGTGACGGAAGGTCGGCCTTGAGTGGGCGGGAGGATACTACTATTGTGGATGAGTGGGCAAGTATAAAATCGCCGCCAGCACCTAAACTGGCTGAGGTAACGGTAGAGGTGAGTGAGACGGCTCTTTTGGTCTTGGATATTCAAAACGGGAACTGTAACCCCAGCAGACGGCCTCGATGTGTGGCTTCACTGGGGAAAATCCAGGGGCTTTTGAGCAGGGCGAGGGCCAATGGGATGGCTGTGGTTTACAGTTTAACCAGAAGCGCAAGTGCGAGTGAAGTCAGGAAGGAGTTGTCGCCGATTGCGGGAGAGCCTATAGTTAAGTCGGGAGTGGACAAGTTCTTCGGTACGGAACTGGAAAAGATTTTGAGGGACAGGGGCATCAGGGTGGTGATTTTGGTGGGGACGAGCGCTCATGGAGCAGTATTGCACACGGCTACGGGGGCGGCACTTAGGGGCTTGAAAGTGCTCGTGCCGGTAGATGGGATGTCGGCTTCTGAGCGTTATGCTGAGCAGTACACGGCCTGGCATCTGGTTAACGGGCCTGGAAGCCGACGCGCTACGACCTTGACGAAGATGAGCCTTATTCGTTTTAAGTAACAGTCGGTAGAGGCGGAATGAATGCCATATTGCCGGCGGAGCCGGACGCTAAATACAAAGGCGTCCCAGTGCCAATATGGTATCAGGGAAAAAGGACAAAAATGAAAACAACAAAAATACTGTCAGCAGGTCTGTTAGTTAGTTTGTGCTTGTCAATTGCCCGGATACGGGCGGCTGAAACGGTGCCGGTTTATCCGGGGAAGGAATGGGTACATAAAAGACCGGAGCAGGTCGGTCTGGATGCAGAGAAACTGAAGGAATTGGGTGATTATGCAGGAGGTTTCGGCTGTGTGGTACGGGGCGGGTATTTGGTTTATTCGTGGGGTGATGCAAGTAAGCGAAAAGACGTTGCTTCGGCGGCGAAACCTTTGTATGCGCACTTTCTGTTTAAGGCTTTGGAGGACGGCAGGATTTCCGGCCTTGACGAACGGGTGAACAAATGGCAGCCCCGGCTGAACCAAATTAACAAGGCCCATGGCTATAAAGACCGGGGTATCAGGTGGCGAGACCTTGCGAACCAGATATCGTGCTATGGTCTTACCGAAGCGCCCGGAGAAGCTTATGCTTATAACGACTGGCAGATGGCGCTGTTCTGGGACACGTTGTTTCAGAAGGTCTATGGCGCCGGCTTTGAGACGGTGGATGCAGATGTTTTTCATCCCGGACTTACGGATATTATTCAGTGCCAGGACAATCCGACGTTTATGGCCTTCGGTATTAAGGACAGGCCCGGCAGGCTGGCGATTTCGCCGCGCGATTTTGCGCGTTTCGGATTGTTGTATTTGCGTAAGGGCAGGTGGAAAGATAAGCAACTGCTCAGCCGTGAATATGCGACTATGGCGGTGACGAGTCCCCTGCCGAATTCGATTCCGCGGACGGCCGGCAAGGAGGCCGAGATGATACCGGGACAGCGTTCGATAGGCTCGAAGAGAATCCCGGATAATCAGTGTGACCATGTGGGCAGTTATAGCTGGCTGTGGTGGACCAATGGTGTTGATCGGGAGGGAAGACTGCACTGGCCCGATGTGCCGTTGGATACGTACGGCTGCTTCGGGCACGGCGGGTTGCGTGCTATGGTTGTTATACCAGGCCTGGATTTGATTATTAGCTGGAACGACACAAAAATCCGGGGCAGCGAGATGGAGAACCACGTTCTGAAGCTGCTTAAAGATTCCGTGACTGTAATGGAGCCTCAAAACGGTCAGATTATTGTCGATTCCGAGCATCCACAGTGGCTAAAACGTAAAGGCGGCGGGCCTTTCTTTATGTGCGGGCCGGGCGACCCGGAGAACTTTCTTTATCGAGGCAGGTTAAGGCCGGATGGGACGCGGGACGGTGACCAGATGGAATTGATAGAGAAAATGAAAGGAACAGGCGCTAACTGTATTTACCTGATGGCGGTGCGCTCGCACGGCGGAGACGGAGATAAAACGCATAATCCGTTTCTCGATAAAGACCCGCGCAAAGGCATAAATTCGAAGGTGCTCGCACAATGGGAAAAGTGGTTTACGGAAATGGACAACGGCGGCATTGTTATATATTTATTTTTCTACGACGACAGCGCGCGGCCCTGGAAAACGGGTGATTTTGTGGGCAGGGCGGAGAGGGATTTTATCAGTACGATAGTTGACAGGTTCGAGCATCACAAAAATCTGATATGGTGTATCGCAGAGGAATACCAGGAGGCGTTGAGCGCAGAAAGGGCGAAGAATATTGCGGCCGAGATTCGCTCTGCTGATGATTTTGACCATGTGACAGCCGTGCACAAGCTTAACGGCCTGGATTTTTCGGAGTTTGCGGATGAGCCGAACATTGACCAGTTTGCCGTCCAGCATAATGTATCGAGTGCCGACGCCCTGCATGATGGTATGGTAAGCGCTTTCAACCAGGCCAATGGCAGATACAATCTTAATATGTCCGAGGCGGCGGAATATGGATCAGGGGAGATTGCACGAAGGAAAAGCTGGGCTTGCGCGATGGGCGGTGCGTACGTGATGATTTTAGAAATGGATATTGCTTCGACAGCGAAGAGTGACCTTGAGGACTGCGGCAGGCTCGTGCGTTTCTTCGAGTCCACGAATTTTAATGAAATGTCACCGCATGATGAGCTGGGATTTGCAGGGACAAAATATGTTCTGGCACGACCGGGTTTCAGTTATATTGCTTATACACCCAATATGCAGGGCGAGATTGGGTTAAAGGGCATGAGACGCGGAACCTATGAATTTCGATGGTTTGATTGTGCAAGCGGCAAAGAGGTCCGGCAGACAGGGGTGAATATTAAGGCCGGGGACCGAAGCTGGAAAAAACCTCGCAGCATCGGCAGGGAACTAGCGATATATATCAGGCGAAATGTAAGATAAAGTAATGAACAATGAAGGGATATTAATAAAAATTTTGCAATAAGTGGCAAAAACTTCAATTTTTTATAGTAATGTTTCGCCTTGTCTTTGCGTCTTAACTCAGGAGGAAAGCGTATTAAGGAGTGATAGCAATGAGAAGCAAAGCGATTGTATTGATTATGATTGCGGCTGTCGGCGTGGTATTTGTGAGCCTGGCAGCCTATTTGCTTGAGCCGGCACAGCAACAGGAGCCGTCTGATATAACATCGGAGGACGAGCCATCTGGTATGACATTCGAAGATGAGCCTGAGGCGCGTGCCCTATACGAAAAAATGATTGAGACGATGCGAAACGCCGAGAGCCTGTCCTACACAAGCAATTACAGATGGGAGAGGAAGGACCGTGAATTAGGACGCTGCACATACACAATTTGGATGAAAAAACCTAATTATTTTTGCGTGGAGACAATCAATAGCCTTGGCGTTGAAGGTGGAACTCTTGTTGGTGATGGTCATTATCTCTGGATTTATTGGCCAGGAAAACGTCCACGCTTTGGTGACGAAGAAAGAGAAAGCTATGAAAAGACGAGTTCGAATGTTTATATGAAAAAGGCAGCTCAGATAGGAAAGCATTCTATTGGACACGAGGTAACTGACCTTAAAGCAGGGATGAATATGCCGATAATCGATCCAAGTACTTTCCACGAGTCCACAGATACTCTTGAGCCCTACATAGACTGGATTAGAAGCATTGGTACAGAGAAGGTAGCAGATGAAGAATGTGATGTAATTGAGGTCAGCTTTATGAAGTATCAGCGGAGCTGGTACCTTTGGCTTTCCAGACAGGACCATCTTCCGCGGAAGTTAAAGCAGGTTGTTCGAGCTGCAAATGATATCATCATGCATGAGCTATGGTCACAAGTTACCATCAATGCAGAAATATCTATGGAGAAGTTTGCCTGGGCGCCGCCGGAAGGCTGGCAGCAATGGAGTTTGCCTGATCAAGATGAAGATTTTATAAAGCCAGGACAAAAGGCGCCAGATTTCGAATTGCTCTCGGCTGATGGGAAAAGCATAACCAAACTCTCGGACTATCGAGGCAAAGTAGTCTGGTTCTATATATGGAAGGCCGGGTGACCGGTCTGCCGTGAGGAGATGTGTCATCTCCAGATACTATTCGAGAAGTACAAAGATAAAGGATTGGTGATTCTCGGCTTCAACTGTTTGGATAATAAACAAATTGCCTTGGAATTTATACGTGAGAATTCAGCGACTTTTCCGAACATTCTTGATTCGTCAGATGATGCTATTGGAGCCTGTTTTGTCTTTTATAAAGCATACAGTACGCCGGTGAACTATATTATCGACAGGGAGGGAAAGGTTGTGGATGCCTGGTCTGGGTACGAAAAGGGCCATAAGCGGGCACTTGATGCTCTGGAGAAGGCGGGACTGAAACTGGATGGCCGGTAACAGACCTCTAAAATAATTTGTTGAGGATTAATTTTAAAGTTCCTGTTATTATGGAAGGTAAATAGAAAGATGAGGTAACAGTTATGGAAAAACTGTACGAGCAGTCGGAGACGGGCTGCTGTCCGCGGTTTCATCCAGAGCCCTGGGATGAAAAAGAAGTAACTTTCGACAATAAATTATTTATTAAGGACCACGTGAAAAGTTTTTTTCACATCCCGCTTAACTTCGGCAAAGTGATGGTAAAGAACATGGAAATGATTAAAAAGGCCGATGCCCTTGCGCCCGAGCCCCTTATGCTTTCGGATGAGAAATCCCTTTGGGGAGCCGATATATACATCGCGGTGGCCAAAGAGGTGCCGGGGGCAGAGACGGCAAGAATATCCGGGACTTTTTTAGCGAAGGTTTTCGAAGGGCCTTACAAAAACGCCGGCCAGTGGGCGAAGGAAATGAAAGACTACGTTAAATCAAAGACCGGAGAGATTAAGAAGATGTACTTTTTCTATACCACCTGCCCCAAATGTGCCGAAGCTTACGGCAGGAATTACACCGTTATCCTGGCACAGATTTAAGTTACGATCCGCATTCGATAAATTCAAGGCAGATAAGCCTATATAAATTGAGGGGCTACGTATAATGTTTGGCGAAATTGCAACGGCTATAACCATAATTTTTATTATCCTGGCCGCAGGTGTCGGCGCTTTTATAAGAAAAAGAAGCAGGGACAAGTGCCTGAGAGATTTCGAGCAGAATATGGTGACGTTAGAGGATACGGCCGGAAAAACAATATGGGGGAAATTGAGGGTGGAAAATACCGGTCTGGAGTTTATATATCCTCAAAAACAGCGAGACGAACAAGGGCACGATGAGGCCGGCTATATTCTATATAAATATGAGTATCCGAGGATTGGGGTTGTGGTTCGTTACCACGATGAGCTTAGCGAACGCAATAAGAAGGCCAGAGAAAAAGAATTAAAAAGGACATATCATCCCGGATTCTGGCGCAGGCAAAAAAGGAGAACTCTGAATGTTTTTCGAACTGTAAGAGATTCGGTGGTGGAGATTGTTAATCTTCTAATCAGCCAGGCCAAGAAGGCCACCCCGGCGGGCAAGGTGCTGACTTCTCAGGACAAGTATGTCTCCCAGATGAAACAGGAGCTGATGGGTTCGGTGGGGACTTCTTTTGAGCCGTTGCTGGAAAGATATATCGGCCATAAGGTCGTGCTGGAGATGATTAAGGGTGATAAGATACTCGAATACTGCGGAGTGTTGAAGGAGTACACGGCGGAGTTTGTCGAGATAATGGACGTTCATTATAAAATAACCGAAGACAAGCCGGCCAGAACAGCCGACCTTGTAGTGCCCCGAAAACTCGGGCTCGTCCGGCATCTGGCGGAATAATTTCGTATCGCGTATTTCGTGAAGCGTATCGCGTTGGTTGATTAAAAGGTGATTTGGAAGTCTGTGTATATTGGGTCGGGGGGGATTTCACGGATGCTCGTTTCTCTTATATAGCCGGAGAAATATTCTTTTATGTCCTGAATGCAGTCATCCACATCCTCAGGCCGTCCCTGGGCGAGCATTTCGACCGAGCCGTTCGGCATATTGCGTACATAGCCTGTCAACTGACGGCGGTTTGCCGCCCTGCGGGCGGTGAAGCGAAAGCCGACGCCCTGCACCCGGCCGGCGAAAGTTATTTCTCTGGCAATCATTTTTTGTATAGCAAATCCGAACAATTTGACAATATAAATGTATAGTAATTCCACCCGGTTTTTAATGCAAGTGGCAGCAGGAGAATAAATTAAGGTTCACCGGGGGCTGTAAGTTGAGTATAATCAGGTTGGATTGAAATATTAGTGATTGATTATGGCTAAAAAGACAAATAGACAAATTGAAAGAGACGAGCAGATTTATCAGCTTTCGACGCTTGTGGCGGGTGAATTTTCGCTACAGGAAGTGCTGGATAAATTAGCTGAGGCGGCCGTGAAGATTGTGGGTGTCAAGGCCTGCTCGATTCGTCTGCTGGATGAAGAAGCGGGCGAGCTGAAGATGCGGAGCACGTACGGGCTCAGTGAAGAATACCGCAATAAGGGAGTGGTCTCGAAAAATGATCCGGTGGTCAAGGCCGCTTTTGCAGGCGAGGCTGTGGTGCTGGACGATATGCGGGTTGACGGCAGGGTCAAATATAAAGAGGCGACAATCAAAGAGGGCCTTGTCAGCCAACTTACCGTTGCGATGCAATTCAAAGGCCAGGATATTGGTGTGCTTCGGCTTTACAGCCCAAAATCTAAACGCTTCGAGGAAGAAGATATTCATCATGCCAGGGCGGTTGCTTCTCAGTGTGCGGTGGCGATAACAAACGCCAGGCTTTATACCGAGGCAATTGAAGGCGCGCGTATGGCCGAGCAGGTGCGGCTGGCGGGGGTTGTTCAGCGGAGAATGATTCCGGAGAAGGCCCCGCAGATACCGGGGCTGGATATAGCGGCTGCTTATGTACCCTGTTTTGATGTTGGCGGCGACCTTTACAGTTTCCATCAATTGAGCGAGAACTCCATAGACGTGGCGATTGCCGACGTAATGGGCAAAGGAATCCCGGCCGCAATTATGATGAGTTCATTTCGAGGTGCTATAAAAGCTTTCATCGATGCAATCGGAGATTTCCAGGCGTATTGTGGCAACCGAGACAAGGCCGACTGCGGTAAGGAGATTATTAAAAGAATCAACAGGATGGCGTGTGACGAGTGTAGAGACGGTGAGTTCATTACGTTGTTTGATGGTGCTGTTGATGTCGAGGATATGACCATAACCTACTGCAACTGCGGGCATGAGCCGACCGTATTGATAAGAGACTACGAGATTATAGATCTCGATAAAGGCGGGCTTGTACTGGGAGTCGATGAGAATGCGGAATATGAGATTGGAACTGTTGGATTAAAGGATGGTGATTGTTTGCTGTTTTATACCGATGGTCTGATTGATGCGATCAACTTCGATGATGAGTTATGGGGCAGGGAAAATATGCTTCAGGCGGCTAAGAAGTTTTCTTCCGAACCCGCCGAGCAGATGATAAAAAACATACTCGGATACAGAAGGCGTTTTGTAGGGCTTGCCAGGCAGCTTGATGATATGAGTATCATTGTAATAAAGGTTGGTAGCTGATGATTATTACTATTGACGGCCCCGCAGCTTCCGGTAAGAGCACCGCCGCCCGGCTGCTTGCCGAGAAGTTAAGTGCGAGCTTTCTCGATACCGGTGCGATGTATCGGGCTGTAACACTGGCGGCCATGCAGGCCGGCATCGATATGAGGGATGAAGACGAGCTGCTCGATGTAATTCAAAAGAGCGAATTCCAATTCTCCGTCACCGATGATACAATGGTGGTCTGTATCAATGGTCTTGACGTTACCGGGCAGATACGCAGCCCGCAGATAACCGCTAACGCCCGCTATATTGCCTCTTCTCCGAAAGCGAGGGACAAATTAGTCCAAATGCAGAGGCGCTTCGCGAAAGATCGTCAAAAAATAGTCACCGAAGGAAGGGACCAGGGTACGGTGGCCTTCTCCGATGCCGACATCAAATTTTATTTGACGGCTGATTCGGCAGAGAGGGCAAGGAGAAGACAGGCTGAACTGCGTTCCCAGGGTGGTGACCAAAGCCTCGACCAAATACAAAAGGCCATCGAAGAAAGAGACAAAAGCGACCAAAACAGGGCAGTCGGGCCGTTAATCCCGGCCCAGGATGCCGTTATTATTGATACGACCGATTTGACTATAGAAGGGGTGGTTGAAAAGCTTTTGAGCTGTGTAAAAGAAAAATGCTTAGAGAAAAATTAAGAGCGAGATGGTTCTGGTTCGCACGCTGGGTTTGCAGGGTATTTTGCATCTTGTTCTTTCGAGTGCGTACGTACGGCCGGGACAATATCCCCCGAAAAGGCGCCTTTATACTTGTCAGCAACCACCAGAGTTATCTCGATCCGATATTTTGCGCAGGTCTTATAAAGAGACATTCGAGCTTTATCGCCCGTGATACGCTTTTTACCAATTGGTTTTTCGGCCCGCTGATTTCCTCGGTCAACGCCATACCTGTAAAACTCGGCGAGCCGGATATATCCGCAATGAGGAAAGTCCTCGGAAGGCTGAAAAAAGGCGGCGGTGTTACTATCTTTCCCGAAGGCACCCGCACGGACGATGGCAAAATCACTCCATTTAAACCCGGCCTCGGCCTCTTAGCCAGACGCGGCAACGCGACGATTGTCCCGGTCGTTATAGATGGCGCCTTTGAATGCTGGTCGAGGAACCAGAAGCTCTTTACTCCCGGCCAGATTCACGTCACCTACGGCAAACCTATTACAGTCCAGCAGGTCAAAGATATGGGCGATAAGAAACTCGCCGAGCTCCTGACCAAAACCCTCCGTAAAATGCAAACCCAATCCCGCATAAAACAGGGCAAAAACCCCTACGACTATTGACCAACCAATCGAAATGTAGGGGCAATCCCAAGTGGTTGCCCTAATATCCTTTCTAATTAACAAATTAACCAATACACTAAATAACTAATCCTCTCCCCCTCATTCTTTCCTTCGATATTCCTTGTTGGCTATTAAATATTTGATATACTCAACACTCAAAACTCAACACTCAAAACTAAATTGTGGGTTTATCCCAGCCATAAGAAAAGCTGCTTGACTTCTGCAGTCTGTTGTTTTAAGATGTGTGGACAATAGGTGGGGCGTATTTTGGAAATAGATGAAAAATCGATGGTGCTGTTATGAACAGAATATATACGGCTGTAACAAAGCAGGACAATGGCTGGTGGGTCGGATGGATTGAAGAAGTACCCGGTGTAAACTGCCAGGAACGCACACACGAGCAGTTACTTCAAACTCTCAAGGCGACCCTCAAAGAGGCCCTCGAGTTTAATCGGCAGGATGCTCTGTCCGCTGTGGGAATGGATTTTCGTGAAGAGCAAATAGCGATATGAAAAGGAAGAAACTGCTCCGGTATCTTCGCTCTCAAGGATGTGAATTTTTCTTTAGAAGGAGCAAAACATTCCTGGTGGTCTAATCCATCATTAAACAAGAGATCGGCAATCCCGAGGCACAATGAAATTGTAGATGTTCTCGCAAGAAAGATTTGTAAAGACCTCGGAGTCCCACCAGTAAAATAGACTCCCCATAGGCAAATTGTTTGCCCATGCGGATGGTTCTGTCTCCTGCCTTTCGATTTCCCCCAAATAATCCGTAACAAAAAGACTCACGTGTGCTAATTTAAATCCTACCGATGCCGTTCTGGGCCCAGCCGAAGGTGAGGTGCTAGTTCGATGTTTCATTCGTTCTCTCTAATCAGTTTCTTCAAGTTCTTGTCAATGACTGTCTGCGGAATGCCGACCTTCTTGCTCCACTTCATGTAGATGTATACGAGATGAGCATCCACTCTCGAGAAGAAATCGGAAAGCTCCGTCAGTTCATCAATCATCTTGTTTCGGCCACGTATCGTCATCACCTCTCCCGCCCTTGCCCAGAAGTAATTGTGAGCGAGCCAGTTCCTTTTTTGGAGGGCATCGTCGAGTGTCCGGTCAAGATTCTGTGGTATGGAGATCTGTTTTCTCATCCGGGTCAGAAGATGTCCAATAGTCTTAGCTAACGCCTCGTCCTGGATTTCTCCGCGCCGGTTGGGGTCACTCAGCAGAAAATCCTTGTTGAAGATGCTGGACGCCAAGATTGCCAGACTTTTCTCTACACACTGGGCGTGGTACATGGCCAGACCGTACCGAGCGAATGTCTCGCGACGTTGTTGAGCGTTTGCGTCCAGTTCTTCCATCTAATTCCTCATACATCAACGTCGCCGGTCAGCGGCGGCGATTAGCCGTCCGTTGGACTGGCTGGTTGGCCTCTTGCTCCTCAAAATGGAATGTCAGTATCTGGTAGCTCCTGAGTTTGGTCCTTAAATGCTCCGGATTTCATAATGATATCACTGAGTTTCGTCTTCTCGTATTCCGAAAGCGAAATGCGCTCTAAAAGGACCTTCATTTGTTCATCTGAAATCACGCCCCAAGAATTGAGAGTCCGCACTCTCGCTATTTTGCCATCCGAGGGGACCGATGTAATTGACTTGCTAAGACCGATTAGGAGCCGGGATTTGTGTTTGGGCTTTCTCAAAAGAAGGTTGACCAGTTCCTCAGCTACCTGATAAGGAAGCTTGGATTTCCCTTGGATTCCCTGATACTTGCCAAACAACCCGAAGGGGTCAAGACCAGCCCTCAATGTCACTATGTCAACCTTCCTGCCAAGGGCGTAACCGACTTCCTGGCAACACCAGTTTGATTCCCGGAACCCAGGCTCTACAACCGCTATCATGACGTCCATCGTTTCCAGAGCTGCTTCAATCTCCCTCTGCCATTCCTTGGAGGGCTCAATGTCTTCGTGTGCGATGAAGGCAGATATGCCCCATTGCCCAAGAAAGCCCTTCAATTGAGAAACCCTCTGCTTGTTTGACGAGAGATGGGAAACAAAGGCTCTCAGGTGACCTTCTTGCCAGAAGATCGGGGAATTTATCGTGTTCCCTACAAAGAGCTTACTGTACCTCCTTGGGTCTTTTTGCTCATACCAGACGTCAATGTCATAGTGGTCGATAACGTCATCTATTGTCTCTGGCGACTTCTCAAATATGGCGTCTAGCACCTCAGCCACACAGTAGGGGTAGTCCTCGTCATCAAAGCTTAGAGATCTCAGTAGTCGACCGTGCCCTTGGATCGTTTCGAGTGCACTGGTTAATTGGCCTAGAGAGTACCAATCGCCCGCGGAAAAGGACTCAAGGATATATTTTGTGATGACGTTGACTTTCTTTCTTTCGTGGGAATCCATCACGTATTCTGCTTTCCTGGCTAACGCTTTTCATAACCTGCCCGAAAGAAAGGAGACAAAGCAAAAAACATTGATAACAAAGAAACAACCAAAAAAACACCAGCTATTTCGGGTCAGGTTTATGAAATTGTTATATCCTCATTCATATTTTTCTATATTCTTTTTTATCAAGTTCATGGTCTTGGTATAGTCATCTTCTTTTTCGACATTGACTCCTTCCCAATTTCCATCTTCATTCGATGTAGATATTCTTATACAAGACTGACGAGGTTCCCAATAATAAAGAACTGATCCTTTGTATTTTACAGATTTGCCCCATTGCAATGGATCAATTGTAATATCACTGGAAAGAGCCTGAGTCTCATCTAAAATTCGCTTTGCAAAATCCCTGACATTATTATTCCTGATGTATCCAAGTAGCTTATTTAAGTTTGGAGCTTTTTTAAGAACAGTTGGCCGCACAGAAATTTCTTGAGGAATAAATACTAAAGTATCTTCCTTTGTTTTGGGAAATGTTATGTACTGATATACATACAGACTAATTTTAATATCTGGGTTTAGCCAACGGCAACGATTAATCATGATAGGGCTAAAGCTTGGAGCTATTAACATCAAGCGAGGGTATTGCTCAACAGTTATATTATGTTTCTTATAAATCCTGGAGAAGCCTTCAATTTTTTCTGCAACAAAATCAAAATAATCTAATGCTTGAAACAACATGCGTGGGTCGTCTACCACTTTTAATTCAGCAACCGTAATTGTCCCGTTATTATCAACAAATAAAATATCTAATCTTCCCGAACTAGTATGTCTTTGATGTTCTAAGTACTGGAGGCCGTCTTCTATTAAATTGGGATGTTTAGTAATTTTGTCTTCTAAATTTTTTTCGGTGAGATCTTCTCTTTTATATTCGAGCATCAAAGCCTCCTATTTTTTTTAGATATAACATAAAAATCAGCGGCTGTTTCCCGCAGAGCGAAGCAGCGCGGGAAGCGGTCCGCTGGATTGCTTTGTTAGAGGTTTTTATCTTTTAAGTTTCTTGCCATTTTTATTTTTTTATCATAAAATGCTACCACTTCATTGCCTATCTTTTCAATTTTATCTATAGTTGTTTTATTCAAACTTACTTTTTTATGCAGCTTTTGCCAATGTAATATTTTTTCTTTCCGCTTTGTTAGGAGATTTTGATTTGGGTTCTTTTGAATCAAAAATTTTTCCCAAGGCATGTCTAATTTCTCTTCTTCATTGCAGGACGCACAAGATAAAACACGATTGGAAATGTAATTCGAACCTCCCAATGAAGATGTTACTAAATGATCTATATGGCCTTCTTTTTTGTGTTCTTTTCTCAATTTTTTCCCACAATAGGCGCATTCAGAATTAAAAAATTCCCAAATTTTCCGTTCATCTTTCTTGCTTGGACTTGGATCAACGACTGCTCTAAGAGAGCGTCTGATTATGTTCCTTACATAGCTGGGTGTTTGTGATGACATTATTATTTATTTTCCTCTAACAATGTATATATGGCTTCCGTATAAAACTCCTTACCTCTCCGAGTGTCAGTATAACACCCCTTTGCCAAAGTCCATAAGTAATCCCTTGGAAATGACTTAGACCGGTTCTCCTTCTTATTAGGGGTTTTATGGTTTCCGTATAACATCCAGAACTTCTCGTCATTCAGAAGAATCCCAGCCGCTGTTGTACCCTCATAAAATACAAACACACTTTAATCTGTCAAACAAAATTTGATAAACAATAGGTAATTCCTTTTCGCTTAAAACTTTAATTTTTCTTAGCCAACCCCTTGTGGTTGCCCGGATATTCTAACCGCATTTCTACCTTCGGTTCGCACAAGTTAAAACCACTCCAACACTTCGTGTTTACATGGCAGTTTGATGCTCATGCTGGCCTCAGGTAGAAATGCTACATAACTGAAATTCGCGGCAACTTGTGCCTAAGCAGAAGGGTAACTGCGGGTGTTTTCGACAAAAAACGCTGGTAATTTTTGACAAATTTCAAAATTTCTAAAAAAATTTTTATTCCTTTCCTAATAAGCACTTAGCAAAATTCAACTACCCCAAAATCCCCGAATTTTCGAATCAATCGTGCAGGTACGTCTAATTATAGAGGGAGCGTTTTTCCCCTCCTCTGAGCTGTTTTGAATTTCAGTCATTTGTATTTTGAAATTGTTTCGGATTTAGAGACCTGTCCTGAGCATGGTCGAAGGATTAGAATTTCGGATTTGATAATGTCAGATATACGGCTAAATAACAAAAAAAGCAGCAAAATCAAAGGAAAAATCACTAAAAGTTCCATAACTTTTAGTGAAAACAAAGCCAATTTTAAAAACATTAAAATTGGCGTAAGCTCTTTTGAGACAAGTAAATACGAAGTTTTACCCGCTGGCTCAGGCGAAAAAACAAACCCAATCAAAGCCAATACAAAGCCAATTCGAACCCAATTGCTTCGAAGGGCAAAATTGATGCAAAGTGTGTATTTACAGAGGATTATGAAGAAAAATGCGGATATGGGCTATGAAAAACAAACCCAAAACAAACCCAAAATAGTAAATTTATCCACAAGGGATAATCAATTATCAATTTATCCCCAAGGGATAATCAATTATTCTAGTCCCACTCAACTACCAGATAAATATAGTCTATCATCGTTGTTTTTCTGCCAATATAGTCGTTGTTCTTTATTTGTAACTGAAGTGAATTTAACTTTTCTCTTGTATCGACGAGACTTGTTATATCCCAGCAGTCAACGGCCTCATGTGATTCCTCTTCGTTTATCGGCGCTTTCAATGAGGCCCAGACAACCGGCCTTCTCGGCCAGCCGGTGCCTACCGCCCATTCCAATTTTCCCTGGGCAAAACGTTCTTCTTCATAGTGTTCGATATAAACAACGACCGACTTTATCAGAGCATCAGCCGGGACAGATACAGTTGAAAAATCATAAGATGTATATGAGCTGTAGCTGGTTACGAACCGGTTGTCGTCACTGGAGCGGACACGCTCGGTTTTGCCGTCCGCGGATAATGTCTTTCTGTTTCTGTGATAGTAGCCGTCCCGTGGAGTTAATCTGGCTTTTTTTGGAGGAGGTGCATTTACTGTGAGAGTAAATGACTGGATATCTGTGGTTGGTATGCTGTTGCTGTCGGCGACCATTACTGCCACCTCGTTTTCTCCGACCTGGGCGGGTTTCCATTGTATTAAGCCGGTAGCGGAGTTAATGGTCATATCGGCGGGTTTGGCGGCCAAGGAGTATCTCAGCGTATCGGTCAAATCCGGGTCTATGGCGTTAACATCGTATGTATATAAAGCGCCGGCGGTTGCTGTGGTTACGGGCGCCGAAGTGATATTCGGGGCGTCGTTGACAATGTTGACGGTAACATTAACCTTTGCGGTATCGGTATCGCCTTTGTTATCGCTAACGGTGTAGGTGAATTCGTCGCTGCCGTAGAAGTTCGCGTTGGGGTCATAGCGCAGCGTGCCGTCGGAATTGATGGTGACCGAGCCGTTGTTGCCCTGAGTGACGGCAGTGACTGAAAACGTATCGAGGTATAGATATCTGCCCTGATTATCTATGTCGGTGTCGTTTGCCAGCACATCGACCTTTACTGCCGGAGTGTCTTCTATGGTTACTAAGCTGTCATCATTGGCCACCGGCGGGTCGTTGACCGAGGAGACCGTAATAGACACGGTTGCGGGAGTGCTGTCATCTGTGCCGTCGTTGACCTTGAAGGAGAAGCTGTCTGAGCCGTTGAAATTCGTGTTGGGTGTATAGGTCAGGTTCGGCGCGGTACCATTTAATCTGCCGTGGGAGGTTTCGGATACCATTATGTAAGACAACGGCTCTGAGTCAGGGTCGCTGCCTGTCAAACCAATCTGCACAGGGGTATCCTCGGGTGTCGTTACCGAGAGAGATTTTGCCAGAGGCAGGAGATTCGGACAAACATTGATGGATGCCGTTACCGGGGCACTGTCCAGTTTGCCGTCATTCAATTTGAAAGAGAAAGTGTCGGCACCTTCGAAGTGGGGCTCAGGTGTGTAGATGAGCTTTCCATTGGTATTGAAGTTTGAATCGAAGGTGAGTCTGCCGTGCTCTGGTTCTTTGCTGATAAAGAACATCAACGGATCGCCGTCCACGTCATTTCCTGTCAGAGTTGCGGTTAGTGATTTGTTTACTTTTATCGTCTCAGAGCGGTGATATGCTATGGGGGCATCATTTACTGCCAGCACTGTAATCGATATCGTTGCCTGGTTTCTGTCGGCCTTTCCATCGTTGATGCTGAAAGTGAAACTGTCCTGGCCGTTGTAGTTTGTCGCCGGAGTGTAAGTCATTTTGGGTGCTTTCCCGCTCAAGCTGCCGTAGGAGGGACCTTTTACGATATTATAAGCCAGGTGCTCTCTATCCGGGTCACTTGCCATTAAGGTAATCGGTACCGGTTCATCTTCCTGTGTTGTTACTCTACCTGGTTTGGCGACCAGAGGGTTTTTTACCACGCTTACTCCGAATGTTATAGCTATAGCAGAGAGAGTTGCTAATGCCGAAAAGAGGGCGACTTTTCTCTTTCGAGATTTTGGATGAAAAAGGTTCCGGCAGATTCGAGCCAAAGCGCTTATCGTCTCGGCCGGCTGAGCGTTTAGGCTTTGTCGTTCTTTGCCTTCATCTTTAAGACCTTCTTCAATTGTTCCGGTGATATTCTCCCCGATGTATCGGGATTCTTTAGCTTTGGCGAACTTTTCTTCCGCCCGGCTTAATGCCGCCGCATATGATCGGACCTTCTCCTGTGCCTTAGCTTCGGCTTTTCTGTGTTCGTCCTTTTCAACCTTCAGGCTCTCCTGCGCCCTGGCTTTTGCGGCAGTTTCGTTCTTTAACTTTTCCTGAACTTTGTTTTGCTTTTCCTCTTTTTGTTTTAGTTCGGCTTTATAAGAATTGAGCTTTTCCAAAGCTTCCTTTAGCTGAGCTTTGACTTTCGCTATCTCCTCTTTAGCCTGAGTTTCAACTCTATCGGCCAGGGCACTATACCTGCGGTGCTGTGTGAGGAGCTTCTGTTCGGCCTGGTCTTTCACTTTTCGTTCGGCTGCGGCTCTGGTTGCAATTTCCACCTTGAGCTTTTCTTCTGCTGTGGCCCTTGCCCTGGATTCGGTTTTCAGCTTTTCTTCTATTTTGTTTATTGCGGCGGCCTTTTCCTTGTTGAATAAGACCATCCTTACATATTGGCGAAATGTTCTGCTCATTTTTTTTGCCGTTTTTATAGGACCTCTGAAGTTTTTTTATAAACTAATCAGAGATGACAATGCACACGAATTCGTATTCGTCTATACATACGGGCGACTTTAGTGAAAATCAGGCCGGCACGATGTTCCTCGTATACCTTTATCGATGTCAAAATTACACTTGACGGAGTGGTTTGATGGGAGTATCTTTGGTTGGCATAAAACGGTTATTTTAAGCACTCCCAAGCGAGTTTGAGGGTGTCACCAAATGTGGCTTCAATAAAGGCAGACTTTGCTGGCTGAAAGGAGATATGAATGAGAGAGAATATAAGCAAAAAAGGGCATAAGTTGACTCGCAGAGATTTTATAAGGACATCAGCGGCATTGGGGGCGGCGAGTCTGGTATCGGGTACAAGCCGAATGTATGCGGCGGGTTCCGATAATGTTCGTATTGGCTTGATTGGCTGCGGCGGGCAGGGTACGCGGGATATTATCAGTTGCGTAAACAGCTCGCCGGGCGTAGAGATTACGGCGATGGGTGATTTATTCGAGGACCGCCTGAAGGAATCGCTCGGAAAACTCAGGAAGGACGTGCCCAAGGCCGTGAAGGTCGCGTCAAGCAAGCGTTTTGTAGGTTTCGACGCTTATAAGAGGGTACTGCGAACCGACGTGAATTTGGTCTTTTTGACGGCACCGCCTCACTGGCGTGCGGAGCACTTCCATGCGGCTGTTCAGGCGGGTAAGCACGTATTTATGGAAAAGCCGGGTGGGGTGGATCCGAAGGGTATTCGTTCGGTCATCGAGACAGCGGAACTCGCCCGGCGAAAACGCCTGTCGGTTGTGGCTGGCACGCAGCGCCGACACAGTAAGAAATACCGAGAGATTATCCGGCGGATTCATAACGGTCAAATTGGTGAAATTGTGGCGGCCCAGGGCTACTGGAACGGCAGCGATATGTTAGGTTACTGGAAGTGGTATGAGAAGGAGGGGCGTTCAGATATGGAGTGGCAGTGCCGGAGCTGGCCGTGGTTTACCTGGACCAGCGGAGACCATATTGTCGAACAGCATGTCCATAATCTCGACGTGCTCAACTGGGCGCTTCGGGCACATCCGGTGCAGTGCATCGGCATGGGCGGCAGGGCAGTACGCGACCTTGGCAATATCTATGACCACTTCGCCGTCGAGTATGAGTATCCGAACGGCGTGCGGGTTTCCAGCATGTGCCAGCAGATCAACAACACTACTACCGAAAGAATTGCCGAGCGTGTTGTGGGTACCAAGGGCGTAGCCGATGTAGATCAGGGTGTTATTAACGGCGAAAGACCTTTTAAGTATGAAGGGCCCGATCCCGACCACTATGTTATGGAGATGGCCGATCTTATACAGAGCATCCGCGACAGTTTGCCAATCAATGAGGGCAGGCGTGTGGCTGAGAGTACTATGAATGCCATCATGGGGCGGATGAGCGCCTATACGGGGCGTGCACTGAGCTGGGACTGGGCGATGAAAGGGTCCAAACTTGACCTGTGTCCTGAGAAATATGAATGGGGTGATTTACCGGTAAGGCCTGTCGCTGTTCCGGGTAAAACTATGCTTATTTAATAAAAATTTGGCTGATAATGATTAGTTGAAAGGATGATTTATGAAAAACGCAACAAAAAATGATAACTCGGTGCTGTCGCGCCGAGACTTTATCAAGAGCTCGGCGGCTTTGGGGGCGGCGAGTCTGGCTGTGGGGACAAACCGAATGTACGCGGCGGGTTCCGACAAGGTTCGGATTGGTTTGGTAGGCTGCGGGGGCCGCGGTTCTGGCGCTGCCGCTCAAGCCCTGACAACCGGTGAAGACGTGGTCCTAACAGCCATGGGCGATGTCTTCGAGGAGCGCTTGCAGCGTAGTCTTAGGAACCTCAAGGACAACGAAAAATTTGGGAAACGCGTCAGAGTCCCCCAAAATGCGTGTTTCGTAGGCCTGGATGCTTACCAGAAAGTGATCGATAGTGGCGTGGATGTGGTTCTCCTTGGCACACCCCCAGGTTTTAGACCTCAGCATCTCCGAGCTGCAATCGAGGCGGGCAAACATGTCTTCTGCGAGAAACCCATGGCCACCGACGCCCCAGGCGTGCGTTCGGTCCTGGAGTCCGCCGCTATAGCCAGAGAGAAGAATCTGGCCCTGGTGGCCGGCTTCTGTTGGCGGTATCACTTGGCGCGTCGCGCCTTCTACCAGCGTTTACACCGAGGCGCCATCGGCTCTATTCGTACCGTCTATGCAACCTATCTGACTGGGCCAGTGAAATCCATGCGCCCAGCCAACAGGCGCCCCGCCGGCATGAGTGACGTTGAATGGCAGCTCCATAACTGGTATAACTTCGTCTGGTTGTCCGGGGATGGGCTGGTGGAACAAGCCTGTCACAGTGTGGACAAGATTGCCTGGGCGATGAACGGAGTCCTGCCTCTCAAAGCGGTGGCAACGGGCGGTCGCCAATTCCCAAACAACGAAGGCAATATCTTTGACCACATCGATGTCTTCTACGAATTCCCTGATGGAGTCCGCGCGTTCATGGCCCAACGTCAGATCAGCAATTGCTACAGAGACAACTCGGACTTTCTCATGGGCTCCGAGGGTCTTGGCAATATCAAGGGCGGGAGTGATCCCACTATCACTGGCAAGGAGTCCTGGCGTTATCGCGGTCCCAAATCCGACATGTACCAGGTTGAGCACAACGAATTGTTCGACTCAATCCGCAAGGGCCGACCCATTAATGACGGCATCTGGATGGCTCACAGCACGCTGATGGCCATCATGGGACGCATGGCCGCCTATACCGGAAAAGAGGTCTCCTGGACCGAAGCCATGAATTCAGAGGAACAACTTGTTCCCGACAACTTAACCTGGAACATGGACTTGCCCATCAGGCCCATGGCCATGCCGGGAAAAACTAAACTTACTTAATATGAACTCGGCAGGTAACGATTAATTGAAAGGATGATTTATGAAAAGCGAAACAAAAAATGATAACTCGGCGCTGTCGCGCAGAGACTTTATCAAGACCTCAGCAGCCTTGGGGGCGGCGAGCCTGGCAGTGGGGACAAACAGAATGTACGCAAGGGGTTCCGACAAGGTTCGGATCGGTTTGATAGGCTGCGGCGGGCGTGGTACGCATGATGCAACGAAGTGCCTGAGATCGTCGGAGAACGTAGAGCTTGTGGCGATGGGCGACCTTTTTAATGACCGTCTGGAGAGGTGCCTGAAAACGCTTAGCCGACGGCCTTCGGGGAATTCGAGGGGAAGGACAAGCGTGAGTAACAAGGTGAAGGTGACGCCGGAGAAGTGCTTTGTGGGCTGGGATGCGCACAAGAAGGTTGTAGCATGTGACGATGTTGATATGGTGATACTGACCGAGCCGCCGCACTTTAGGCCGAGCCATCTGAAGGCGGCAATAGAGGCGGGCAAGCATGTATTTATGGAAAAGCCGGTGGCGGTTGATCCGGTAGGTGTTCGTTCGGTGATTGCGTCGTCTGAGCTGGCTGACAGGAAGGGCCTGACCATCGTGGCCGGTACGCAAATGCGGCGGATATCACATTTGGTTGAAGCTATGAAGGCCATCCATGACGGTGCGATAGGAGAGCTTGTAGGCGGACAGTGTGTGAGAAGCAGTGGTGGGATGTTGACATGGGGGCAGAAGGAGCGGCAGCCGGGCTGGTCGGATATGGAGTGGCATTTGCGGCGATGGCTGTTTTTAACGTGGCTTAGCGGCGACTTTATCACCGAGATGCATATACATAATCTGGATGTAATGAACTGGGCTTTCGGCGGGCCTCCTGTCCAGTGTGTTGGTATGGGCGGTAGAGAAGTGAGAAAGGCTCCGGAGTACGGCAATATTTTCGACCATTTCGCAGTAGAGTATGAGTACCCTAACGGCGTGCGGGTTGAGTATATGGGTTATCAGATTGATTGTCCCATCGACCGTAATGACCAGCGACTTGTCGGAACCAAAGGCAGGGCGTATTCGGATTTTGGCAGGGTTGTTGTTGAAGGTCAGAACAAAACCGAATTTGCGTGGGACCAGGTGGACCCGTGTTTAACTCAACATGCCGACCAGATTACTGCTATTCGTCAGGGTAAGCGGCTGAACGAAGGCAGGCGCGTCGCTGAAAGTACGCTGACTTCAATTATGGGCAGGATGAGCGCTTATACCGGGAGGGCGTTGAAGTTCGACTGGGCGATGAATGCCTCGGAACTGGACTTGAGTCCTCCTGCTTATGAGTTCGGTGATTTGGAGATGAGGCCTGTAGCTGTTCCGGGCAAGACGAGGCTTATTTAACCGCTTTGTAGTGCAATCGCGGTCTTGTTGGTAAGACAGGTAATCTTTGATGGTTAAGAACTTTGTTTTGTTCTTTATGATTGCTGCTCTGGTATTGGCTGCAGGAAATGAGGATGCAGTCGCTGATTCTGCGGCCATTTCGGAGGCGGTCAAGTGGCTTGAGAATGAATCGCACCGCCTTATCCGCGCCAGCAGGCGGACTATGAAGGATGGTACTTCGGCGTTTCCTCCGCAGGTGGGTATAGGTTATGAGGCTTTCTGGCTGAGAGACTATGTTTATACGCTGGAAGGGTCAATAGATTCTTATTCCGACAGGGAGCTGCTCGATGCGAGCAGGCTATTTATCAGCAGTATGAGGGCGGACGGAGCCGGGGTGGACTGTGTGAAATTCGACGGCCACCCTATTTACAAGCCCGGCTTCGGGACGCTGGGCGCCAATCCGGTTGCCGACGGTTCGCAGTTTACCGTTGCCGCTATCTGGCATACATGTCAAAAGACCAGGGATTTAAAGTTCCTCGAAGAGAATATCGATGCCCTTATCAGGACGATGAGCAGCGTACCGCTCAATCCCCAGACAAAGCTGGTGCATATTAAGGACGATGATTGGGACCGCTGTTCCTATGGTTTTACGGACACGGTGCGTATGCAGGGGGACGTTCTGTTTTGCTCTCTTTTATATGTCGAGGCGGGGCGCAGGCTGTCTGATTTGCTGGACGTGGTCGGCCGTAAAGGGGAAGCTGCCGAATGGAAGGCCGAGGCTAAGGCTGTAGCAGAGAACATTCGGGAAGTTTTCTGGGATGAGCAGGTTGGACTTTTCAGAGCGGCGACTATCCGCTGTCGAGAACATCATATCTGGGGCTCTGCCTTTGCAGTTTATCTTGGAGTTGCTAATAAGGGCCAGTCTATGGCCATCGCCCGGTACTTTAAGGCCAACTATTCGCAAATAGTGCAAGATGGTCAGATTCGGCATCTGCCGGGCGGTGTTTACTGGGAGATGTGTGTTGCCGGCCGGGACACATATCAGAACGGTGCTTACTGGGCAACGCCGACGGGCTGGTTTGTTTATACGCTGGATTTGGTGGATTCTGCTCTTGCGGATAAGACAGTGATTGATATGGTGAGCGATTTTAAGAAAGGCGGCGTATGCGAGTGGATATTGGGAGAAAAACGCAGGCTGCCCAACTATCTCGCCAGTGCTTCACTGCCATTGGCAGGTATCCGTGCTATGATTGAGCGGCGCGGGAACTGATATGTCTATAGTAGTTTTAGAAAAATATGCCTGATCCTATTTTTTAGGCACGCAGGCCGGCTCTGATGGATTCAGGTTGCAATCGATTAGCCAGTTAGATGCCATAAGTGCAAAATCAGTGAAATCTACCTTGCAATCGTTATTTAAGTCACCGCTAAGTTCATATTGGCAACTCTTCTTGAGAGCGAGGCTATGATTATATCCGGCGGAAATTGCCAAAAAATCATTGCCGGGGGGCGGTGCGTGCAATGACTGTACGGGCCAGCTAACGATTGAGCCATTGGACTTCAGAGCCAGACTATGAAATTGACCCCCGGCTATTGCCACAAAGTCGTTGCTATCAGGAGGCGTGGCCTGACCATATCGGTTATCACCCCAGCCAATGATCGAGCCGTCGGATTTGAGAGCCAGACTGTAACCAAAGCCTGCGGCTATCGCCACAAAGTCGTTACCATCAGGTGGTGAAGTCTGGCTAAAATAATTCGAACCCCAGCCGACGATCGAGCCATCGGACTTCAGAGCAAGACTATGGCCCGCACCAGCGGCTATCGCAACGAAGTCGTTGCCGTCAGGAGGCGTAGTCTCACCATAAGCGTCGGGGCCCCAGCCAACGATTGAGCCGTCTGATTTTAAAGCCAGACTATGACCATAGCCTCCGGCTATTGCCACAAAATCGTTGCCGTCAGGAGGCGTAACTGGACCATGGTCCCAGCAGACGATAGAGCCGTCAGACTTCAGAGCGAGACCATAACCTACCCACTTCATTGGTGGGCCAAGAGGCCCACCAGCAGCTATTGCCAAAAAATCGTTGCCGTCAGGAGGCTTAGTAGACAGGTCGCTACCCCAGCTAACAATAGAACCATCTGATTTTAGAGCCAGACTGCTAAGCGCTCCAGCAGCTATTGCCACAAAGTCGTTACCATCTGGTGGTGTAGCCTGACCATAACTATCATCTCCCCAGCCTACAATAGAGCCAGCGAAAGATGGCTGTGCTGTACAAAGACATAAGGCAACCGCAAATACTGATATTGATAACGCTGTTAAATGAGTATGCCTCATCTTACACTACCCATTCCAGAAAAATGCAAGTCCCTATATTCGCCAGTCCAATTAATATCTCTCCTACCTGTACCTTACCAAATCTATACAGAAAAGTCAAACGATTTTGCTGATGTCGATAAAGTGCATTTGTCGGCCTGTGCCTTCGTGGGGTGAGTCTATTATGACGCTTCGGCCATCCGGGCTGAAGCGCGGATGGGTATCGCAG
This sequence comes from uncultured Pirellulales bacterium, assembly GCA_964653075.1. GTDB lineage: Bacteria > Planctomycetota > Phycisphaerae > Sedimentisphaerales > Anaerobacaceae > NIOZ-UU13. The sequence goes on from CAZZAX010000014.1 coordinate 32,619, forward strand.
CGCCATTCGCCGGTATATTGGGGCGGCAGGTAGAAGCTTCCGAGGGGGATTGTCCGGCCGGATGCGACGTTGTAGAGATAGACGTTTTGTTTTCGCTGTTTGTCGGGGTAGGTGTCGTTTAGAATCCACTTGTTGCCGGGCAGGTATGTGCAGTGTCCGTTTTTGGTCATAATGTCCTTGCCGACCACTTCGACCCTTCGACTATGCTCAGGGCTGGCCTTGTCCGTGCCGTCTTCGTAGAGATAAAAGGCGTTTTTGTGTGAGGGGTGCCAAGCCCAGGCGAGGATATGGCGCGGGTCTCGCCAGATAAAATGTGAGGTTCGGCCGTAGCTGTCCACGATGTGGATGTCGGAGCCGTCGGATTTGGCGGTGAGCATTCGTGTGCCGAAGCTCCGCATGCCCTTTGCCCGCCAGCGGTGCAGAAAGATGAATCGAGAGCCATCGGTATTAAACAGCAGATGATTGAAGTAGTGTTTGGCATCTTTTGGGTTGCCGGGGATTTGGCCGAACTTAGCGATATCCGCGAGGGAGATTATCAAATTCTGTTTGCGAGAGAGTTTGGACGGATCGGTTTCAAGGTTGATGCGAAAAATGCCTGAGTCTTTCGGTGCAAGCTCATCTTTATGCGGGTCCGGCAGGCCTGCATAGCCGTAGCCGGGGCGCATGTCCTGTACGCGGCGAAAGTCCGGTGCTACGGCCGTTTTGCCATCGGGACTGATAGTGTATATTGGATGAGGCAGTGTCCACTGCATCTTTTTAATGCCGTTGTGTATGTCCAGAATATGGCACATAAATCTGTCGCCCACCCTGTCGTTCCAGATGATTTTGTTTTTCGAGCGGGGCAGCCACTGGAGCATGCAGCCCTGCTGCCAGCACCATGAACGGCTTTCGCCCAGCTCTATCCAGCGGTCATTATCTTCCAAGTCAACCATGCCGATTTTGATGACATCATCGGGTTTTGGGCTTCGGTGCTCGAAGTCAATTTCCATGCCGAGCGCGTACCGGCCGGAGGGGTCGAACTGTAACTTGTCGTAGTAGCTGAACCAGTGGAATTTCGGCCCTTTGGTGATAGCCCGAATTGGGGGTAATTTCGATTCTGAATTTCCGGCTGACAGGTGAGGGAATCCTGCCAGAGCCAGCGTGCTACCGGCGGAATATTGCAGAAATTCACGGCGAGTCAGCTTGTTATTATCCATAGAAGACAATTCTATTGCTTTTAGACCTGAACTCAAGGACGAATTGCTTTTAGGATATTTTTGGCCTTTGAAGAAATTGGCCCCTCGACTGCGACATTCGAGGATAAATTTGTTTCCTTCGACAAGCTCAGGACTTGCGCTTCGCTCCAGTTGGGTTTGTATTGGGTTTGTTTTTTTTCGCCTGAAGGCGGTCTTATTGTTATATTTATTTGTGAAATAGACACTTAGGTTTATTTTCGGCCTTTTGACAATTGGGTTTGAATTGGGTTTGTATTGGCTTTGTTTTTTGGCCCGGCAAGCGGGTAAAATTTCGTATTTGCTTGTCATAAAAGGGCTTATGCCAATTTTAATGTTTTTTAAAATGGCTTTGTTTTGAATAAAAGCAGCAACAATTTTCGTACATTTTCCTTTGATTTTACTGTCTTTTTCATTTTTAAGATGACTTTTTAACGATTTAAGATTCATATATTAGCCTTTTCAAACTGGGGACGAAAAAACGATCCCTCTATAATTAGACGTACCTGCACGTTTGATACGAAAATATGGGGATTTTCGGGTAGTTGAATTTCGCTAAGTGCTTATGAGTAAAGGAATAAATTTTTTTTTAGAAATTTTGAATTTTGTCAAAAATTACCAGCGTTTTTTGTCGAAAATTGCTCGAATTTTAGAGGTGTGAATGAGTAAATGAGAGGATGAGTTATGCAGCATTTCTACCTGAGGCCAGCATGAGCTTCAAACCGTCACGCAGGCACGAAGCCCCCGACAGGGAAGCAAGGAGGCTACCATCGGGGGTACATTCTGGAGTGATTCAAACTGGTGCGAACCGAAGGTAGAAATGCCCCCTGTTGCAGGACAAGGGAGTGCCTATCGGGGGTAAACTCCGGAGTGATTAAAATTAGTGCGAAACGAAGGCAGGAATTAGAGAATTAGCGAATTTGTTAATTGGTTAATTGCAAAGCAAAAGGGAAAAGGGATAAGAAGTTTCACCACGAAAGACCGACACAGTGTTCTGAGGTTCAATTACGAAACTTCTAACGCACTGAATCAGGAGCCGAGTGTCAGCGAGGTCTCTCTGGATTCAGATGTTAGCGCATGTCACAAATTGAAACGGAATCCTTAAAACAGTACAACCTGATTCCTTAGCTCTTTAGGTATCACTACTTGTTAAATCTAAAGGTTGTCCTGTCTTTGCAATTACACTCTTCCAAAAAATACCATCTTTAGGAATACGCTTTCTTCCTAGGACTACTAAATCAAGCGGCACTAGCACATATTCTGTTAACCACTGACTGATCATGAAATCATTATAACCTGCAATAGCATTATCTACCGCCAACGTTCCAAGACGGGTTCCCATAATAATGTCCGTACAACTTGGAGGTATGGCGCGCAAGAGATGACGTGGTTCATTGGTAACAATTCGAGGAGAATATCGTACACTATTCTTATCTTCTGGGTTTTCGAGTGCGTATTTCAATCCGCGGCTGACTAATTTCAATCCTGCACTACGTAATTCATCGGGAGTTTGTCCCTCTATTCGTTTGTTTGGATCAAAATTTAGAATGGCATCCTCTTCCTTTTGTGTTAAACCTATAATCAAATCATCAGTTTTACCACTACTTTTTATAGTTTTGTCATGAGCAATGAAATCTTTAGCATCACTAGGAATGGCAGTCTCGCCCATAATCAACAATCCGCGAGGAACCGTCTCATTGCGTTCATTCATCTTCTTTCGGAGGTATTCAGCGAGTTCTTTAATACTGAAATCTATCTCCGGAATCAAGGCTACGTCACATTGCTCGGGACGACTTGCCAATACTGCATGGCTAACAGTAAATCCTGAATCTGATCCGTAGAGTTGGGCAATACATAGACGTGGATTTGAAGCAACCTCAGTGGAAAGATGGTCAATAATCTCTCTAGTTTTCTCCACACCTGCCTGAAACCCGAATGGTGGCCACGCCCATAGAATGTCATTCTCCATCGTCTTGGGTATTGCAACCACGGATAATGGTGGCAAATTATTTGTACGCGCATAAGCTTGCGCAACTGTCGCTAGTGCATGAGCAGCCTTCAAACTATCATTATCACCGATTACGTACAGTATGTCGATGGCTGAAGCGGATAATCTCTGAACAATCGAATTTAGCATCTTTTGGCGTTTACTTTTCTCTGAGAGAAAATCAACTTGTGATGTTCCAAGTAAAGAACCGCTTTCGCTTGCTCGACTTGAGATATCCTCTATCGTGGTTTTAAGATCGATAGTTGATTCCTCGTCATCCCAACTTTTAAAAGCCAGAAAACCATTCTTGATTCCGACAATACCTAGATGATTAAAGTACCCAAACTCATTCGCATATTGAACATGACGTTGGACAATACCATTGATGGCAGCATTTGTCCCAGGGGCGATTCCTCCGGAGACCAAGACCGCTACTTTTAGGTATCCCCCCTTCCGGGGGAAATGGAGAGTATCCCGAGGTCCTGCCTCCGGAAGACACATGCAATGGTCTACAAGAAAGCACTCACCCTTCTTAGACCCTGCAGATACCGATTGATGGTACGCAGTTCGTGCTTCCACAATGACCTGGGCATCTTTCTTTACAAAATGCCCAACTTGTGATGCCCAAGTTTCAACTTTCTGCAAGATGTTTTGTGGAGGTACCCCTCGCCGTTTGTATTCTTCGACTAGTTCTCTGCTTCCCGCATCCCGACATATAACTTTTGGCCACTCTGTTGGACAACCCTCAAGTACCATCGCATGTAACTGGTCTAGCTCATCAGAAGCCTTCTCATCTTCAGCTATGCTCTGTTTATGGTTGCCTAGCTGCTTTATCTTGGCAAAGTGTCGGAGAATATCCTTCTCATAAGAGAACATATTAGGATTCAAAGGAAGGCCATCGAAAACGAAGGGAATGTTCAACACTTGCATTATACAGGTTGCCACTTCCTCTGCCTCACGTCCCCTAGACTCGATGATAGGCGATTTTATAAGGTCACCTAAGCCCGCTGTTTCAAATTGCGCAAGGAGATCTTGTTGTGATAGCAGACAAAAAATAAACTGGCAGTGTTTACCAGTTTTATACATTTCATATGCATATCTAATTTCTGCGATCTGATATGATGTAAGTTTTTCACTAAGGAGCAATAGAAAGACACTACATTCTTGGATAATTCCCTCCCTCGTATTCAAAGAACCCTTCCTCGTGAGTTCATTCGGGTGGTAACAATAGACTTGCTTAAAGCCGCGCTTTAAATATCCTGCCACCTTAAACACGAAATCTAGATCCCTGCTTGAGTGACATACATAAACACTAGTCTCGGATACACTTTCTGTACCTTGAATCACCTCTATACCATTTTCTTCCTCCTCTGTTTTATTGATGATCTGCTGGTCCGATATGACTGGATCTACTGCTGTATCGTCTCCAGTCTTATGTGTGGCCCTTTGACTCCCTACCTGTCTTTCCTCTGCCAGGATCTTGCCGTCAGAGCGCCAAGTTGCAATCGCCTGCCTTAGTGTGCATATCCTGTCAGGCTTCATCCGTTCTCTCAGGAACAATCTTACAACCGTATGCTGCTCAGCCCTTTCACCATCGAATTCCACCATTTGCCATTCTGTCAGCCTAGCAAGGGACTGACGAATCTTCATATGATCCAACCCAGTTAGATCAGAGAGCATCGCAACAGTCGCTGGTTCGACTGAGCAGGCCAAGTACTCTAAGAGTGCCAAATCTTCACTTTGGTGTTCAATAATACGCTCGAACAAACGGGTGAACTTGTCTTTAGCTAGCGGAGTTACTTCAGTCCAATGCGATACATTGCCGCCATAAAGGTCACGTAGCAGAACACCAAGAACATGGACTGCATAGGCATGACAACCATATGCCTGAACTGCCTCCAGCTTGATGTTTTGCTGCCCTTTGATGTTGAACTCGTCTAGAAGTCTGACGGCATCATCTGCCTTCAGACCGGTCAAACGACCATCAGTCTCGGCTTCGTGCTGAATCATCACAGGTGGGTTCTCATCTAAGGCGCTCGGTATGGCTCGAGTCGTTAGCAGTAAGCGTGATCCGTTGTTCCAGAAACAAGCACTCCTCAAGAATTTGTCAAAGGCTGGATCCTGAGCGGCCCTTTCATCACTAGTTAAAACGCCCACTCCTGCATCTGGTTGATTCGCCCAACGAGTGAGCCATCGCTCTACTCCATCAAGAATAATCCAGCAAGGTCGCTTGGCTAGTAGCCCTTCGATAACAGCAGCCTGATCTTCCTTAGGGACACAATGGGAATCCACCTTTTCTCTAGTAAGATACGCCTGTAACTGATCCAAGAAGCGACTGAACGTGTATCCTGTCTCATAGACCTTCCGCCAAAATATACCGATTCCCTTGGGCAGTTTAGCTTCATACATATGCCACTGACCCACTAGGCAACTCTTTCCTTGACCCGGCATTCCTACTACAGCAACCACACTTCTGGGACCTTGCATTGCCTTCGTCAATTGGCGCAATTCCTCCTGTCGTCCTACGAACGGTTTGCATACTTTAGGCCCCCCAAATGAAACTGAAAATTGAGGCCACACCGCCGTAGTTCCCCTGAGAATAACCTCATCGCAATTCAAGTGATCAGTCATTATGACAGGTCTTATACCTGTAATTCCCCATATGAGCTTGTCGAGTGCGTCACTAGATAGACCGTGACGTAGATCTACCCAGTTTAGTCCTTCCATAAAGGGCGGCAATTCCACAACCTTACCAGCACCGGGTAGCAAAACAGGGATAACTCTGAGTTTATGTTTTACAACTCGCTGCTGGAGCACCAGTGATTCTTCTTTATGCCAAGGGCTAAGCCCATTGGGCCCTACGGCTATCAACGCACTTTTACATTTCGGAATAGCATTTTCCAGCGACGCGATAAAATTTGTTCCTGGTGTAATTTGCCATAGATCAAACCATGGCTTAATCCCGCGCTCTTTTAGAGTCTCGGCAAGCCTCTCGACCACCTTTCTATCTTCGCTATTGTAGCTTATAAACGTGTCGAATTCATATGCCATAGCAGACTGCTCTATTGTGTTATTCTTCTGACAGTTGTTTCCATTAATCAATAGCTATTTGATGTATTGAGGGCTAACGTGAAGCGTCAGCCGTTTTGTAACCGCGCCCAAACATAGCAGGACTTAGCACGTTTTTCGTGGCGCGGTCACAAAATCGGCTGAACGCTCTTGTGAGACCGTTAGCTTCTCTATAGATAATCCTCACGAGGCGGGCTAAAGAAGTCGACCACTTGCCCAGTCTCAATTACTTCGAACGAGTGTTGCGTGTTACCGGGGATAGAGTAACTATCTCCAGGCTCCAGCGTCTCGTCGACATCTCCGAGCTTGAGTCGAATCTTGCCAGAAACTACGTAGCCGCTCTGCTCGTGAGGGTGTTGGTGGACCGGCACGAAATTAACAGCTGTATAGTTCATGCGGGTGACCATAGATTTCTCGCCCACTGCAAGCACATCGAAGAACTTGCGTTGTTTTGCGTCCTTTGATTTTACAATCATAGTAACATCCTCGTTCAGCGGTCTAACAATGTTTATATGGTTCCGTATAAGAATACAAACAACGCTGGTTCTGCAGCATAAGAACCCAGCGAGTAAATCGTGATTCGGCTTTTAACTACATTCACCTCAAAAAGATACAGGAATATCTGCAATTTATCCAGGGATTTTATGCAGATCCGTATAAGACACCTTTACAGGGCTGCTCCTGAGACCATCCAGAGGGCTACCCACGCCTATAAGGGCCGCTATTTCCTGGACTCCGTCCCGGTCAGTGTCATATTCAGGGCAATTCAACTCGCGGACAATGTGCTTCTGAAGCTAAAAATTATTTCATATATCCAAAGATGAAGGCGTTTCTCACGTTGAAAATATTGACTATTCTCATAAAAAATATATGGTCCGCTTGTCAAATTGGAATTTACACTGTGAAAAAGAAATATTCAAGGAAAAAATGTGCCAGAGTATAAAATATGGCGCCCATTACATGGGTATAAACTACTGGGCTAATCGCTTGATTCTAAGTGGTAACTCGAATTAGAGAGCGAAAACTGACGCTCAGGACAGGCTCTTGCGATAATGACGAGCTATATAGCATTTCTCAGAGGCCGGCCCCCGGCAGAAGAGCAAGTGGGCTCACACTCCCCTGTTGCAGACCAAGTTTGTAGTTCCCGGGGATAAACTCTGGGTAAACTCCAAAGCAAGTGAGCTAACATTCCCTTGCTGCGAGTCAGGTGAGCAGCTCTCCCCCGGCCCCCTGCTGTGGGCCGAGTGAGAAGTTCCCGGGGGTAAACTCCAAAGCAAGAAAGCACACACTCCCCTGCTGTAAGTCAGGTAAGCAACACTCGGGGATAAACTCAGGGTGAACTCCAAAGCAAGTGAGCTAAATTGAGGGTAAACTTCGGAGTGATTAAAACTGGTGCGAACCGAAGGTAGGAATGCGACGTAGAGCCATCCCCAAGCACCGTAAGGCATCCCCAAGGGACTTGCGCACCTTAGGCACAGGTACCTTGGGCACGGGCTTGAGGCTACCAGCCGCAGTTCATACAAGACAAACATTTTAAAAGAAAGAAATCCTCAAAAGACCGGTCTCATCTGTTGAGGATTCAATTATGTAACTTCTAACGATTAAGCTCACCGGCGGCAATGGAGCGCAGCAGAATTGCCGTCCGATGCAGCATCTTGTTAGGCGATTTTTTGAAAATAGAACGAGCCAGGCTCCCGTTCAGGTTCTAAGAACGGGGCTATCGACTTTAATTTCTCGTAATGATTATGATGCAAGTAGTTTAGAGCACCTATAATTCTCCAGTCACCATTGTGTGAAATAAATGCCTCTAGTAGGTATTGTTCATTCCAAAACCAAACTTCAACTTGCAACCATTGTTTAGGATAATTCTTTGGTGAAAAAATATCATGAGCATGAACAATTACACCTTTATTAAGAGAGGGCAGTAGCTCAAGATATTCAAAAAGGACATCTCCCTGAGGACGTATAATATGCGATGAGTCAATGAATAAAATGTCATTTTCTTTTAGTTTGGAAAAAAATGATACCCCTACCTCCTCAACTTTTTCCCTAATTACAGAAACACCTGCTTCTTCAAGCCATGGCATTTCATAAGGCTCGATACAAATGTGTTCACATTTATAGCTGGGGTCATCAGCACGATTTTTACCAATTGCATTGATTGCCATTAAAGTGGAATTCCCGCTACCAATTTCAAATATCCTTTTTGGTTTTATGGCGCGTATTAGCTGATACCAATATTCCGCATCTCCTGATTCAAATTCACCATTGTTCAAATAGAATTTTAAGGATTCTGTCTTTTCTTTTGGAATATCCGTAAGCTCACTAGAATAAGTAAATATTTTAAGCATTGCTAATTGACCAGAAATATTCCAGTTTATTCCCTGCAGATTTCGATCTTGAGAGAAATCTGGGTTCGAAATTCGATTATCAAATTGTGGCTCATAGTAATGATTACGAATTGGAAATACACCTACATTTAGCAGAGCATTCTTACAGTGCGGTAACTTATGCACACCGGTCCTACGAATGTTTTTTAGCAACAATGCGGAAGGATAAACAAATGGTACGAGTATTACGTCTACCAATGGAAGGATTTTCTGTATCAGTCTTTTCATTGAAACTCCTATGTATCGTTTTTACGCCTAACTATGTATATATGGTTTCCAGATAAGAACCCGCAAGCGCCTGACTGTCGGCATAAGACACCTTTTTTATGTACACATAAGCGCTCCTCTGAAGAAGAGTTACGCCAATTGTCTTTCGTATAAGGGGTCTTATGTGGTTTCCGCATAACACCCCACGCATTACGTCGTTCAAAGAGAGTCTAAGGGCTGCTATTTCCTGGACTCTGTCCCCGTCAGTGTCATATTCAGGTCAATTCAGCTTGCCGATAATGTGCTCATTCAGACAAGAATAATTATATCCAAAGATGAAGGCGTTTCTCACGTTGAAAATATTGGCTAACCTAAGAAAAATAAATGGTTCGCTTGCCAATTTGGAATTTACACCGCTAAAAAGAAATATTCAAGGAAAAAATGTGCCAGAGTATACAATATGGCGTCCAGCATAAACGGGGGGAAAGCAAGCAGGCACACACCGGGGGTAAACTATTTTAATTGATTATTGATGAATGATGATTGATTATTTAAGGATTCCTGCTTTTGCAGGAAGTGTTTTAAATAGACCCTTCGACTGCGCTCAGGGTGACCCCCGACAGGAAAGCAAGTAAGTTCACATCGAGGGTAAACTCTTGTGTCAACTCGCTACCCCAGGCTGTATTCAGAAGGATTGGTGGGGCAAGCTTCGGCAGGGTGAATTGGAGAGGATTAGTGAATACCTATGGCACAGGTTGGTTAATTGGAGATTTGTTAATTGGCTTTTTATTTGTGAGGGCGGTTCGCGAACCGCCCCTACGTTGGGGGATAATGATTGCAGTAATGACGCCGGACTAATTAGACGTGAGTTAGCACTCAATAAGTGTGGGACAAGCAATCCCGTGTTGCCAGAAAAATTAGGCACACCCATATTTTTAGCTGAATGACGTTCTAAAGTCTTGCCCTACTGCCATGTGGGAGGGGCTTCGGGCGGCTCTATTCGGAAACTTCGGGATTATTACCCATCAGAGGGACATACCATTTAGGGCGTTCAGGTCTTTCGGGTGAGGTGAGCAGGTTGCGCCAGGCCTCGTCGGTGAGGCGGTCGCTCATTGGGTGCTTGAACTCGTAGTAGCTGAGCACAGGGCCTGCGGCCAGGAAGATAGAACCATCGGGTGCGGGGAAGGCCACGACAATCAGGTCCACGTTTCCTACGGCCTCCTCGACGACCAGAGCTTCGTAGGAATAGGTATGGACATCGGCTATGAGGGTTGTCTTGAGGCCTGTTTCCTCGACTCCGAGGACAGCGCCTTCGAGTGTTTGTGCGAAGTCTTTGATATATTCATAGTCATCCTCAGAAAGAGGCTGGTTTGTCAGCTCTTTATTGGCAATTTCTATTAGTCTATTGAGTATGGTTTCGAGGTTTATCAGCCTTTCTGTTGCCGGAGCTGAGAGTGCATTGAGGTCGCTAAGGCCCAGCCTTGTCATTTGAGTAAGTGCCAGCAACCTACCGTAGAATTCAGGCACAGGCTCAATATAGCCGGTTACAGTCCCAGGAATACCGGATCTTAAGGGTGTGTAGCTCTGCTTGGCATAGAGGATGGTGTCGTGGCGCAGCTCGGTCCAGGATGCAAGAGCGGCATTAAGCTCTTTCTCCTGCCAGGCCTGAGTCCGCATAAAGCTGGGGTATCCTCCGCCGAAGTTCTCTATCAGCGCCCGGAGTGAATAGAGCCAGCTCCAGTAGAGGTTCTTGTTCCAATCGGCCAGTTCAAATGCGTCGAACTCGGTATTTAGCTCGTTGAAGCGCAGGTCGTAGTCGATGTAGTCCGTGTCGCCTTCTTCGATGAGGATATCTTTTGCGCGGTCCGAGCCTAAGATTGCCATTACATCGAGCCCTCGCGGATAGGAACGGTCTCCCAGAGCACCATAGGTGAATGGTTTTGGTTCGGCATTACCGGTATATTGAAGCACTTCAGGGAAGACAAGGTGCTGGAACATATATGAGTCCGGTATGAAGCGCTGGCCCATAAATCGCATACCTTTAGTTTTGTCGAGTACTTCATCAAGTGCTTCCGGTGTAATTGGGGGAAGTACATATAAATCGCCAGTGCCGCCGTATATTTTCGGTGAGCGCAGCAGGGACAGCTCGGTTTTCAGATGAAAGAAGATGTCCTGGTTTTCCAGGGTAGTTGGTTGGAAGTCGCTTCCAAATATCTTGTCCAGAGTATCGAGATACTCATAAGGTGTAAGGTCGTCCGCCAGGCCGACGTAGAAGGCTGTTACCGTGTATAATCTGTCCCAGACTTCGAGGCCGGAGCGCTGGGCAACCTGGATATTCTCGATTGACTTTGCCAGCAGTACGGCCTGAATGGTCTGAATCTTAGCATCTTCAATACTGATAAGCGCTTCACCCATCGGCCCCCAATTTTCGGCGCCTTTTAAGAGGAAAGCCATTCGGCCATACCACATTAGTGTTTTAAAGTAGCGTTTAAGCTGCTCGCTTCGGGTGTAATGGCCTCTCGGTACGTACTGTGAGTAGTCTTCCTTATATATAAAGATATCGCTTTCGGTGAAACCTGCATGGGCGTCGATTTTAGCCAATTCGGCGGCGACGAGGTCGTTTACAAGTTGCGGTATCCGGGCATTTGGGTTGATTAGCTTTTTGGCCACGGCCAGGTAGGCAATGTTGCGTTTAGCTGCTTCTTTGAGGTCGCCGGTATATTGTTCATGCAGGCTCAGCGCATCATCAAGCAGGGCAGTTGTCAGGTCGTTGATGTCTGCGTAAAACTCGCGTTCTTCTATGTCCTTGAGTGTTTCATCGAACTGTATATGATAAAGGTGCAGCAGCGTATCAGCCGTAACAAACAAAGGTACTTCCTTATCTCGCAGATACTCGTATGGTTTAACGATGTCATCGCGGTTGGGGTCGAACCATCCAAAGTCGTGTTCGATGATTGCGAAACCATTTTGTTCGAGCAGCGGGTCGGCGTTTTTTAAGCCAAACATGGAATCCAGAGCGGCATAGTTTACAATAGTTCCTAAATTGAGGGGGAGGGTATAGCCGGGAGCATTCGGCTCTATAGGATTATCGAATGGGGTGTAGTATTTGTTTAATCCGGGCTTGTTGGGCTCGTCGTCGGCGGATGTTAGCCAACTGTCTGCGAACAGGCTGAAGTCGTTTGTATCCACGATTCCATTTCTGTTCAGGTCGGCACCACCGCAGAAGTCCGGCTCGGTGCAGCCGGTCTCGAGCCATTGGGAGAGTAATATGGTAAAATCATCGATATCAACATTGTTATCGCCGTTAAGGTCGCCATGGAGGCAGGCCGAGATGGTATTGTATTCAATACATCCATTGCCCTGCATGCAGATGGAGGCGCAGGAAGGATTGAGTATGCCGCGGACACGGACGTGGTCGCCGACCGTGAATTTATCGAGGTTGTTCAATAGATACAAACCGCCTTTATCAGCTTGAAAAAGTACACATTCAACGGCCTGTACGAGCACGCCGCAGTCGTCGAAATAGGCGGAGGGTGCATCGACAAGGCCGTTAGTCAAAGGCTGAATATCTATGTGTCTATCTTTCTGGGGCGTTGCAGCCGGTATCAGTCCCGGATTAGTTGAGCTTAGTGTCATGGCTAATTGGTTTGGTACGGCGTCATTAGGGGACGTCAGGGTAACCGCTGTAAGTATAATGTATAAAATAGTGGCCGGCTTTTTCATTTGAAAAGTCCTCCTGTGAAACTATTATATAGTTTATATTTTACCAAAAAAACGGTACGAATTCAAGTCAAAGAGGATTTAATTTGCCATTTTTCAGATATGGTACGTCGTATTCGCTTTCCCGGGCTTTTTGCTTTCGGCTTTGGCTCTAAAGGTCGTCTTGTTTTAATGCCGATGATATTAAGGCGGATGGCTCGTAAAGTGTAAAGCTGTTTGCGGACTGTCCCTGATTTGCAGAAAATCGCGATTATCAAGTGTTTAACCAACGTTCAAGGCCTGTGCCATGAGGTACGAGCATCGAGCAGAGAGATAGACCCTTAATGCAGAGACAAGCTGTAAGTAAATTCAAGATTCGAGATTCGAAATTCGAGCCGGTACAGCAGGCTTGCGAACAAGACCTGCCTTTGGCGGATACCAAGACCTTCGTTTTGCACAAGGATGTCAGAAGCTTTCTGAATTATCTGACTGTTGAAGCGGGTTTGTCCGATAATACTGTTTTAGGGTATGGACGTGACCTGAGAAGCTTTCTGAAATACTGCAAAGCCAGTAATGTCAGCGAGCTGCGGCGGATAGAGCCGGTGTTTATCCAAAAGTACCTGCGAAAACTCAGTGAGGAACAGAAAAGTGAAAGCTCTATTAAGCGTTCTCTGGTCGCTATAAGGATGTTCCTGCGGTTCGGCAAGCTTATGGGTCTTATCGAGGATGATTTGACTTCGGTCCTTGAAAGCCCGAAGGTCTGGCAGAAGCTGCCGAGTATTTGCAGCAAACAGCAGGTTATTGAGCTGATGAATACTCCGTGCCCGGAAGAGCCTTTTTATTTTCGTGATAAGGCCATGCTTGAGCTGCTCTATGCCACCGGTGTACGCGCAAGCGAGATAGCAGGGCTTAAAATTTCAGACTTTAACCTTAATATCGGCTATCTGCGCTGTCTTGGCAAAGGCAACCGGGAACGCGTGGTCCCAATCGGCAAAATAGCCATCGCAGCAATAAATGAATATCTGACTAATCTGCGTCCGAGTCTGGTCAAGCCTTTCAGCGGTGATTTTCTGCTGCTGTCTCGAACAGGCAGGCCCATGAGTCGTATTGAGATTTGGAGACTGGTTAAAAAATACGCGGTTCGGGCGGGTATGCCCAGAAATTTAACAGTCCATACTTTAAGACATTGCTTCGCAACTCACATGTTAGCCGGCGGGGCCGATTTGCGAAGCATACAGGAGATGCTGGGACATGTGGATATAGCTACTACTCAGATTTATACACACGTTGACCAGGAAAGATTAAGAACAATTCACCGAAAATTTCATCCGAGACCATAAATGATTTTTGAATTTTCAAATATTAATTGACTTATATGAAACTTATAGGTTATTATATGATAGTTAAGTTGATGGGTAGTGGATTCCTCAAGGTCATCCGGATGAGCAAGAAGAGGTTTTATCTATTAATATTGATGTTGGCGATAGGATGCCAGCAGGCCAGCATTAGTGTAAACACACCAATCCTTGCTGCAAATGCAACAAATGGGGCATCTGCAAAGGCCAAGCCTGACGAGCAATTGGAAATCAATAAGAATGCCCTTCTCCAAGGACCAAGCGAAGAGATACGCATAAAAGCGGCAACAGTGATGTTGGGTAGTGAAAATCCTCTGGATAGAAAGATTCTTCTTGATGCACTGAAGGATGCCAAGAATAGTGCTGCACGTATGGCGGTCTGTAAGGCATTGAGTCAGAGCAGATCAACGGAGGGAGAAATAAAGAACAAAGAAGATTTTATTCAACCATTGCTTGGTGTTTTTGCAACTGAGATTGCCACTGAGGCTCAATTGGCGGCAGATGCAACACTTAGTTTCGAATATGATAAAATTGGTCAATCCCTCGAGCATATAACGACAGATGCCTCAAAGCCAGTCAAAACGAGAGTAAATGCCATACATGCTTTGAAGCTTTGGCCGAATATGGAAGCAACTATCAGACTAATAAGGCTGGTTGACGACCCTGAAGTATCAGTATCAGGCGAAGCGGAAAAGGCCCTGCGTTCTCTTGGTATCCCAGTCGGCGAAAGCTACTGGACACGTCAGATAAATATCAGTGAACTACAGGGCAAAGGACGAGACGAATTCCTACGAGACTGGCTTATTCGACAGGAAACTCAGATGCGCCAGTTGAGAATAGAAGTGAAGTTGTGGCAAGACTGGTATTTATCGGCGCTGGACAAGATTTACGACGTCATGAGTGATGATGGGTCCAGAGGTAATTTTTTGAAAGAACATTTAGGTAATTCGGAAGCCAGAATCAAATTATGGGCTCTGGATAAGGTTTACAAATGGCAATTTGCTTCCGGGAGGCCTAAATTGCCGGCTGAGCTGGAACCAATTTTGCTGAATTTGATTTCAGATCCGGATAAAGAAGTTAAGCTCAAGACCCTTGGTTTATCGATTTTAAGAAGATTGAATTCTGTTCAACCGCTTTTGACCCAGCTTGGATCCGAGTCTGATGACCAGGTGAAAATAGCATTATTGGATGCCCTCGGAGGAGCGTGTTCCAATGCTCTTTTGGTTACACCCGCCAAGATTACACCGGAAATAAGAAAACAGGCACTGGAATTTGCCGTGGAATTTCTTTCTAAAGAGGATACAGGGAAAGCACGAAAAGGGGCGGAAGTTTTACGAAAGCTGCTTGGACCGAACGGTTTAAAGCAGGAAGAGCTTGAGGGATATCTTGGTTTGCTTGTCGCGAGATATAACCAACAAAATGAAAAGCCCGATAGTGCGTTACGCGGGGAGCTGCTCAGTGCGATGGCTGCCTTATGTACGCATGGCAGTGCCGGCAGGGTCATGGCCGCTAAGCTTTTTGAGCCTTTATTTATTGAAGCTCTTGGTGACAAGGAAGATTTTGTGCGTGAAACGGCAGTTGATGGTCTTATCTATATCGACAAAGCACGCGCATTTAAAAGATTGAGGACGAATTTTTTCGATGACGCCAGCGAGATACTAAGAAAAAAAGTGATAGAGCTTGCCGGGGAGGTCGGCGGCAAAGATGATTTGGCAAAGCTGGCGGAAAAAATCGGCTCCAACTCCGAAAGCGGGGACTCCTGGCAGGCTATGCTTAAGATATTCGATGGTTCAGATTCGGCCACACTGAACGAGTGGATGGGCAAATTAATCTCAGAAAACAGCAAAACCAAGCTAACCGATGAGCAGAAAATTGCATTTCTTAGGAAAGCGGAGGCAAAGGCGGCGGCCGAACCGAAAATGCTCGCAAGCGTTATAGAGAATCTTTCAGGGCTTTATTATACAATAGGCCAGTTTGAAAGAGCGGCTGAGTATTTAGACAGACATTACAAAGCAGCCAGTACTGCCGGTGAGAAAGATACAATCCTTCCGAAATTGCTGGATGCCTCTTTGAGAGGTTCAAAGTTAGATCTTGCAACTAAATTGGCTGGAGAATGCTTAGCAAAAGGAGATTTGAGTGCCGATAATGCTGTCATTGACGCAATTAACAACTTTATGAACAAGCCTTCAGGGGCCGATCCCGATACAGTTTTGAAGGCCCTAAGCAGAGTGAAGTATTCCGGGGCCAGACCACAATGGCAGCAATGGCTTAAAAGCTGGACCAGCCGTCTTGGTAAAAGCAAAGAGGCGGAAAAGCCAAAATAAGCAGCTAAGGCCAACAAGGCATAATAACGGTTCAGTATTTATTCTGATTCAGTTAGTCTTTGGGGGAATTAACAGCACTTGCTGGCCGCATTTCAGGCCCGAGGCTTTTTCAGTGCCGCCACGATCAGAATTATTGAGTTTCTATTCGTCGCTTTTAGTATGAGAATATCCCACCCACATTTCTTCATAGGGGATAAGGACTCCATCCACCGTTATCTTTAAAACATGTTCTCCCCTATAAATATCAGCGTCGAGAGCAGATATTATAATCTCATTAGGCCATTTCATACATACTCCTTCTATTGCAAGCAGGTTTTTGGTGAGATAGCCGATCTCGATGACCAAGTGCCTAGAGTATATGATACCAGGCTTTTCTAATGCTGGTATGAACAGCCGATTGTGACGAACGGGAAGTCTAAGTGATAACGATTCGGACCGCTCCTCGCCCACTCGCAGACGAACATATCGGCCCTGGGGCCATATATAGTATATAATGTACGTTGGGACGTCAAGCCTTTTCCTTATTACAAGGGTATTGTTCTCTTCTAAATAAGCTTCATAGTCAAGCCGCGAGGCATCGTCGGCTTCAACCCAACCAACACCATTACAAACCCATATATCCTGTTTGGAGTTGTTCATGATCTTGTAG
The DNA here is from genome assembly GCA_964653075.1 of uncultured Pirellulales bacterium. Taxonomy (GTDB): domain Bacteria; phylum Planctomycetota; class Phycisphaerae; order Sedimentisphaerales; family Anaerobacaceae; genus NIOZ-UU13. The sequence continues at coordinate 49,510 of CAZZAX010000014.1, forward strand.
CGTAATTCAAGAGTCTGGTCATTGATATCTGGGATTTGATTTTTCACATCAGGGATTAGGTCATTTACGTCCAGCCGGGTAAGGGCTATCATAACCGGCTCCACGTCGTTCTGGTCAGGTAAAACATCCCCATCCTGAGCATATATAGCTTCCTGGTACCTCACCAATGAAGTACATACGGTCAGTGCTAAAATTAAACTTAAGGCCAGAAATAAAGTAACAGGTTTGTTCATCGCTACTCCTTTCGCTTCGTACACTCGCTTATCAATATACTTTTATTATACTTTTAGCCTGTAGGAATGGCAACAGTTGAAGGTGCGTATTTTGGGATTGCGGCGGTTCAGCGATGGCGTTTGGATGTAAATTTTTAGGAAAAATGAAAAATTTTTCAATTTTTTTTGAAATTTTTCATTTTTTATGTTTGCAGTTCTTCGTTCATTTCGATAAATTACGTAGTTTACATTAGCATACTATTTATATAGGAATGGATTCCTGCGCTATCAGTATATATAAAAACGACAGGAACAAAGGGATATTGTTTATATTTTTCGGCTTGTAGCCGGGCGAAAGCGTAGTTTCTTATTCGATTGGCCGGGGCAATAATGGCCTGGCGGGTTGGATATTGCTGCTGTAGCTCAGTGGTAGAGCGCGTCCTTGGTAAGGACGAGGTCATGGGTTCAAGCCCCATCAGCAGCTAAATGCAAGCTGGTCAAGCTGGGGCGAGAAGAACACCCGGCTGTGAATTGATTATAATAAATTACGAAAAACAGTGATTGGGAAACCAGATAGGGACAAATAAATACTAACCCTGTACATTGGAGGTTTATTTTAAGATGGCTAAGGCTGTATTTGAACGAACAAAACCACATATCAATATTGGAACAATCGGTCATATTGACCACGGCAAAACGACATTGACTGCTGCAATCACAATGCGTCTGGCACAGAAGGCCGGCAAAGGCAATGTCAAGAAGTTCGAAGACATCGATAATGCCCCTGAAGAAAGAGAGCGCGGCGTTACAATCAATACTGCGCACGTTGAGTATGAGACGGATAATCGCCATTATGCTCACGTTGACTGCCCGGGACATGCCGACTATATCAAGAATATGATTACCGGAGCAGCACAAATGGACGGGGCTGTATTGGTTGTAGGTGCCGATGATGGGCCTATGCCCCAGACTCGCGAGCACATTCTTCTTGCCCGTCAGGTTAATGTACCGAGTATTGTGGTCTTTCTGAACAAATGTGATATTCTACGGAGCCAGTGCGAATCAGACGAAGAATGTGAGATACTGCTGGAGGTGGTGATTGATGAACTTCGAAAACTGTTGAGTAAGTACAAGTTCCCTGGCGACAAGATTCCCATGATTTGCGGCAGCGCGCTGAAGGCAATGGAAAGCGAAGGTAAGGACGATGAAGCCTGCAAATGCATTGACGAGCTGATGGAGGCAGTCGACAATTACATTCCGCAACCTAAGCGTGATGTTGACAAGCCATTTCTTATGCCGGTTGAGGATGTTTTCAGCATTAAAGGGCGCGGCACGGTCGGTACCGGCAGGGTTGAACGTGGTAAAATCCATACCGGCGAGGAGGTCGAAATCATCGGCCTTACAAAAGAGATACGCAAGACCGTTGTTACCGGGGTGGAGATGTTTAACAAGACCCTCAATGAAGGTCACGCCGGCGATAACATCGGCGTGCTTCTGCGCGGAGTGGAAAAGAAGGATTTGGAACGGGGGCAGGTCGTCGCAGCACCCGGGAGCATTACTCCACATACTAAGTTTCAAGCTGAAGTCTATGTACTAAAGGGCCGAAAAAAACGCGGAAAACCAGATGCGGAGGATGAAGGCGGACGTAGTACACCATTCTTCGCAGGCTACAAACCACAATTTTATTTCAGGACAACGGATGTAACCGGTTCTGTTCTTGGATTAATGAGCAGAGAAGGAAAGAGCGCGGAGATGTGTATGCCGGGAGACAATATAGCGATGTTGGTGGAGATTATTTCACCAATTGCTATGGAGGACGGCCTTCGTTTTGCTATTCGCGAAGGAGGCCGGACAGTCGGTGCCGGTGTGGTAATTAAAATTCTTGAATAGAAGATCTCTGGGTAACTTCTCTGGGAGCTGCCGGTATCGAAAACCAGGGCGTTCAGGCCGGTGTAAAGTGTATCCGGGCGGGCATCTGCGGGAGAATCGGATGTTTCTTACGTAAGTGAGCCTGTCTGGTGGGGATGAACCTTATGGCTAAAAAGAAGAGTAAAAGAGAGTATGTCTGGCTTGAATGCAGCCAGTGTAAAGATAGAAACTATCGTACAAGCATTAGTGTAGCTGAGGGTACGCCGAAATTGAATTTGAAGAAATACTGCAAGAAGGAACGAAAGCATACTGTCCATAAGATACGGCGCAAGTAATTGGTTATTGAAAGATGTATTTCGGCGGTTCAGAAAGATTTCAAATAATAGATGAGAGATAATCAATTTAATAGGCCAGTAGCTCAATTGGCAGAGCGTCGGTCTCCAAAACCGAAGGTTGGGGGTTCGATTCCCTCCTGGCCTGTTTTGAAACGCCAGGTTTTTGGTGAGATACGACAGAAGTGAACCTGCTGAAACCCGGTTGATATGAGGTCGAATATGATTTTTACTATTTATAAGCGCGGCCAGGGCAAATATACAAGGCTTTGTAGTGCTTTTGCCGGAGCAATAATTGCCGGATTAGGCTGCTTACAGCTTTATAAAAGGCTACAGGCGACGGACCTTGGATTGTGGGTTGAAACTATGGTTCCGGCCGGCTTATTTGTTGTATTGGCCTTTTTGATTTCCTGGCTGATGAACAAACATTCAGTTGCGGACTTTATGATTGCCGCTGAGGGCGAAATGAAGAAGGTTAGCTGGTCAAGCAGACAGGAAATAGCTGTTTCGACATTTATCGTTATTGTGGTTGTGGTTATTATGGCTGTGCTTCTCGGAGCGACGGATCTTACATTCCAAACGTTCTTTACATGGCTCTTGGTCTAATAATTGTATCTCAAAGGGGATATAAGACAGGGTATTAATATGCAGTGGTATGTTTTACGAGTTGCGGCAAATAAGGAAGTGCAGGTCAAAGACGCTCTTGTACAGAAGATCGACAGAGAAGGTCTGAACGGCATTATTGGCAGGATAGAGGTTCCTGTAGAGCGGATAAAGCGTATCCGCGGCAATAAGCAGACCGTGCATAAACGAAAGCTGTACCCGGGCTACGTTTTTATGGAAATGGAATCGACCGATGACGGACGTGTTCCTGAAAAGGCCTGGTTCATGATTAAAGGGACGTCCGGGGTTGGAGATTTTATCGGTTCGGAAGGAGTTCCGAGCCCGATGCGCGATACGGATGTGGCCAAGATGCTTTTAGAGGCTGAGAAGCCCGAGGAAGCACCGAGCATCAAAGTGGAGTTCAAAAAAGGTGATATGATTAAGATTCGTGAAGGTGCATTTGAAAACTTCGAAGGCATTGTAGATTCTATTGATTCCGAGCGTGGTATTGTAAAGGTGATTGTTACGATATTCGGTCGAAGCACACCTCTGGATATCGAGTATTGGCAGATAGAAAAATTGTAATTGATAGACCTCAGGAAGAGAGCTTAGAGTCGACGGACAAACACTTAAATAAAGGTGAAGAATGGCCAAAGAGGTAGTAGTAAAGATTAAATTGCAGGCGCCGGGCGGCAAGGCGACACCAGCGCCGCCGATAGGGCCTGCTTTAGGTCAGAACGGTGTTAACATAGGTCAGTTCGTTTCGCAGTTCAATGAGCGAACCAAAGACCTTAACGGAACAATAGTACCGGTCGTGATAATGGTTTTTAAGGACAAAAGTTTCACTTTTGAGGTTAAAAGTCCGCCGGCGGCGGTTCTGCTGAAACAGGCGGCCGAAATCGCAAAAGGCAGCGGCATCCCGAATAAAGAGAAGGTCGGAAAAGTCAGTACCGAGCAGGTTCGGAAAATCGCTGAGACGAAGTTCAAGGATTTGAACGCATACGATCTGGAACAGGCAGAGAAAATTATCAGAGGTACCGCCCGAAGTATGGGCGTGGAGGTAATTGATTAGTGATAATCGGCACATAATACGGGATGAGCAATGCGAGTTAAAAGCAAAAGATACAAAAAAGAATCAGAACAGTTCAGCAAGGGTAATCTTAGCCTGGCTGATGCGGTCGAAAAAATCAAGTCGTTCCAGTCTGTGAAATTCGACCAGAGCATCGAATGCGTGCTTCATTTAGGCATTGATCCTAAACAGGCCGACCAGCTGGTTAGAGGCTCGATATCTTTGCCTCACGGGATTGGCAAGCAGAAGAAAGTGGTCGCTTTCTGCGAAGACTCTGATGTTGAGGCTGCCAGGATTGCCGGTGCCGTTGAGGCGGGCTGTGATGAGCTGGTAAAGAAAGTTTCTGACGGGTGGATGGATTTCGATGTGGCTATCGCATCCCCGAAAGTTATGAGCAAGGTGGGTAAGCTCGGACGGACCCTTGGGCCGCAGGGAAAGATGCCTTCGCCGAAAAACGGCACGGTAACAGCCGATGTGGCCAAGGCAGTGGGTGAATTTGCAGCAGGCAAGGTTGAGTTCAGGAACGATGCCGGGGGTAATGTTCACGTAGTAGTCGGCAAGCAAAGCTTCGAGAAAGAAAAGCTGGTAGATAATATCGATGCGTTCATCTCGCATATCAAGAAGATAAAACCGGCCGCATCAAAAGGGACGTATATTAAAAAAATCAGTATATCTGCGACCATGAGCCCCGGTGTGACAATTGATTTTTGATAACAAGATACACAATACGAGATACGAAAAATGAGCAAGTACGTAAAAGAGTTACTACAGTCGGAGCTGGAAAAGAAAATCGTCAGCGAGGACATCAAGGATTTTCTTGTTGTCAGCACAAAAGGCATTAACGGCGTTGACAATAATCTACTGCGCGGTGACCTTAAAGAGAAAGACATCCGATTATCAGTGGTCAGGAACTTGCTGTTCAAAAAAGCATTGCGCAACCAGCAAATGGAGCCGGCCGCGGAATTGTTTAGTGGTCCCTGCGCTATTGTTTATGGTGGTGACAGTATTGTTGACGTTGCAAAAACAATGACTGAATGGACTAAGAAGATTCCTCTGGTGGAGATTAAAGGTGCATTTCTCGATGGCTCAGCTTTAAGCGCTCAAGAGGCGTCCGGTCTTTCGAAGATGCCTACACGGGCAGAGCTGCTAAGCAGAATTGCCGGTTTGATACAGTCGCCGGCGGGCAAGTTAGTATCGACTGTTGGTGCACCTGCGGGAATTATCGCCGGCTGTATCGAGACTATCACAGAGAAAGGTGAAAAACAAGCAGCGTAAAACTAAATAGGAAATAGAGAACAGCCTGCGTGGCTGTCCCCGGTTTTAGTAACGGGGTTAAACGAGACGGCGGAGTTTCGGCTACCACGAGGCGCTATATAACAGGAGTTAATAGAAATGGCAGAAGAAGCAAAAGAAGCCAAGAAAACAAAAGAAGCCAAGGCGACGAAAGAGACCAAGGCAGAGAAGGAGATTAAGGAAACCAAGACAACAAAGGCAGCTAAGGAGACAGGCAAGGTAATCAGCAAGATCAAGAAGCTCGGTGACGAGATAGTTGTTCTTACGTTAATGGAGGCCAAAGAGCTGGGCGACTATCTCAAGGACGAATATGGGATTGAGCCGGCTGCAGGCGGAGCCGTTATGGTTGCCGGTCCCGCGGCACAGGGTCCGGCTGAAGAGAAGGAAGAAAAGACAAGCTTTGATGTAATCCTCAAAGAATTCGGGGATAAAAAGATCCAGGTTATCAAGGAGGTTAGAGCTTTAACGGGATTGGGATTGAAAGAGGCCAAGGAGCTTGTTGACAATGTTCCCAAGCCGGTCAAAGAGGGCCTCAGTAAAGATGATGCCGAAGCGGCACAAAAGCAACTTGAAGCTGTAGGGGCCGTGGTCGAATTGGCATAGGTCTGAGGGTAGTCCTGGCCTGCTCCTTTGGGAAAAAGGCGGGAAGGCACAGAGGGTTGTATTTATAAGGCGATTTGGGCATTTAATGCTGGAGAAAAGGCAATGCGTGAAATTAGTACTGGGCAAAGCGTTCGAAATTTTGGAAGAGTACAAGATGCTGTTGAGATTCCGGACCTGGTAGCAGTACAAAGGACAAGTTACGAAAGGTTTTTGCAACAAGACGTCGCACCAACGAAGAGAAAATGCAGCGGGCTCGAAGCTATTTTCCGCGAGACGTTTCCTATCGAAAGCTACGACAAGAAGAAGGTTCTGGAATATCTCTGTTACGAACTGGAAAAGCCGCATTATACCCCTATTCAGTGCCGACAATTACGTCTGACATATGGCTACCCGTTGAAAATATGGTGCAGACTACATACCAAGGAGGGTGAGGATTTGGCCGAGCAGGCGATGTATCTTGGCGAAATGCCGGTTATGATAGGCGGCGGTGAGTTCATTATCAACGGGGCTGTGCGAGTCATCGTAAGCCAACTGCACCGAAGTCCTGGTGTTGATTTTCTTATCGAGAGTAAAGAAGGCGACCGGGTGCTGCACGGCGGCAGAGTTATACCCGAGAGGGGTAGCTGGATAGAGATAGGAGTAACTAATAAAGATATTCTGGTTGTCAGAATCGATCAGTCCAGCAAGATACCGGCAACTATTTTGCTTCGGGCGATGGATCCTGCATACAGTACAACAGAAGACATTCTTCGGTTGTTTTATCCGACGAAAAAGGTGCCTCTCAATAAATTAACTCCTTCTATGTGGACAGTGAAGCCGCTCGTGGATGAAGAGTCCGGTGAAATCATAGTCAAAGCAGGTGCGCAAATCAGCGATAAAGTCTCTTTGGTACAAGGTGCATATGCAAAGCCCAAAGCTAAAAGCACCAAGAAGCAGACAAAAGCTAAAAAAACAAAAAAATCGGCTGTACAGATTGAGGTTATCGACGAAGTCCGGGATCTGCTTATCTTGAACACCTTAGCCGAGGATGATGTCAAGAGCCACGAGCAGGCATTGCTCAAGTTTTATATGAGATTGCGACCCGGCAATCCGCCCAATAAAGAAAAAGCAAAAACTTTCTTTACGGAGAAATTTTTTGATTCCAACCGTTATCGTCTCGGCAAGGTCGGCAGGTTCAGATTAAATCGTAAGTTCAATCAGGCGATAGGTGAGGATGAGATGATACTTCGGCCTGAAGATTTCCTCAACACGATGAAGTATATAATGGCTTTGCGGAATAACGAAGGCGAGGTTGATGATATCGATCATCTGGGCAACCGGAGGCTGCGAACAATCGATGAGCTGGCGGCGGATGAAATCAGAAAGGGGCTGCTTAAGCTGCGCAGGACCGTTCAGGAACGGATGAGCATGAAGAGAGACTCCGAAGAGCCGCTTCGCATTGCAGATTTGGTAAATTCCAAGAGCGTTTCGAGCAGTATCAACTATTTCTTTGGTCGAGGTGAATTGAGCCAGGTTGTTGACCAGACCAATGCTTTGAGCCAGTTGACTCATGAAAGGCGTCTGTCTGCTCTTGGTCCTGGCGGTTTGAACAGAAGACGGGCCGGTTTTGAAGTGCGTGATGTTCATATAAGCCATTACGGCAGAATCTGTCCCATTGAGACGCCCGAAGGGACAAATATCGGACTGATTGCTTCGCTGGCGATATTTGCTGCGGTTGACGAGTATGGATTTTTGCTTACTCCATACCGCAAAGTCATAAGAAGTAAGGCCACCAATAAGGTTGAATATTTGCGGGCTGATGAGGATATGAAGATGGTCATTGGTGCCCCGAATACCTTCGATCCGCGAACCGGTCGAATCCAAGAAGGTCGTGTACTTGCTATGAAGAATGGTGAGCTGGCACAGGTGGCCAGCGAGGAGGTGAAATACGTAGATGTTTCCGCCAAGCAGATTGTCGGCGTTTCCGCTTCCCTTATTCCGTTTTTAGAGCATGACGATGCAAACCGAGCTTTAATGGGCTCGAATATGCAGCGACAGGCTGTTCCTCTGCTAAAGACGGAGGCGCCTTTAGTCGGTACAGGCATGGAAGTGATCGTTGGCCAAAACTCAAGCATGGTCGTTCGTGCCAAAAAAGGCGGAGTTGTTACTGCGGTGGATGCCTCAAAGATAGTTATTGACCATACCGAGGAGTATCATCTTGCAAAATTTTACGGATTGAACGAGAGAACCTGTCTTAATCAAAAGCCCATAGTTGAGCTTGGCGGGAGGGTAAAGACCGGCCAAATCATTGCAGACGGCGGGGGCACCGCCAATGGTGTATTAGCTCTCGGAAAAAATATTCTCGTGGGATTTGTCTCTTTCGACGGTTTTAACTTTGAAGATGCTATTATCGTCAGTGAAAAGCTGTGTAAAGACGACAGCTTTACGAGCATTCACATCGACGAATTTACGGCTGAGGTGCGCGAGACGCGTCTTGGCAAGGAGGAATTTACCCGTGATATTCCCAATGTCAGTGAAAGGGCACTGCGTAATCTTGATGAATATGGAGTAGTTTGCGAGGGAACAAGAGTTTGCCCCGGGGATATTCTGGTAGGCAAGGTTGTGCCCAAGAGCAAGACGGAACTGACACCGGAAGAAAAACTGCTTCACGCTATATTCGGCAGAGCCGGCGAAGATGTGAAAAATGATTCACTTGAACTGCCCAGTGGATACGAAGGTGTCGTAATAAAAACGGAACGATTTACGAGGCGCGGCGCGGGTACAGAGGAACAAAAGAAAGAACAGGCGATCCAGATAAAAGAGTATCAACAGCAGATGAGAGCTAAAGAATGTTTGATATTCAGGCAGATGATCGAAGCTGTACACAATAAATTCGAGGTCAATATTGTTGATCCATCCACGCGTCAGAGAGTCGGTGCCAGTTCCGATGATGACGTCATTTATGAGCAAGTGGAAAACTTTAATATCAAGTGGGTCAAACCGGCTTCGCTCCGTGATGACGTGCAAAAGATTATAGAGAGATTCTGGGCCAAGATTACGGAAGTTCAGGAAGAAAAGAAACACCGTATTGAGAGTTTGAAACACGGCGATGAGCTTCCAAGCGGCGTTTTGCAAATGGTAAAAATTTACGTAGCGATTAAAAGGTCGCTGTCGATAGGCGACAAAATGGCCGGACGCCACGGCAACAAGGGAGTCATTGCGAAGATTATGCCCGAGGAGGACATGCCGTTTCTCGAGGATGGCACACCTCTTGACATATTGCTGAATCCACTCGGTGTTCCGAGCCGAATGAATGTCGGACAGATTCTCGAAACGCACCTCGGCTGGGTGGCGAAGGTATTGGGCTTTAACGCCATTACACCGGTTTTTGATGGAGCTAAGGAAGACGACATCCAGAAATTGACTGCCGAGGCGAACGACCTTATGAACAGTCGAAAAGCACAGCTTCAGGAGAACAAAGAAGCGCCGCCGACTGGTGAATTTTTCGTAAATGTGCCGGCCACTCTCAAGACGCAATTGTATGACGGCAGGACAGGCGAGCCTTTTGACCAGTTTGCAACAATCGGATACATATATATGATGAAACTGCATCATCTTGTCGATGATAAGATTCACGCAAGGGCTACCGGGCCTTATAGTCTGATTACCCAGCAGCCGTTAGGTGGCAAGGCCAGAACCGGTGGACAAAGATTCGGCGAAATGGAAGTCTGGGCTCTGGAAGGATACGGCGCTGCTTATTCGCTTCAGGAAATGCTCACAGTGAAAAGCGATGATGTTGAGGGGCGAACAAAAATTTATGAATCAATGGTCAAAGGGCAAAACAGTCTTGAAGCAGGGACGCCTTTGTCTTTTGACGTGTTGTGCAATGAGCTGAGAGGATTAGGGTTGAATATTCATCTTGAAAAGAAGCGACTTGGAAGCACTACACTGTAAGTAATTAGAGAATTACCGATTTTCAAGAGTCAATGGTAAGGGGCATTAAATGTTAGGAAGTATTTACGATCGAATTAATGACTACGGTTCGGTCAAGATTTCGTTGGCCAGTCCCAATGATATTCGAAGCTGGTCTTTTGGTGAAGTACGAAAGCCCGAGACTATCAACTATCGTACGTATCGGCCTGAGAAGGATGGCTTATTTTGTGAGCGAATTTTCGGGCCGGAACGTGACTGGGAATGTGCCTGCGGAAAGTACAAAGGTACGAAGTTCAAGGGAATAATTTGCGACCGATGCGGAGTTAAAGTTACCCATAGTCGCGTCAGAAGAAAGCGAATGGGACATATCAATCTGGCGGCTCCTGTTGTGCATATATGGTTTTTCAAAGCTATTCCGAATCGGCTCGGAAATCTTTTGGCAATGAAATCCGCCGACCTGGAGAAAATCATCTATTTCCAGGAATATGTCGTAACAGAGCCGGGCCAAAGCCCATTGAAGACAGGGCAACTGCTCAGCGAGGAAGAATACAGAGAAGCCGAAAAGAAATACGGAAAAGCGTTTAAGGCCGGTATGGGTGCCGAAGCCATTAAAGCTCTGCTGGAAAACCTCAAACTCGAAGAAGTCGGCGTTCAGCTAAGAGAGGCCATAGCAAAGACAAACAGCAAGCAAAAGATAAAGGATCTCACAAAACGACTCACCATAATCAACCAGGTCAAGAGCAGTAGCAATAAAGCGAATTGGATGGTCCTTGAAGTAGCTCCTGTCATTCCTCCGGATTTGAGGCCGCTGGTTCTGCTCGAAAGAGATAATTTCGCTACCAGTGATTTAAACGACCTTTACAGGAGGATTATCAATCGCAACAACCGATTAAAGAAACTGATGGA